>NZ_JBEYJD010000031.1:0-123334 GCF_040636125.1 Streptomyces sp. NPDC006733 | reverse complement strand
TCTCTCCTCGTCTGGGTGGTGTCCGCCGGGCGCCGGGGGGGGGGGTTCTCCCGCTCCTCCACCCCCCCCCCGGGTTTCGTCGGGGGGGGGTCTTTTGTTCCACGTGGAACATCGCAGCGGCGGCTCGGTTCGCGCGCTCAGTCCTGTGCCGCCCACCACTTCTTCAGAGCGTCGGTCGCGTCCTCCTCGGACAGCGGACCGTTCTCCAGACGCAGCTCCAGCAGGAACTGGTAGGCCTTGCCGATCACGGGGCCGGGCCGGACATCCAGGATCTGCATGATCTGGTTGCCGTCGAGGTCCGGGCGGATCGAATCAAGCTCCTCGCGCTCCTGGAGTTCGCCGATGCGCTCCTCCAGCCCGTCGTAGGTACGGGAGAGCGCCGCGGCCTTGCGCTTGTTCCGCGTCGTGCAGTCGGACCGGGTGAGCTTGTGCAGCCGGTCCAGCAGCGGGCCGGCGTCGCGGACGTAGCGCCGGACGGCGGAGTCCGTCCACTCACCGGTGCCGTACCCGTGGAACCGCAGGTGCAGCTCGACGAGCCTCGACACGTCCTTGATCATGTCGTTGGGGTACTTGAGCTTGGTCATCCTGGACTTGGTCATCTTCGCGCCCACCACCTCGTGGTGGTGGAAGGAGACCCGGCCGTCCGACTCGAAGCGCCGGGTCCGCGGCTTGCCGATGTCGTGCAGCAGCGCAGCCAGCCGCAGCACCAGGTCGGGGCCGTCCTCCTCCAGGTCGATGGCCTGCTCCAGGACGGTCAGCGAGTGCTCGTAGACGTCCTTGTGCCGGTGGTGCTCATCGCGCTCCAGGCGCAGTGCCGAGAGCTCCGGCAGGACCCGCTCGGCGAGCCCGGTGTCGACCAGCAGCCGCAGCCCCTTGCGCGGGTTCTCCGAGAGGATGAGCTTGTTCAGCTCGTCCCGGACCCGCTCCGCCGAGACGATCTCAATGCGGTCCGCCATCGCCGTCATGGCGGCGACGACCTCGGGGGCGACCTCGAAGTCCAGCTGGGCCGCGAAGCGCGCGGCGCGCATCATCCGCAGCGGGTCGTCGGAGAAGGAGTCCTCCGGGGTGCCCGGGGTGCGCAGCAGCCGTGCGGCCAGGTCGTCGAGCCCGCCGTACGGGTCGACAAAGACACTGCCGGGCAGCGCGACGGCCATCGCGTTGACCGTGAAGTCACGGCGGACCAGGTCCTCCTCGATGGTGTCGCCGTAGGAGACCTCGGGCTTGCGGGAGGTCCGGTCGTACGCCTCCGACCGGTAGGTGGTGACTTCGACCTGGAAGCCGTCCTTGCGGCACCCGACGGTGCCGAAGGCGATACCGACCTCCCACACGGCCTCCGCCCAGGGCCGGATGATCTTCAGCACCTGCTCGGGGCGGGCGTCGGTCGTGAAGTCCAGGTCGTTGCCGAGCCTGCCGAGCAGGGTGTCACGGACCGAGCCGCCGACGAGGGCGAGCTTGAAGCCGGCTTCCTGGAAGCGGCGGCCGAGGTCTTCGGCGACCGGCGCGACCGTGTGAGGGGCCTGCTGGGTCTGGGGGTCATTGTTGGCATTCGGCACAACGCAAAAGGGTACGTGGCCGCGAGCCCCCCGGCCTCCTCGTTATGCCGCCGCTCCACATGGAGCAGTCCGCAGCACTTTGCCTCTCGCTCGATCGTTAACATGCCAGGACGCACATCCGATTGACGACAGGACGGGCAAACGAGTGGGCGAGGCGGCACAGTCACCCGGTACACCCACGGCGCGTCCGCGGCGGATACGCCGCGCGGCCGCGCTGATCGCCGGGGCGTCGCTCTTCGCGGGCCTGCTGCAAGCGCACACGGCACCCGCCGCCCATGCCGCGGCCCCGGGTACCGGATCACGGACCGCCCAGGTCTCCGTGGAGTCCGTGGACCCGCTCACCCCCGCGAAGGACGGCACGGTCACCGTCGCGGGCACCGTCACCAACACCGGGCGGGGCACGATCACCCGTGCCGAGGCCGGCCTGCGCATCTCCTCCAACAGTCCGCTCACCAGCCGCAGCGCGATCAGCTCCGCCGCCGCGCGCACCGGGGTCACCGGTGACGACGGCAGCCTGATCGCCGAGCACACGGCCAAGCTGGCGGACATCCCGTCCGGCACGAGCAGCTCCTTCTCCCTGAAGGTGCCCGTGAGCGCCCTGGGGCTGGGCGCTGACGGCGTGTATCAGCTGGGGGTCACGCTCAACGGCCAGACGCCCGACGAGGCCTACAACCACGTCCTGGGGATCCAGCGGACGTTCCTCCCCTGGTACGCGAAGGGCGAGGCCAAGCCGACCCAGTACACGTTCCTGTGGCCGCTGGCCGACCGGCCGCACCTGGCGGTGCGCAGCGACACCGACGACCAGCAGAGCCCGATCTTCCTCGACGACGACCTCGCGGCGGACCTCGCGCCCGGCGGCCGGCTGCAGGAGCTCGTGGAGCTGGGCAGGACGCTCCCCATCACGTGGGTCGTCGACCCGGACCTGCTCGCCACCGTCGACTTCATGACCCGCAGCTACCGGGTCCTGGGGCCCGATGGTGACATCGCGCACACGACGCCGGGCACGGGCACCGAGAACGCCAAGCAGTGGCTCAACGACCTGAAGTCCGCGACCGCGGGCCACGAAGTGGTCGCGCTGCCCTTCGGCGACACCGACATCGCCTCCATCGCCCACCACGGCAAGGAGGTCCCGGCGACCCTCGGCCACCTCAAGACGGCCACCGACCTCGGCGTCAGGACCGTCGACACGATCCTGGGCCTGGACCCCATCGCCAACGTGGCGTGGCCGGCCGACGGTGCCGTCGATCCGTCGATCGTGGACGTCGCCACCGCGGGCGGCGCCGACAAGGTCATCGCGCGCAGCGACAGCTTCGGTGAGACCGGCTCCCTGGACTACACCCCGACGTCCGCCCGGCCGATCAGCGGCGGCACCACGGCGGTGGTCAGCGACGCCATCCTCTCCAAGGCGTTCCAGGGCGACATGACGGGCGCCTCGGCGTCCGCCCTCGCCGTCCAGGACTTCCTCTCCCAGACGCTGATGATCTCCCTGCAGGCGCCGACGAAGCAGCGCAGCATCGTCGTGGCCCCCCAGCGCATGCCCACCGCGTCCCAGGCACAGGAGATGGCCCGGGGCATCACCGCGGTCTCCCACAGCCCCTGGGCGCAGACCATCAGCTTCGACGCGGCCACCAAGGCGACGGCCGACACGGCCGCCAACCAGAAAGTGCCCGCCACGTCCGCCTACCCGGACTATCTGCGCAAGCAGGAGATCAGCACCAGCGCGTTCCAGGACATCCAGCGGACGCAGGGCCAGCTCAACGGGTTCACGGTGATCCTCAGCCGCAAGGACCGGGTCACCGTCCCCTTCACGGCGGCGGTCCTGCGCTCGATGTCCAACGGCTGGCGCGGCGATCCCGGCGGCGCCTCACTGTTCCGCGAGTCCATCGGCTCGTACCTCACCGACCTCATGGGCGCGGTGCACATCCTGGACAAGACCAATCTGACCCTGTCCGGGCGCAGTGCCACGATCCCGGTGACCGTGAAGAACGAACTGGGGCAGGCCGTCACCGGCCTGGAACTGCGGCTCACCTCCAGCGCGCAGATCCGGCTGGACGTCGGCGACCCCCAGCCGGTCACCGTCGAGGGCGGGCACACCCGCTCGCTGAAGTTCCCCACCAAGGCGGGGGCGAACGGCCTGGCCCAGGTGACCGCCCAGCTCTACACGAAGGACGGCGTCCGGTACGGCGAGCCGATGTCGTTCAACGTCAAGGTCACCTCGATCACCGACACCGTGATGCTGGTCATCGCCGGGGGCCTGCTGCTCCTCGCGCTGGCCGGCGTGAAGATGTACAACCAGCGCAAGCGCAAGGCCGCCGCCGGTACCGACGATCCCGATGCTGACGGGGACGACAGCGGCGACGACGGCGACGCCCACGAGGCGACCGGTGACGACGACGGTACGGACGGTACGGGCGGGGCGGACGAGGGCGGCGGTGCGCACGGCGCCGAAGCCGGGCAGCCGGGTGACCCGGCCCCGGACACCGCACCCGAAAGCACGGACCCGTCCCCACCGGGTGAGAAGGTGGACCGATAGCCAGGCCGGGTCCCGACAGCGGACACTCAATGAGGTGGGGCAGATGAACGCGCCGTACGACGGTGACCGCGACCGGGAGACTCCGGCCGGAGATCCGCGCGCACAGGTACCGCCGCCCCCTGCCCACCATCAGGCCCCGACGGACCCCTACCTGCAGAACCCGGATTCCTACCAGCAGAACCCGGATCCCTATCTGCAGAACACCTACGCCTACGATCCGTACCCGCAGCAGGATCCGACCGCGCAGGACCCCGTCAACGAGGCCCTCTACGACCGTGCCGCGCACCCCCCGCCGCCGCCCCCGCCCTACGGGCAGCAGTGGCCGCCGCAGCAGCAGTACCAGATGCCGTACGGCGACGACGCGACCACGCAGTACGTCGGGGTGGACGACCTGGTGACCCACGCGGCAGAGGAGCCGCCCCCGTACGACGCGTTCGCGCACCTGTACCGGGACCAGCAGCCCGCCCCGACCCCGGCCCCGGAGCACTTCGCGCCCACCGCGCCCCCCGGACCGCCCGGGCCGCCCGTCGCGCCCGAACCGGAGCAGCGGACGGCGCCGGTCCCGGCGCCCCGCTCCGCCGGCCGCGGCAGCAGCATCCTGAAGTCCAGCGCCCTGATGGCGGCCGGCACCCTGGTCTCCCGTCTCACCGGGTTCGTCCGCACGCTCGTCATCGCCGCCGCGATCGGTGTCGCCACCCTCGGCGACTCCTACGCGGTGGCGATGGTCCTGCCCACGATGATCTACATCCTCACCGTCGGCGGCGGCCTCAACTCGGTCTTCGTCCCGCTGCTGGTGCGCGCGATGAAGGACGACGAGGACGGCGGCACGGCCTTCGCCAACCGCCTGCTGACCCTCGTCATGGTCATCCTCGGCGGCATCGTCACCATCACCGTGTTCGCGGCCCCGCTGCTGGTCCGCATGATGTCCACGAAGATCGCGGACAACCCCGCCACCTTCGACGTCGCGGTGACCTTCGCCCGCTACTGCCTGCCCACGATCTTCTTCATGGGCGTGCACGTCGTGATGGGCCAGATCCTCAACGCCCGCGGCAAGTTCGGCGCGATGATGTGGACCCCGGTCCTCAACAACATCGTGGTCATCTTCACCTTCGGCATGTTCATCTGGGTCTACGGCTCCTACGGCACGACCAACATGGACGCCACGACGATCTCCCCCGACGGCGTCCGGCTGCTCGGCATCGGCACCCTGCTCGGCCTGGCCGTCCAGTCCATCGCGATGCTGCCGTACCTGCGCGAGGCGGGCTTCGCGTTCCGGCTGCGGTTCGACTGGCGCGGCCACGGGCTGGGCCACGCGGCGAAGCTGGCCAAGTGGACGTTCTTCTTCGTCCTCGCCAACCAGGCAGGCCTCATCGTCGTCACCCAGCTGGCCACCTGGGCCGGCTCCGAGGCCGACAAGGCAGGCTTCCAGGGCACGGGCATCACCGCGTACAACAACGCGCTGCTGATCTGGCAGATGCCGCAGGCGATCATCACGGTCTCCGTCATGGCCGCCGTGCTGCCCCGCATCTCCCGCGCCGCCCACGACGGGGACGCGCCCGCGGTCCGCGACGACATCTCCTACGGGCTGCGCACCTCCGCCGTGGCGATCGTCCCGGCCGCGTTCGCCTTCCTCGCCCTCGGCGTCCCGATGTGCAGCCTGCTGTACGCCGGCACCGGGACGGACTCCGCGCGCAACATCGGATTCATCCTGATGGCCTTCGGGATCGGCCTGATCCCGTTCTCGGTGCAGTACGTCGTGCTGCGCGGCTTCTACGCCTTCGAGGACACCCGCACCCCCTTCTACAACACGGTGATCGTCGCTGCGGTGAACGCCGCCGCGTCCGCGGTCTGCTTCGTCGTGCTCCCCTCGCGCTGGGCCGTCGTCGGTATGGCCTTCTCCTACGGACTGGCCTACGCGGTCGGCGTCGGAGTGGCCGTCAGGCGGCTGCGCGCCCGGCTGGGCGGCGATCTCGACGGCAAGCGCATCACCCGGACGTACGCGCGCCTCACGGGCGCCTGCGTGCCCGCCGCGCTGATCGCCGGGGCCGCCGTCTACGGCATCACCCGGACCCTGGGCAGCGGTGCGGGCGGCTCGCTGGTCTCCCTCGTCATCGGCGGCGCCCTGCTGCTCGGCGTGTTCTACGTCGCGGCCAAGCGCATGCGGATCGAGGAAATGACCGCGATGGTCGGAATGGTGCGCGGCCGACTCGGCCGTTGATCGAACAAACACGGCGGACAACCTTCGGCTCCCGCCGTGTGTCGTGCATAGAGCAGGACTGTGGGCACAATTGGCCTTGGCTCTGCAGTGGGATCGCGCAACGGATGGGGAGGCAGGAACGACGGTGGCGGATCGGAGTACGGCTGCCGTCGGAGTGGCCAACGAGGGCGGCGAACCGCCGCCCGCCGTCCAGCAGGACGGGGCCACAGCCGACGAGACGACGGATCAGAACATCCTTCAGGACGCGCGGGACGAACCACAGGGCGGGACGGCGGAACAGCACCAGGGCAAGAGCGACCCGCCGGAACTCCACAGCGGACACAAGCTCGCCCGCCGCTACCAGTTGGAGGAGTGCGTCACCCGTCTCGACGGCTTCAGCAGCTGGCGGGCGGTCGACGAGAAGCTGCGGCGTGCCGTCGGCATGCACCTCCTGCCCGCCGACCACCCCAGGGCCCGCCAGGTGCTCGCCGCCGCCCGTTCGGCGGCACTCCTGGGTGATCCCCGCTTCGTACAGGTCCTCGACGCGGTCGAGGAGAACGACCTCGTCTACGTCATCCACGAGTGGCTCCCGGACGCGACCGCCCTCAGCGACAGCCTGACCGCCGGACCGCTGGAGCCGCACGACGCCTACCAGATGGTCAGCCAGGTCTCCCAAGCCATGGCCGCCGCCCACCGCGAGGGCTTGGCGCACCTGCGGCTCAGCCCCGGCTCCGTACTGCGCACCAGCTCGGGCCAGTACCGCATCCGCGGCCTGGCCGTCACCGCCGCGCTGCGCGGTCTGAAGTCGGAGCGGCCGCAGCGCGAGGACACCCAGGCGATCGGCGCCCTGCTCTACGCCTCGCTCACCCGGCGCTGGCCTTACGAGGAGGACGCGTACGGCCTCACCGGGCTCCCCAAGGACGTGGGGCTCGTCGCCCCCGACCAGGTGCGCGCAGGGGTCCACCGCGGGCTGTCGGAGATCGCGATGCGTGCGCTCGTCAACGAGGGCGCCACCGCCTCCCGCGAGGAATCGCCCTGCACCACTCCCGAGGAGCTGGCGCGGGCGGTCGCCGGCCTGCCCCGGATCCGGCCCCCCGAGCCGGACATCTCGCCGTACCAGCGCACCACGTACCAGCAGGGCCCCTACCGCCAGACGCCCGCCGCGCCCCGGCCGGCCCCCACGCCCCCCGCCGCGCCGCCGACCCTTCCCGGCCGCACCGGCAAGGCCCTCAAGTGGGCCGTCTCCGCGCTGCTGATCGTCGCGCTGGGCCTGGGCAGCTGGCAGCTCGCGGACACGCTCATGAGCCGCGAGGCACGGAGCAAGGACGACACGGGGACCTCCCAGCGGGCGGGCCAGGACCCCACCGGCTCCGCTCCCGGCACGACACTGGCCATCTCGTCCGCCAGCGAGTTCTCGCCCCTGGGCGACCCGACGCAGCCGGGGAAGGTCCCGCTCGCCATAGACGGCAGGGCCGACACCGCCTGGATCACCAGCAACTACAAGGGCCAGTCGAACTTCGGCAACCTCTCCAGCCGCATCCAGGGCAGTGGCATCACCGTCGACCTGGGCGGCCGCCGGAAGGTCACCGGTATCGATGTCACGATGTGGGCCCCCGGGCAGACCGTCGAGGTGCTGGCCGCGGCACCGGACGCCTCCCGGCCGACCGCCCTGGCGGCCTTCCCGCAACGGCTCTCCCCGGCGTCCAAGGCGGGGGGCACGGTGCGGGTGACCGTCGCCGTGCCGGTGGAGACGCGGTACGTCCTGATCCACATCACCGACCTGCCACCCGAGTCGGGTGGCGGCTTCCGCGGCGGCATCGCGGAGATAAAGGTCCTCGGCACCAGCTGAGCGGCGAACGGGGAGGCGCTTGTGGACGACGACAGTAAGCCGGGGGAGGAGGCCAGCGACGCTGATCTCCTCGCCCGGCACGTCGCGGGAGACCCCGACGCGTTCGGGGAGATCGTCCGGCGCCACCGCGACCGCCTGTGGGCCGTCGCCCTGCGCACCCTGGGGGACCGCGAGGAGGCCGCCGACGCCGTCCAGGACGCGCTGGTGTCCGCCTTCCGCGCCGCCCACACCTTCCGCGGCCAGTCCGCGGTCACGACCTGGCTGCACCGGATAACCGTGAACGCGTGCCTGGACCGGGCGCGCAAGACGGCTTCCCGCCGCACCTCCCCCGTCGACGACGAGGACCGCTTCGAGGCGCTCCTCGAACCGCACGAATCCGCCGCCGCCCCCGCCGAGCGCGGCGAGCTCCACCGCGAACTGGTCACCGCCCTCGCCACCCTGCCCCCGGAGCAGCGCGCCGCCCTCGTCCTGGTGGACATGCAGGGCTACCCCGTCGCCGAGGCCGCCGCCGTTCTCGACGTACCGACCGGCACCGTGAAGAGCAGATGCGCGCGCGGCCGGGCACGGCTCCTGCCGCTCCTCACTCATCTGCGCGCCGACCAGGGGAGTAACGCGGACTCCAGCCGGGGAAGGAACCGGACGGAGGGGACATCCGTCCCAGAGACGGCAACGGAAAAGGGCGGAGGTGGCCACCAGTGACTTCGACGACGGGAACGGACGCGCACCCCGAGGTCTCGGAGATCTCGGACCTGGCCGAAGGCCTCCTGCCACCGGGCCGCTCCGCGGACGTACGCGGCCATCTCGACGGCTGCGAGCTCTGCTCCGACGTGCGCTCGTCGCTGGACGAGATCCGCAACCTGCTGGGCACACTCCCCGGCCCCCCGCGCATGCCCGCGGACATCGCCGGCCGGATCGACGCCGCGCTCGCCGCCGAGGCGCTGCTCGACTCGACGGCGCCGTCGACTGTTCCACGTGGAACAGTCCAGCCCCGGGGCCCCCCCGGGGGGGGGGCGCCCGGGGGGGGGGGCCCCCCCGCGCCCGGCCCCGGCGCCCCCGGGCCCGGGCGCGGCGCCCCCGTCTCGCCACTCCCCACCCTCCCCCCCCGCCGGCCCCCCAGGGGACGGCGCCGCAGGGCGCGGGCCGCCCCAGCGGCCACTCCACGGCCTCCACGGGCCCGGGACGCGGCCACGCCCGCCCCCGGCGCCGCTGGGCCAGGACACTGCTGGTCACGGCCTCCACGGCTGCGGTCCTCGGCCTCGGCGGGGTCCTGCTGCACTCCCTCGACATCGGAGCGAACCAGAACGACGCGGCGGACAAGCGCGTCTCGGACGTGGCGCGGCAGCCGGGAGACGTGGCGGGGGCGAAGCGCGACGCAGAGGTCGCCGGCGCTCTCCAGGCACGTGTCCGGGAGCTGCTGGGGGAACCGGTCCAGACCTCGGGCGCGCAGTCCCCGGCGCTCGGTTCCGACACCCCGGCCCTCACCCCGTTCCGCACCCAGTCCGTCGCGCTGCCGCCGTGTGTGCAGAAGGGCGTCCACCGCTCCGAGCAGGCGCTCGCCTCCGCGCACGAGCCCTACGAGGGCACCGACGCGTACCTGGTGGTCCTTCCCCACCCCGGCGATCCGGCGCACGTCGACGTGTACGTCGTGGACGCCGCCTGCACCACGGAGCCGGGCCGGGTACTCCGGCAGGACACGTACGCGCGCTGACGGCGTACCGGCGCGGGAATGCTGGACCCTTAGGATCCGTTAGGCAGGACGAGAGTCCCGCCAGGGCCCCGCAGTAGTCGGTAGAGACGAGGAAGACACCCGTGAGCGACGTCCGTAACGTGATCATCATCGGATCCGGGCCTGCGGGCTACACCGCCGCGCTGTACACAGCGCGCGCCGCCCTGAAGCCGCTGGTCTTCGAGGGGTCGGTCACCGCAGGCGGTGCGCTGATGAACACCACCGAGGTGGAGAACTTCCCGGGCTTCCGGGAGGGCATCCTGGGTCCCGACCTCATGGACAACATGCGCGCCCAGGCGGAGCGCTTCGGCGCCGAGCTGGTGCCCGACGACATCGTCGCGGTGGACCTCAGCGGCGACATCAAGACCGTCACCGACACCGAGGGCACCGTCCACCGGGCGAAGGCCGTCATCGTCACCACCGGGTCCCAGCACCGCAAGCTGAACCTCCCCAACGAGGACCAGCTCTCCGGACGCGGGGTCTCCTGGTGCGCCACCTGTGACGGCTTCTTCTTCAAGGACCAGGACATCGCCGTCATCGGCGGCGGCGACACGGCGATCGAGGAAGCGACCTTCCTCTCCCGCTTCGCCAAGTCCGTGACGATCGTCCACCGTCGCGACAGCCTGCGCGCGTCGAAGGCGATGCAGGAGCGCGCCTTCGCCGACCCGAAGATCTCGTTCGTGTGGGACAGCGAAGTCGCCGAGATCCACGGCGAGAACAAGCTGACCGGCCTGACGCTGCGCAGCACGACGACCGGTGCGACCTCGGAGCTGCCCGTCACCGGGCTGTTCATCGCCATCGGCCACGACCCGCGCACCGAGCTGTTCAAGGGCGTGCTGGAACTGGACGGCGAGGGATACCTCACCGTCGACGCGCCCAGCACCCGCACGAACGTCTCCGGTGTCTTCGCCGCCGGTGACGTCGTGGACCACACCTACCGTCAGGCGATCACGGCAGCCGGCACCGGCTGCTCGGCCGCTCTGGACGCCGAACGCTTCCTCGCCGCCCTCGCGGACGCCGAGAAGACCGCCTGACCGTCAAAGCCCTCTCCCCCACACGTATCGAGCCTGAGGAGACTGCCGTGGCCGGCAATACCAAGATTGTGACCGACGCGACCTTCGCCGAGGAGGTCCTCGCCAGCGACAAGCCCGTGCTGGTCGACTTCTGGGCCGAGTGGTGCGGCCCGTGCCGGCAGATCGCCCCCTCCCTGGAGGCGATCGCCGCGGAGCACCCCGACGAGATCACCATCGTCAAGCTCAACATCGACGAGAACCCGGTCACCGCTGCCAAGTACGGCGTGATGTCGATCCCGACGCTCAACGTCTACAAGGGCGGCGAGGTCGTCAAGACCATCGTGGGTGCCAAGCCGAAGGCCGCCATCAAGCGCGACCTCGCGGACTTCATCGGCGACGCCGTCTGATCCGACGTCGTGCGGCCCTGGGCCGCTGACCGTTCCACGTGAAACAGGCCCGCTCCTCACCGGAGCGGGCCTGTTCGCGTTCGGGGGTGCGCAGGCGCCTCAGAGCGGTCTGAGGGCCGGCTCCTTCTGGACGGCGCCCAGCAGACGATCGATCGCCATCTCCACGTCTTCCTTCCAGGAGATCGTCGATCGCAGTTCCAGCCGCAGCCGTGGATAGCGCGGATGGGCGCGGACCGTCTTGAAGCCCACCGCCAGCAGGTGGTCGGCCGGCAGGACGCATCCCGGCTCGGCCCACTTCGCGTCGCCGAACGCCTCGATCGCCTTCACCCCGCGCCGCACCAGATCCTTCGCGACGGTCTGCACCAGGACCCGCCCGATGCCCTGCCCCTGGTACCCGGGCATGATCCTGGCGGTCATCAGCTGCACCGCGTCCGGAGAGACCGGACTGGTGGGGAACGCCGTGGAACGCGGGACGTACGCCGGTGGCGCGTAGAGGACGAACCCGGCCGGGACGTCGTCGACGTACACCACCCGGCCGCACGATCCCCACTCCAGCAGGACCGCGGAGATCCAGGCCTCCTTCTCCAGCTCCGGCTTGCCCGCCTGGACGGCGGCCTCACCGCTTACCGGATCGAGTTCCCAGAAGACGCAGGATCTACAGCGCTTGGGGAGATCCGAGAGGTTGTCCAACGTGAGCGGAACGAGCCGACGCCCCATACGGCCAGGCCCTCATTTCTGTCGCGAACCAAACTGCCCACGAATCCCCCCACCGCCCCCAAGCCCAGTCCCGCGGCTACGAGAGCTGCCATGTGCCGCTCGTGCTCAGGTCCGACCTTCACCGCGCGCATGGGCTTCCCTCCCCAGAGAGGCTCCCTACCTCCTCAGCATCGTAGTCTCGCCCCCTGTCCCGGGACACTGAGGACAAGCAAAGAGCGGGTGGCGTTCCTTTCGGAACGCCACCCGCTCTTTCGGGACCGGACTCACTCGACGTCGTCGTCAGGTTCCTCGTCGAGCCGGCTCTCCAGGACCTTGCCCTCACCGGGGGCCATCGTCCCCAGGATCCGCTCCAGATCCTCTATCGAGGCGAACTCCACGACGATCTTTCCGCGCTTCTGCCCCAGGTCGACCTTGACCCGGGTGTCGAAGCGGTCCGACAGCCGCGTGGCGAGATTGGTCAGCGCCGGCGAGACCCGCCGTCCGGCCCGCGGGCCCACGACCTTCTTCTCGGACTTCGGCTCCGCGTTCATCAGGGTCACGATCTCTTCGACCGCCCGCACCGACAGCCCCTCGGCCACGATGCGGTGCGCGAGCAGATCCTGGTCCTCGCCGTCCTCCAACGAGAGCAGCGCGCGTGCGTGCCCGAAGGAGATCACTCCGGCCGCGACCCGTCGCTGCACGGGCGCCGAGAGCTTCAGCAGGCGCAGCGTGTTGGAGACCTGCGAGCGGGAACGCCCGATCCGGTCGGCCAGCTGCTCGTGGGTGCAGGCGAAGTCGCGCAGCAGCTGGTCGTAGGCCGCCGCCTCTTCCAGCGGGTTCAGCTGGGCGCGGTGCAGGTTCTCCAGGAGCGCGTCCAGGAGAAGCTTCTCGTCCTCGGTGGCCCGGACGATCGCCGGGATGTTCGCCAGACCGGCCTCCCGGCAGGCCCGCCACCGGCGCTCGCCCATGATGAGCTCGTAGCGCTCGGGTCCCGCCTGCCGTACGACGACCGGCTGGAGCAGGCCCACCTCCTTGATGGAGGTGATGAGCTCGTTCAGCGCGTCCTCGTCGAACACCTCACGGGGCTGGCGCGAGTTCGGCGTGATCGAGTCGATCGGCAGCTCGGCGAAGTACGCGCTCGGCGCCGAGGGCGCTTCGGCTGCTGCCGGGACCGGTTCTGTTTCACGTGAAACCGGGATGTCCACCGACGGCGGAGCATCGTGGGTTCTGGGGCTCAGACCGGCGACCTTGGTGGCCGCCAGCATGGTGCGGTCCGCTGTCAGAAGCGGTACCGCCGACGGCGACGTGGTCGCCGATGACGGCGCCGCTGGGATCAGCGCGCCTAGACCACGGCCGAGCCCTCTGCGTCGATCACTCACTGGATCCCCTCCGACATGCTGTGCTGATCATGCTCATTGGTGCCCTCAGCGCCACGCAGAGCCATCTCGCGTGCCGCTTCGAGGTAGGACAGGGCCCCGCTGGATCCCGGGTCGTAGGTCAGCACGGTCTGGCCGTAGCTGGGTGCCTCCGAGATCCGGACCGAGCGGGGGATGCTCGTGCGCAGCACTTCCTTGCCGAAGTGGGTACGCACCTCGTCTGCGACCTGGGCGGCGAGCCGGGTACGGCCGTCGTACATGGTCAGCAGGATGGTTGATACATGCAGCTTGGGGTTGAGATGAGCGCGGACCAGGTCCACGTTCTTCAGCAGCTGTCCCAAGCCTTCCAGCGCGTAATACTCGCACTGGATCGGGATGACCACCTCGGCGCCGGCCACCAGGGCGTTCACGGTGAGCAGGCCGAGCGAGGGCGGGCAGTCGATGAGGACGTAGTCCAGCGGCTGCTCGTAGGCCTCGATGGCCCGCTGCAGCCGGCTCTCCCGCGCCACCAGGGAGACCAGTTCGATCTCCGCGCCGGCGAGGTCGATCGTGGCCGGAGCGCAGAACAGCCCCTCGACGTCGAGGACCGGCTGGACGACCTCGGAGAGCGGGCGACTCTCCACCAGGACGTCGTAGATCGACGGGACATCGGCATGGTGGTCGATGCCCAGCGCCGTGGAGGCGTTGCCCTGGGGATCGAGGTCGATCACCAGCACGCGGGCGCCGTGGAGCGCGAGCGAGGCAGCGAGGTTGACCGTGGTCGTGGTCTTCCCGACCCCGCCCTTCTGATTGGCCACCACCATCACGCGGGTCTGAGCCGGCCGAGGGAGGCCCTCGCCGGCCCGACCGAGCGCTTCTACCGCCAACTGGGCGGCGCGACCGATGGGGGTGTCGTCCATCGGGGGCAATGTTTCACGTGAAACATCCCCCCCGAATGATTCCGAACGGGGACCGGGGACCGGATCGGTCATCGGCCCCGCGATGTTGGCGTCGGACCGCAAGGATTCACTCTCCTCGACTACAGGCTCGCAATGCACAGAGCCTGCCATGCTTTCGGGGTCGTGAACCAGCGAGGCCCGACTGCCTGTGGATGAATCCACCTCATGGGCCGACTTCGAGGGCTTGTTTGCGCGCGCCTCAGCCGCCGCACGACCGCGGGTGAGGACTCCTGGGAGCAGGGAGCGACGTTTCACGTGGAACACGATGCACAGCCGCGTGTCTCATATCCCGGAGACACTCCGAATTATGTCGTTTTGGCCGTTTGTATGGAGTAGAACGCGCCCCCACGAGCCTCAGTGACGGCGTCGGCCGGAACTCTTCGCCGCCCGGCTCGCCCGCGCCGCCTTCGCCCTGCGCGTAGCGGCCCGCACCCCGCCGGGGCTCTCCCCGACCACGACCCGCACCACCGTCGACAGCGGATCCACCACGCCGTCGCCGACCTGCACCACGGAGGTTTCCACCGCACCGAGCCGGCCGAGCGCGGCCCGCGCCGCCTTCAGCTCCTCCTCGGCCGTGTCCCCCTTGAGCACGGCCATCTCGCCGTGCGGACGCAGCAGGGGCAGCCCCCAGCCGGCCAGCCGCTCCAGCGGCGCCACCGCGCGGGCCGTCACCACGTCCACCGCGGGAAGCTTGCCCACCATTTCCTCGGCACGCCCGCGCACCACGGTGACGTTGGACAGCGACAGCAGCTTGACGACCTCGTCCAGGAACGTGGTCCTGCGCAGCAGCGGCTCCAGCAGGGTGATCTGCAGATCCGGCCGGGCCAGGGCCAGCGGGATGCCCGGCAGCCCCGCGCCGGAGCCGACGTCGCAGACCGTCCTGTCCTGCGGGATCACCTCGGAGAGCACCGCGCAGTTCAACAGGTGCCGCTCCCACAGCCGGGGCACCTCGCGAGGACCGATCAGACCCCGGCGCACCCCCGCGTCGGCCAGCAGCTCCGCATAGCGGACCGCATCGGCGAAACGCTCGCCGAACACTGCCTGCGCCTGCTCGGGCGGTGCGGGAAGTTCCG
Organism: Streptomyces sp. NPDC006733; assembly: GCF_040636125.1. Classification (NCBI taxonomy): domain Bacteria; kingdom Bacillati; phylum Actinomycetota; class Actinomycetes; order Kitasatosporales; family Streptomycetaceae; genus Streptomyces; species Streptomyces sp. NPDC006733. Next base: position 107,973 of record NZ_JBEYJD010000031.1, on the reverse strand, counting down.
CCGCCGCCTCCGCTGCTGCCTCCGTCACGAGGACTGTCCTTTCCATCGATCCCGGCTGCCGCACTGCGGCGACTCCAGGCTTACAAGGATCGGCCCCGTCCGCGAGCAGACGGGGCCGACTGAGCAGTACTGGGCCGTGCTCGGCCCGATCAGACCGGGAGCACGACAACCCGGCGCTCGGGCTCCTCGCCCTCGGACTCGCTGCGCAGCCCGGCGGCCGCGACCGCGTCGTGCACGACCTTGCGCTCGAACGGCGTCATCGGGTCGAGCTTGACCGGCTGCCCGGTGCCCTTCGCCTCGTCCGCCGCCTTGGCGCCCAGCAGCGCCAGCTCGGTCCGCTTGCGGGCCCGGAAGCCACCGATGTCCAGCATCAGCCGGCTGCGGTCGCCGGTCTCCCGGTGCACCGCGAGCCGGGTCAGCTCCTGCAGTGCCTCGAGCACCTCGCCGTCCCGCCCGACCAGTTTGTTCAGGTCACGGCTGGAGGAGTCGCCGACGATCGAGACAGCAGCTCGCTCGCCCTCGACGTCCATGTCGATGTCCCCGTCGAGGTCCGCGATGTCCAGCAGACCCTCCAGGTAGTCGGCGGCGATCTCGCCTTCCTGCTCCAGGCGGGAGAGGCGATCGGCGGAGCCGCCGTCGGTCACAGTGGTGCTGTTGCCTTCCGTCACGGATGGGCTCCTCATCAGGTTCTGCACTACTTCTTGGACGGGTGCTTGGGGCGCTGCTGACCCTTGCGCTGTCCGCCCTTGGACGTTCTGGGGGAGCCGGACGCTCCGGAGCCGGTGCCGGTGGCGGGCTTGGCGTCGCCGGGCTCCTTCTTCGTCAGGCTCGGCTTGTCCGCCGTCTTGCCCGGCGCGGCGGCCGATCCGGCCACGGAGCCCTGCGCGGTGCCGGCGGCCGTCGTACGGCGCGCCTTGGTCTGCCGCTTCGGCTGCTGGCGGTTGGCGCGGGCGACCTCGACGGCCTCCTTGGCCGCGATCTCCTCGGGCGGTTCCACCAGCTTGCCCTTGGCCCGCAGCCGCTCCTGGCGCTGGTTGAAGGCGAGGCTGCCCGGCGTCGGGTTCCGGCGGATGACGAACATCTGCTGGCCCATGGTCCACAGGTTGGTGGTCAGCCAGTAGACGAGGACACCGACGGGGAAGTTGATACCCATCACGGCGAACATGACGGGGAAGATGTACATCAGCATCTTCTGCTGCTGCATGAACGGCGTCTTCACCGTCATGTCGACGTTCTTCGTCATCAGCTGGCGCTGCGTGTAGAACTGCGACGCCGACATCAGGACGATCATGATCGCGGTGACGACCCGGACGTCCGTGATCGAGGCTCCGAGCGCCGCGACCTTGTCGGAGCTCTCGGTGAACTTGGCCGCCAGCGGGGCGCCGAAGATGTGCGCCTTCTTGGCGCTGTCCAGCAGCGGCTGGTTGATCGAACCGATCGTGTCACCGCTGGCGATGCTGCTCAGTACGCGGTACAGGGCGAAGAAGAACGGCGACTGGGCGATGATCGGCAGGCACGAGGAGAGCGGGTTGGTACCCGTCTCCTTGTACAGCTTCATCATCTCTTCGGACTGTCGCTGCTTGTCGCTCTTGTAGCGCTCCTGGATCGCCTTCATCTTCGGCTGGAGCGCCTGCATGTTGCGGGTCGACTTGATCTGCTTCACGAACAGCGGGATCAGACAGATCCGGATCAGGACCACGAGCGACACGATGGACAGGCCCCAGGCCCAGCCACTGTCGGCGCCGAAGATCTTCCCGTACACCGAGTGGAACTGGACGATGATCCAGGAGACCGGTGTGGTGATAAAACTGAACAGACTCGAGATCGTGTCCACTAATCAGGCTCCTTGAGCATGGGGCGAGGTCTCTGCGGCCGGGCTGGTCTCAGCGACGGCGGCGGGACCGCCCTTGCTGTCGCGCAACATACTGCGCAGCCGATCGTGCCACGGGGGGCGTTTACGTGGCGGAACGTGATCGACGCCGCCGGGCGACCACGGATTGCACCGCAGGATGCGCCAGGCGGTCAGTGCCGATCCCTTGACCGCTCCATGCACGTCGATGGCTTTGTACCCGTAGTGCGAGCACGAGGGGTAGTACCGGCAGACCGGACCCAGCAACGGGCTGATGGTCCACTGGTACACCTTGATCAGTGCCAGCAGCGGGTACTTCATCGCGCAACCCCTCCCAGCAGCCGCTGCAGGGCGGCGTCCAGGTCGCGGGCCAGCTGTGCATGGTCAGCACCACCCGCTCCGGGCAGCGCTCGTACGACTACCAGGCTACCGGGGGGCAGCAGGGCCAGCCGCTCGCGTATGAGGTGACGCAGCCGGCGCTTCACGAGGTTGCGCTGCACGGAACCGCCGACTGCTTTGCTCACGACGAAACCCGCACGTGCCGGGGGAGGGTTCCCCCCCGGCACGTGCGGGTCCATGGTCTCTGCTTGCAGATGGACAACCATAAGCGGGCGACCCGCTCGGCGTCCTCGGCGTACCGCTGCCGCGAAGTCCTGGCGCCGCCTCAGCCGATTCTCGGTGGGCAGCACGGCATGTGACCTGTTGCGATCAGGCGGACAGGCGGGCGCGGCCCTTGACACGGCGCGTCGCCAGGATGGCGCGGCCTGCACGCGTACGCATGCGCAGACGGAAGCCGTGGGTCTTGGCACGACGACGGTTGTTCGGCTGGAAGGTGCGCTTGCTCACTCGGGGGCTCCAGGGAAAATCGGGTGAAGGCGGGACGTCGCCTGGCTGTCACCGTGCGCCCACGAGAAACTCGCGGACCATTTAGGTGCACCGCTTGACGATCTTCCAGGGGGTCCCGGTTGATCCTCGCCCATCGGTAGGCAGGCGGCAGCAGCCATCGACAACTCGACCTCGATACGGTACGTGCGGTTGACCCATCCGGTCAAACCGGGGTCACCTGGGGCGCCGTTTGTGCACAGCCTGTGGACAACGACTTGAACCACTGGGCCTGCGCTGACTACCGTGGCCGAACTCGGGCATCTACCGCACACCCGACCCGACATTCTTCCCGCCCGTCCCAAGAACCACACCTTCGTGGGATTCCTCGGCACCACCAGCGACTGAGAGAGCGTGCACTGTGGCTGACGTATCTGCCGATCTTGCCGCAGTGTGGCCACGCGTACTCCAGAAGATCCTGGTGGAGAGCGAGGACCTGAAGCCGAAGGACGCGGAGTGGCTCAAGCGCACCCAGCCGCTCGCCCTGGTCGCGGGCACCGCGGTGCTGTCCGCCCCGAACGAGTTCGCGAAGAGCGTCCTCGAAGGGCGCCTGCTGCCGATGATCACCGAGGTCCTCAGCCGTGAGTTCGGGCACCCCGTGGGCATCGCCATCGCCGTCGCCTCCGGCGGCGACCAGGACGGCCCGGCGCCGGCCCCGCAGGAGCCGGTCCAGGAGCCCGCTCCCTACGGACAGCACCGGCGCGAGTACGACGAGTCCTACGACCGCCCGCAGGCCGAGCGTCCGTCCCACGACGACGGCCCCCGGATGCGCCGCGCCTACCCCGACCACTCCTCCGGGCGCCCCGGCGCCGACGACTGGCCGCCGCGGCCGGCCTCCGACGACCCCTGGCAGCAGCAGCGGCTCGGCGGCTTCCAGGAGCGCGACGGCTACCAGGGCGAGCGGGACCGCTACTCGGCGGACCGGGACCGCGAGTCCTACCCCCCGGCGCCGCAGAGCGGCTACCGCTCCCCGCCGCCGGAGCGCGACCGCCATGACCCGGCCCGTCATGACCCGGCCCGGCACGACAGCGGCCGGCACGACTCCGGCCACCGCGACCAGGTCCGCCACGACCAGCACCAGCCGCCTCCCGGCCGCAGCGGCCAGAGCAGCGCGCCGAACGAGCCGACGGCCCGGCTGAACCCCAAGTACCTCTTCGATACCTTCGTCATCGGCTCCTCGAACCGCTTCGCGCACGCGGCGGCCGTGGCGGTCGCCGAGGCGCCGGCCAAGGCGTACAACCCGCTCTTCATCTACGGGGAGTCCGGACTCGGCAAGACGCACCTGCTGCACGCGATCGGGCACTACGCGCGGAGCCTCTACCCCGGCACCCGGGTGCGGTACGTGAGCTCGGAGGAGTTCACCAACGAGTTCATCAACTCCATCCGCGACGGCAAGGGCGACACCTTCCGCAAGCGGTACCGCGAGATGGACATCCTGCTGGTCGACGACATCCAGTTCCTCGCGAGCAAGGAGTCGACGCAGGAGGAGTTCTTCCACACCTTCAACACCCTGCACAACGCGAACAAGCAGATCGTGCTCTCCTCCGACCGGCCGCCCAAGCAGCTGGTCACCCTGGAGGACCGGCTGCGCAACCGCTTCGAGTGGGGCCTGATCACGGACGTCCAGCCGCCCGAGCTGGAGACCCGGATCGCGATCCTCCGCAAGAAGGCGGTGCAGGAGCAGCTCAACGCCCCGCCCGAGGTGCTGGAGTTCATCGCGTCGCGCATCTCGCGGAACATCCGCGAGCTGGAGGGCGCGCTGATCCGCGTCACCGCGTTCGCGAGCCTGAACCGGCAGCCGGTGGACCTGCAGCTGACGGAGATCGTCCTCAAGGACCTGATCCCGGGCGGCGAGGACTCGGTGCCGGACATCACCGGGCCCGCGATCATGGCGGAGACCGCCGCGTACTTCGGCCTGGCCGTGGACGACCTGTGCGGATCGTCGCGCAGCCGGGTGCTGGTCACCGCCCGTCAGATCGCCATGTACCTGTGCCGCGAGCTGACGGACCTGTCGCTGCCGAAGATCGGCGCGCTGTTCGGCGGCCGCGACCACACGACGGTGATGCACGCGGACCGCAAGATCCGGGCGCTGATGGCCGAGCGGCGGTCCATCTACAACCAGGTGACCGAGCTGACGAACCGCATCAAGAGCTGATTTCACGCCGGATCCGGGCCGGAACTGAGCCGGAACTGAGCCGGAACTGAGCCCGATCCGGGCCGGATCCGACGGCCGAACCAGCGAGCGCCCCAGGAGTCGAACTCCCGGGGCGCTTCTTTTTGTTCGAATGCCGGGCCCCGACGGCGGCTTCTCCACAGGTCGGGGCCAAAACGGCCGTCCACACCCTGGGGACTGGGAAGTTGTCCCAACTGCCTCCACAGGCAGGCCCGCTGCATACTCATCAGGCGAGGTCAGCGGCATGTGGATTTGTGGGAAACCGTTGTCCACACCCTGTGGACAAAAATTGTGGGCAACGGACGGTCCGACGGTTGTCCACCGGCCGCCCACAGGTTTGAGGCGGTTGTGCACAGCTAATCCAAGCTTCTCCACACGTTTGTCCACTGTTCGGCAACAAAACGGTGTCTGTCCCCGAGGAGAGTGAACCGCGTCACACGAGGGGGGTGGATTGGGCTGGGGAGAACCCGGGTATTTCTGGGGACAGTGCTGGGGAGAAGTGGGGGTCCCCTGTGTACGCGGTGTGCACAACTTCTGGCCGTCCACAGAAGCGGCAGGTTATGCACCGGCTCCGCCCACAGGCGCGGTGGATAAAAAACGTGCTCTGACCTGCGCAGGAACCACTTATCCACGGTATCCACAACACCTATTACTACGACTACACATAGATAACTGGGAACCTGCCTGGAAGCATGGGCTGTGCACAACTCGGGCCGGAGCCGCCCGACACCGCCGTGCCCGGCTTGACCTCAACCCGCACCGACTGTCGGCGGCGGCTGTCAGACTGTTCACCGACAGCCAGCAACAAGCAGGAGGCGGTTCCGGTGAAGATCCGGGTGGAGCGCGACGTACTCGCCGAGGCAGTGGCTTGGGCAGCCCGCAGCCTTCCGGCCCGTCCCCCGGTGCCGGTCCTCGCCGGACTGCTGCTGAAGGCGGAGGAGGGCAGGCTCAGCCTTTCCGGCTTCGACTACGAGGTCTCGGCCCGGGTCGCCGTCGACGCGGACGTCGAGGAGGACGGCACGGTCCTCGTCTCCGGCCGGCTGCTCGCCGACATCACGCGGGCACTCCCCAACAGGCCTGTGGAGATCTCGACCGAGGGCTCCCGCGTCACCGTGGTCTGCGGCAGCTCGCGATTCACACTCCACACCCTGCCTGTGGAGGAGTACCCGGCACTGCCCGCGATGCCGGTCGCGTCCGGCACGGTGCCCGGTGAGGTCTTCGCCGCCGCGGCCGCCCAGGTGGCCATCGCCGCCGGCCGGGACGACACGCTGCCGGTCCTCACCGGCGTGCGGATCGAGATCGAGGGCGACACGGTCACCCTCGCCGCCACCGACCGCTACCGCTTCGCGGTCCGCGAGTTCATGTGGAAGCCCGAGCAGGCGGACATCTCCGCGGTCGCCCTGGTGCCCGCCAAGACCCTGCTGGACACCGCCAAGTCCCTGACCAGCGGAGACACCGTCTCCATCGCGCTGGCGGGCTCCGGTGCCGGTGAGGGCCTGATCGGCTTCGAGGGCGCCGGGCGCCGCACCACCACCCGGCTGCTCGAAGGCGACCTGCCGAAGTACCGCACGCTCTTCCCGACCGAGTTCGCCTCGGTCGCCGTCATCGAGACCGCGCCCTTCGTCGAGGCGGTCAAGCGCGTCGCTCTGGTCGCCGAGCGGAACACCCCGGTGCGGCTGAGCTTCGAGCAGGGCGTCCTCACCCTGGAGGCCGGCTCCAGCGACGACGCACAGGCTGTGGAGCGCGTCGACTCCAAGCTCGACGGCGACGACATCTCGATCGCCTTCAACCCGACGTTCCTGCTGGACGGCCTCAGCGCGATCGACTCGCCGGTCGCGCAGCTCTCCTTCACCACGTCCACCAAGCCCGCGCTGCTCAGCGGCCGCCCGGCTGTGGACGCGGAGGCGGACGACGCCTACAAGTACCTGATCATGCCGGTGCGCCTCTCCGGCTGACCTGCGCGGGTCTCCGGCTGCGCCGGGCGCGCGGGGCCGTCGTAGGCTCGTCGTAGGTCAGGCACGCTTCGAACGAAGGATCTGTGATGGAGCTCGGTCTCATCGGTCTCGGCAAGATGGGCGGCAACATGCGCGAGCGCATCCGCCGCGCGGGCCACACCGTCATCGGCTACGACCGGAACCCGGACGTCGCCGATGTCCACAGCCTCAAGGAGCTTGTGGACAGCCTCAAGGGTCCGCGGGTCGTGTGGGTGATGGTCCCGGCCGGTGCTGCCACCCAGTCGACCATCGACGAGCTCGGCGGCCTGCTCTCCCCCGGTGACATCGTCGTCGACGGCGGGAACTCCCGCTGGACCGACGACGAGAAGCACGGCGAGGAGCTGAAGGCCAAGGGCATCGGCTTCGTCGACTGCGGCGTCTCCGGCGGCGTCTGGGGCCTGGAGAACGGCTACGCGCTGATGTACGGCGGCTCCGCGGAGGACGTCGCCAAGGTGCAGCCCGTGTTCGACGCCCTCAAGCCCGAGGGCGAGTTCGGCTCGGTCCACGCGGGCAAGATCGGCGCCGGCCACTTCGCCAAGATGGTCCACAACGGCATCGAGTACGCCATGATGCAGGCCTACGCCGAGGGCTGGGAGCTGCTGGAGGCCGTGGACTCGGTCACCGACGTCCGCGAGGTCTTCCGCTCCTGGCAGGAGGGCACCGTCATCCGCTCCTGGCTGCTCGACCTGGCGGTCAACGCGCTGGACGACGACGAGCACCTGGAGAAGCTGCGCGGCTTCGCGCAGGACTCCGGCGAGGGCCGCTGGACGGTGGAGGCCGCGATCGACAACGCGGTGCCGCTGCCGGCGATCACCGCGTCGCTGTACGCCCGTTTCGCGTCCCGCCAGGACGACTCCCCGCAGATGAAGATGATCGCCGCACTGCGCAACCAGTTCGGCGGACACGCGGTCGAGAACAAGAAGTAGTCATGACCGGGGAGGCCGGCGCACAGCCATGCACGTAGCGCACCTGTCGCTAGCCGACTTCCGTTCGTACGCCCGGGTCGAGGTACCCCTCGACCCGGGCGTCACCGCTTTCGTGGGGCCCAACGGGCAGGGCAAGACCAACCTCGTCGAGGCGGTCGGGTACCTGGCCACGCTGGGCAGCCACCGGGTGGCCTCCGACGCGCCGCTGGTGCGCTCGGGCGCGGAGCGCGCGGTGGTCAGGGCCCAGGTGGTGCACGGCGACCGCCAGCAGCTCGTCGAGCTGGAGATCAACCCGGGCCGGGCGAACCGGGCCCGGATCAACCGTTCCAACCAGGTCCGGCCGCGTGACGTGCTGGGCATCCTGCGCTCGGTGCTGTTCGCGCCCGAGGACCTCGCCCTGGTGAAGGGCGATCCCGGTGAGCGCCGCCGCTTCCTGGACGAGCTGCTCACCACCCGCACCCCGCGCCTGGCGGGTACCCGGTCGGACTACGAGCGGGTGCTGAAGCAGCGCAACACGCTGCTGAAGAGCGCGGCGATGGCCCGCAGGCACGGCGGCAAGGGCGGCGACCTGTCGACCCTGGACGTCTGGGACCAGCATCTGGCGGCCGTCGGCTCTGAGCTGCTCGCGCAGCGGCTGGACCTGACAGCCGCGCTCCAGCCGCTGGCCGACAAGGCGTACGAGCAGCTGGCGCCGGGGGGCGGCCCGGTCGTCCTGGAGTACCGCAGTTCGATCGGCGAACGACTCGCCGGAGCGAGCGGCCGCGAGGAGTTGTCCGGGCTGCTGCTGGAGGCGCTGGGCGAGTCCCGCAAGCAGGAGATCGAGCGGGGCGTGACGCTCGTCGGCCCGCACCGGGACGATCTGCTGCTGAACCTGGGACGGCTGCCGGCGAAGGGGTACGCGAGCCACGGCGAGTCCTGGTCGTACGCGCTGGCGCTGCGGCTGGCCTCGTACGAGCTGCTGAGCGCGGACGGCAGGGAGCCGGTGCTGATCCTGGACGACGTCTTCGCCGAGCTCGACGCCAAGCGCCGGCGGCGGCTTGCCGAGCTGGTGGCGCCGGGCGAACAGGTGCTGGTCACCGCTGCTGTGGAGGACGATGTGCCGGATCTGCTGGCTGGGGCGCGGTTCGCCGTGGAACAGGGCGCCGCGGAGCGTGTGTCATGAGCGGGCAGCTGCCGTCGGGCGGCCGGGGCACGGGGAAGCCGGGCGCGGGCGGACCGGCCCCGCAGTCCTCGGGAACCCCGGGAGCGGTGCCCCTGTCCCGGTCGGAGGCGCCGGGTGCCGGCGCCCCGGCGGACGCCGCGTCCCCGGGCGACGGCCCCTCGGGCGTCGACCTGGCGCGGGTCGCGCTGCGCGCCGCCAAGGAGCAGGCGCGGGCGCGGGGGGCCGCGACGCAGCAGAAGAAGCAGGCGCGCAGAGGGGGCCTGCGCAGCGGTGCGCGCGCCGACGGCCGCGATCCGCTGCCGCTGGGCGCCGCGATCAGCCGGCTGATCACCGAGCGCGGCTGGGAGGCGCCGGCCGCCGTGGGTGGGGTGACCGGCCGCTGGCCGCAGATCGTCGGCGAGGACGTGGCGCAGCACTGCGAGCCCGCCAAGTACGACGAGGAGGAGTGCGTCCTGACCGTGCAGTGCGACTCGACGGCGTGGGCGACGCAGCTGCGGCTGCTGGCTCCGACGCTGGTCGCGCGCCTGAACAGCGATCTGGGGCACGGCACGGTGAAGTTGATCAAGGTGCTGGGGCCGATGGGTCCGCCGCGCACGTACGGCCGGCTGCGGGCGCCCGGCAGCAAGGGTCCGGGCGACACGTACGGGTGAGGACCCTGTGTCTGCTGAGACCCTGCTCACCGTAATCGAGGGTTGACAGCCAGAAGCCCTGGACGCCTGCGTGAGCCGTTTCTGGCCCTGGTCCACGTGTAGGGAGTCGGGCGAGTGTGGTTCAGGACGGCACGTGGGAACTCAGGTACCGCCAAAGCCCCATTCATGTCGGCGCTACCGGTAGACTGATACGTAAGCCGCCCAGTCGCGGTACATGTCGAACGACGCAGCCGATCCCGCTCGGCGGGAGGCGGCTCGTGCTGTGCCAGAAAGGGCGCTTCGTGGCCGATTCCGGCAACCCCAACGAGAACTCCACCCCGGTCTACGACGGCAGCGCGATCACCGTGCTCGAGGGCCTCGACGCGGTCCGTAAGCGTCCGGGCATGTACATCGGCTCCACCGGTGAGCGCGGTCTGCACCACCTGGTCCAAGAGGTGGTCGACAACTCGGTCGACGAGGCCCTCGCCGGGTACGCGGACACCATCGACGTGACGATCCTGGCCGACGGCGGCGTGCGCTGCGTCGACAACGGCCGCGGCATCCCCGTCGACATCGTCGCGTCCGAGGGCAAGCCCGCCATCGAGGTCGTCATGACCGTGCTGCACGCGGGCGGCAAGTTCGGCGGCGGCGGCTACGCCGTCTCCGGCGGTCTGCACGGCGTCGGCGTCTCGGTCGTCAACGCGCTGTCGACGAAGGTCACCGTCGAGGTCAACCGCGACGGCTTCCGCTGGACGCAGGACTACAAGCTGGGTGTGCCGACCGCGCCGCTGGCGAAGAACGAGGCGTCGTCCACCACGGGCACCACCGTGACGTTCTGGGCCGACCCGGACATCTTCGAGACCGTCGAGTACTCCTTCGAGACGCTGTCGCGGCGCCTGCAGGAGATGGCCTTCCTCAACAAGGGCCTGACGATCACGCTGACCGACGAGCGCGAGTCGGCGAAGGCCACCGTCGGCGCCGAGGTGGTCGAGGAGGCGGAGGACGCCCCCCAGGTGCGCTCGGTGAAGTACTACTACCCGGGCGGCATCGTCGACTTCGTGAACCACCTCAACTCCCGCAAGGGCGAGCTGATTCACCCGACGGTGATCGACATCGAGTCCGAGGACAAGGAGCGGCTGCTCTCCGTCGAGGTCGCGATGCAGTGGAACACGCAGTACACCGAAGGTGTCTACAGCTTCGCGAACACGATCCACACCCATGAGGGCGGTACGCACGAGGAGGGCTTCCGTGCGGCGCTCACCGGGCTGGTGAACCGCTACGCGCGCGAGAAGAAGTTCCTCCGCGAGAAGGACGACAACCTCGCGGGCGAGGACATCCGCGAGGGTCTCACGGCGATCATCTCCGTCAAGCTGGGCGAGCCCCAGTTCGAGGGCCAGACGAAGACCAAGCTGGGCAACACCGAGGCCAAGACCTTCGTGCAGAAGGCCGTGCACGAGCACCTGACGGACTGGCTGGACCGCAACCCCAACGAGGCCGCGGACATCATCCGCAAGTCGATCAACGCGGCCACCGCGCGGGTCGCGGCCCGCAAGGCGCGGGATCTGACCCGTCGCAAGGGGCTGCTGGAGAGCGCGTCGCTGCCGGGCAAGCTGAGCGACTGCCAGTCGAACGACCCGACGAAGTGCGAGATCTTCATCGTCGAGGGTGACTCGGCCGGTGGTTCCGCGAAGTCGGGCCGCAACCCGCAGTACCAGGCGATCCTCCCGATCCGCGGCAAGATCCTGAACGTGGAGAAGGCGCGGATCGACAAGATCCTGCAGAACACCGAGGTCCAGGCGCTGATCAGCGCTTTCGGCACCGGTGTGCACGAGGACTTCGACATCGAGAAGCTCCGCTATCACAAGATCATCCTGATGGCTGACGCCGACGTCGACGGCCAGCACATCAACACCCTGCTGCTGACGTTCCTCTTCCGCTTCATGCGCCCGCTGGTCGAGGCCGGCCACGTGTACCTGTCCCGCCCGCCGCTCTACAAGATCAAGTGGAGCCGGGACGACTTCGGGTACGCGTACTCCGACCGCGAGCGCGACGCGATGATGGAGATCGGCCGCCAGCAGGGCAAGCGGGTCCGGGAAGACGCGATCCAGCGCTTCAAGGGCCTCGGCGAGATGAACGCCGAGGAGCTGCGGATCACCACCATGGACATCGACCACCGCGTGCTGGGCCAGGTCACCCTGGACGACGCCGCGCAGGCCGACGACCTGTTCTCGGTGCTGATGGGCGAGGACGTCGAGGCGCGGCGCTCGTTCATCCAGCGCAACGCCAAGGACGTCCGCTTCCTCGACATCTGAGTCGGCCCCACCGCCGCCGCCCGAAAGGACTTTGACCAGCAATGGCCGACGAGAACCCCCCCGTGACGCCCGAAGAAGAGGCGGCCGTGCCCGCCGAGGACGAGACCAGCAGCACCGTGCGCATCGAGCCGGTGGGCCTCGAGACCGAGATGCAGCGCAGCTATCTCGACTACGCGATGTCCGTCATCGTGTCGCGCGCGCTGCCCGACGTCCGTGACGGCCTCAAGCCGGTGCACCGCCGGGTGCTGTACGCGATGTACGACGGCGGCTACCGGCCCGAGAAGGGCTTCTACAAGTGCGCCCGCGTCGTCGGTGACGTCATGGGTACGTACCACCCGCACGGCGACTCCTCGATCTACGACGCCCTGGTCCGCCTCGCCCAGCACTGGTCGATGCGGATGCCGCTCGTGGACTCCAACGGCAACTTCGGTTCCCCGGGCAACGACCCGGCCGCCGCCATGCGGTACACCGAGTGCAAGATGATGCCGCTGTCGATGGAGATGGTCCGCGACATTGACGAGGACACCGTCAATTTCCAGGACAACTACGACGGCCGCAACCAGGAGCCGACGGTCCTTCCGGCGCGCTTCCCGAACCTGCTGGTCAACGGCTCCGCGGGGATCGCGGTCGGGATGGCCACCAACATCCCGCCGCACAACCTCCGCGAGGTCGCGGCGGGCGCGCAGTGGTACCTGGAGAACCCCGAGGCCTCGCACGAGGAGCTGCTGGAAGCGCTCCTGGAGCGGATCAAGGGCCCGGACTTCCCGACCGGCGCGCTGGTCGTGGGCCGCAGCGGCATCGAGGACGCGTACCGCACGGGCCGCGGCTCGATCACGATGCGCGCGATCGTCAGCGTCGAGGAGATCCAGAACCGCCAGTGCCTGGTGGTCACGGAGCTGCCGTACCAGGTGAACCCGGACAACCTCGCGCAGAAGATCGCCGACCTGGTGAAGGACGGCAAGGTCGCCGGCATCGCCGACGTCCGCGACGAGACCAGCTCGCGCACCGGGCAGCGCCTGGTCGTGGTGCTCAAGCGCGACGCGGTCGCCAAGGTCGTGCTGAACAACCTGTACAAGCACACCGACCTGCAGACGAACTTCGGCGCCAACATGCTGGCGCTGGTCGACGGCGTGCCGCGCACCCTGTCGATCGACGCGTTCATCCGGCACTGGGTGACGCACCAGGTCGAGGTCATCGTCCGCCGTACGCGCTTCCGGCTGCGCAAGGCCGAGGAGCGGGCGCACATCCTGCGCGGCCTGCTCAAGGCGCTGGACGCGATCGACGAGGTCATCGCGCTGATCCGGCGCAGCAACACCGTCGAGATCGCCCGCGAGGGCCTGATGGGCCTGCTGTCGATCGACGAGATCCAGGCGAACGCGATCCTGGAGATGCAGCTGCGGCGCCTGGCGGCCCTGGAGCGGCAGAAGATCGTCGCGGAGCACGACGAGCTGCAGGCCAAGATCAACGAGTACAACGCGATCCTGGCCTCGCCCGAGCGGCAGCGGCAGATCATCAGCGAGGAGCTGGCGGTCATCGTCGACAAGTTCGGCGACGACCGGCGCAGCAAGCTGATCCCCTTCGACGGTGACATGTCCATCGAGGACCTGATCGCCGAAGAGGACATCGTCGTCACGATCACCCACGGCGGGTACGTCAAGCGCACCAAGACCGAGGACTACCGGTCGCAGAAGCGCGGCGGCAAGGGCGTGCGCGGCGCGAAGCTGAAGCAGGACGACCTCGTCGACCACTTCTTCGTCTCCACCACGCACCACTGGCTGCTGTTCTTCACCAACAAGGGCCGGGTCTACCGGGCGAAGGCGTACGAGCTGCCGGACGCCGGGCGCGACGCCCGCGGCCAGCACGTCGCGAACCTGCTGGCGTTCCAGCCGGACGAGAAGATCGCCCAGATCCTGGCGATCCGGGACTACGCGGCCGTGCCGTACCTGGTGCTCGCCACCAGGGCGGGGCTGGTCAAGAAGACCGCGCTCAAGGACTACGACTCCCCGCGGGCCGGCGGTGTCATCGCCATCAACCTGCGCGAGGCCGAGGACGGCTCGGACGACGAGCTGATCGGCGCCGAGCTGGTGTCCGCCGAGGACGATCTGCTGCTGGTGAGCCGCAAGGCGCAGTGCATCCGGTTCACCGCGACGGACGACGCGCTGCGGCCGATGGGCCGTGCCACGTCGGGCGTCAAGGGCATGAGTTTCCGCGAGGGCGACGAACTGCTCTCGATGAATGTGGTCAGGCCGGGTACGTTCGTCTTCACCGCCACGGACGGCGGGTACGCCAAGCGCACCAAGGTGGACGAGTACCGCGTCCAGGGGCGTGGCGGACTCGGCATCAAGGCGGCGAAGATCGTCGAGGACCGCGGTTCCCTCGTCGGGGCGCTGGTGGTCGAGGAGAGCGACGAGATCCTCGCCATCACCCTCAGCGGCGGAGTGATTCGTACGCGGGTCAACGAGGTCAGGGAGACGGGCCGTGACACCATGGGCGTCCAACTGATCAACCTCGGCAAGCGGGATGCCGTAGTGGGCATCGCGCGCAACGCCGAGGCAGGCGCGGAGGCCGACGAGGTCGACGCCGAAGAGGTCGAGGGCGACGAGCCCGCGACCGCTGAAATCGAGGAGTAACCGTGAGTGGAGCCACGGGCGCCGCTGCCGGCGGGACGAGAGGTCCGGACCGGCCGCAGGCGGCCACCCAGGCCGGTGCCGGCGGCGGTGCCCCTGGCTCCCCCACGAGCAACGGCCCGCAGCAGGGGGGATCCATCGTGACCGACACCCGTCCGCCGCATCATGCGGGCCCGCTTCAGACCTATGGTGCGGGGGTTCCGGGCGCACCGGAGCAGCCGCCGCACCAGCCCGCACAGGCCTACCAGCCGCCGTCGGCCACCCAGGGGGCCGGTGCGGGGGCGCCGGCCGCCGCGGGCGTCCGCAGGCCGCGTCCTGCGGCCCGTACGGTGCCGCGCACGCGCAAGGCGCGGCTGCGGGTGGCCAGGGCCGACCCGTGGTCGGTGATGAAGGTCAGCTTCCTGCTCTCCATCGCGCTGGGCGTCTGCACGATCGTGGCGGTGGCGGTGCTGTGGATGGTGCTGGACGCGATCGGCGTCTTCAGCACGGTCGGCAGCACGATCAGCGACGCGACGACGGCCGAGGGCGGTGGCAGCGGCGGCTTCGACCTGGTGTCCTTCCTCTCGCTCTCCCGCGTCCTGGTGATCACCACGGTCATCGCGGTGATCGACGTGGTCCTCGCGACGGCGCTGGCCACCCTCGGCGCCTTCATCTACAACATGTCCGCGGGCTTCGTCGGGGGCGTCGAGCTGACGCTCGCGGAGGACGAGTAACCGGGCTCCGGATACCGATTTTGGGACATGGCCTGTGGTGCGCTAATCTTTCGTTGCAGCGCGGGCCTATAGCTCAGACGGTTAGAGCGCTTCCCTGATAAGGAAGAGGCCACAGGTTCAAGTCCTGTTAGGCCCACCGCGTTGAACGGCCCGTACGGATCCTGATCCGTACGGGCCGTTTGCTGTGTACGGGGTCCCGCACGGGTCGGCTCCCGGCCTGCGGCGGGTTCTTCCGGGGGCTGCGGCGGGTGCTGTCCGGTACGGGAGTTGGGGCGGGTGCAGGTCACCGTTCGGTATCGGTCGGTGTGTATAGTCGGGCGCGTCAGGGCTCTCCCAATCCAAGAAGGACGAGGTCGCGCGGTGAAGAAGTTTCTCCTGGTGGCACTGGCCGCCGTCGGCGGGCTCCTCGTGTACCGCCAGATCCAGGCGGACCGCGCCGAGCAGGATCTGTGGACGGAAGCGACCGACTCCGTACCGGCAGGTTCCGGCGCGAGCGTCTGAGACGCCGAAGTGCTCCGAGGCCCCGACCGCTCCGCGGTCGGGGCCTCTTGCTGTTGCGGGACCGTGACGGAAACGGCTTGAGTTTGCTCACGCAAATCAATACCTTCGCGGTAGCAAAGAAACCGCCGGCCGAGGGGGAGCACAGCATGCAACGACCACAGTGGCGGGCGCTTGCCGGGGCGGTGAGCGGTGGGGTGCTGATCTCCGTCCTGGCGGCGCTCGGCGGCCCGGGGGCCGCGCTGGCGGCGGAACCGGCCGCGGACGACAGCCTGATCATGGTGCTGGACTCGTCGGGATCGATGGCGGGGCCCGACGGCTCGGGCAGCACCCGGATCGAGTCGGCCCGCAAGGCCGTCGGCACCGTCGTGGACACCCTGCCGGACGGCCACCGGACCGGGCTGCGGGTCTACGGCGCCGGCAAGCCGCACGGCTGCGACGACACCCAGCTCTCCCAGGCCGTCGTGCCGCTGGACCGGGACGCCACGAAAAGGGCCGTGGCGGCCGTCCAGCCCAAGGGGGACACCCCGACCGCCCTGGCGCTCACCCGGGCCGCGGGCGACCTGCCCAAGGACGGCAGGCGCACGATCCTGCTGATCTCCGACGGCGAGTCCAACTGCGGGGCGCCCAAGCCCTGCGAGGTGGCGGCCCGGCTCGCGGGCGACGGGATCGGCCTGCGGATCGACACCATCGGCTTCCAGGTGAAGGGCGCCGCCCGCGAGGAGCTGGAGTGCGTCGCCCGGGCCGGGCACGGCGCCTACTACGACGCCCCCGACGCGGCCGCGCTCGCCCGCCAGCTGGTGCGCGCTTCGCAGCTCAGCGCCGACGGGTACCGCTTCGAGGGCACCCGCGTCACCGGCGGCCCGAACGCGGCGCGGGCGGCGGACATCGCGCCCGGCCAGTACCTCGACACCATCGGTCCCGGCGAGACCCGCTGGTACGCGGCCGGCCTGGACGCCACCTCCACCGCGGACCTCGCGGTGACGGCGGTGCCGCAGGCGGGCGTCAAGGTCGGCTACGGCGACGGCATCGAGCTGAAGGCGGTGTCCGGCGGCCAGTACGCCTTCACCTGCGACACCGCCTCCGCGCACTTCGGGCAGGACGAGGGCGCGATGATCGTCACCACGGCGGTGAGCCGGGTGCCCACCTCCAAGGGCGGCGGCAGCTGCGACGAGGCCGGCCGCTACCTGCTCTCGGTGCACCGTACGAGCGCGCCGGGCTCCGACCAGGGCCGGTGGCCCATCGAGCTCCGGTACGGCAGCGAGGCGGCGCTCAAGGCCGGGACGACACCCGCGGCCGCCGAGACGGCGTACGGGGACAAGCCCGCGCCGCTCGCCGGCGATCCGCGCGACCTCACGGGCGGCACCGGCTTCAACGACGCCACCGCGCTCACCAAGGGCGTCTGGCGCGACAAGCTGCTGCCGGCGCAGACCCGCTTCTACAAGGTGCGGCTGGGCTGGGGACAACAGCTCAGCTACGCGGCCGAGTTCGCCAACGAGCCGGTCCTCGACGACGCCTCCGGGGCTTCCACCTGGAGCTACGTCGAGACGGGGACGTACGGGCCCGGCCGGCAGCCGGTGCGGGACGCCTCCGGCGGCAGCGACCACCGCAGCTACACCGGCAAACCGCTCTCCGTGGGGCTCGGCACGGTGCCGGTGACGTGGACCAACCGCTGGGTCACCGGCGGCTCGGCACCCGCCGTGCACAGCGCGGGGGACTACTACATCGCCGTCTCGCTCGGCCCGAGGGCGGCGCGGCTGGCGAAGAACGCGGCGGTCGGCGTCGTCCTGCGGGTCGACGTGACCGGCGACGAACTGGCCGGACCGCAGTACCGGGCCCCGGTGCTGGCCAAGGGCCAGGCGAAGGACGACGGCAAGGACGACGGCAAATCCGCCGACAAGGATGTCGATTCGGCCGCGGGCCGCGACAGCGGCGGCTCGGACGGGGGAGGATTCATGACCGGCAAGGACATGATCGCGGCAGGAGCGGGCGGGGCGGTCGCGCTCGCGGCCGTCGGAGGGGTGGCGCTCGTGCGCCGGACCAAGAGGGGCGGGGCGTGATGCGCGCACTGGTGGTGGCGGCGGCGGTGGCCGGCGTGACGCTCGCCGGGCTGCAGGGCACGGCACTGGCGGACCCCGCCGTGCCGGTGTGGCAGCCGCAGGGCACGGCCGTGAAGGGCGCGGCCACGACGGCCGACGCCCAGGCGCTCACGGCCGGCGGTACCTACAAGGACACCCTCAAGGTGGGCGACACCAAGTACTACGGCGTGGACCTGGACGCGAAGTCCTCGGCGTACCTGTCGGCGTTCGCGATTCCGAAGCCGGGCGCCAAGGTCACCTACGGGGACGGCATCGACCTCAAGCTGCAGAGCGCCGACGGCACCGACTGCGACAGCTACACCGCGCACTTCGACAACGACGGGGCGGCGCGGCCGGTCGGCGGCTACACGGCGCGGACCATCGAGAAGGACGGGCGCTGCCAGGAGGCCAACCGCTACACCCTGAAGATCACCCGGGAGAGCGCCGGCACCTCGGACCCGGGCGAATGGCCCGTCGAGCTCCGCTTCATGTCCGAGCCGGCCCTCAAGGCCGACGCCAGGCCCGAGCCCGCCTCCAGCGCCACCGAGGCGTCACCCACACCGGTGACCGGTACGCCCCGACCCGCGCAGGGCGGCACGAGCTTCGACGACGCGGCGGCGATCAAGACCGGCATCTGGAACGACAAGGTGCTGCCCGGCGAGACCCGGTTCTACAAGGTGCCGGTGGACTGGGGCCAGCACGCGGTGCTCTTCGCCGACTTCGCGAACGCGCCCACCGCCAAGGAGGGCGGCTACCAGAGCGCCGGGGTGCGCCTGGACGCGTACAACCCGGCCCGCGGGCACCTCGACGACGACACGGAGTCGTACGCGGGCAAGCAGGTGTCGATCACCGGGCAGACCGTGCCGGTCCTGTACGCGAACCGGTTCGAGAGCGGCAGCAAGGTCTCGGCGACCCGGTTCGCCGGCTGGTACTACTTCGCGGTCAGCGTCCACCCGGGCGTCAGGAACGTCGTGGACGCCCCCATCGGCGTCACCCTGCGGCTGGACGTGAAGGGCGCGGCGACCCCCTCGCCGGGGTACGACGGGGACGTGGCCAAGGCCGGGTTCGGCATCGGCGGCGACGACCTGGCGAAGGCCGACGGCACGGCGACCGGCGGCGGCTCGGACTCCACGATGCGGCTGGTGGCCTTCGCGGCGCTGGGCGCGGGCACGGTGCTGCTGCTGAGCCTGGCGGTGTGGATGGTGGCGGCGCGGCGGCGCCCGCGGGTCGCCGCCCCGCAGCCGCCGCAGGGGCCGCAGCCGCCGCAGGGCCCGCAGTCCGGCTACGGGCCGCCGCAGGCCTGGTAGCGGGCGCCACAAGGCCTGGTTGCGGCAGCGGGAGCCAGCGCGCGCCCCTAGGCCGCGGTCAGGGCCCAGATGCCGACCGCGAAGCAGAGCGCGGCGACGATGAGGATCGGGATCACCAGCTTGGCCGGTGGTCCCGGTCGTCGCGTCTGCGGGGACGCGTGTGCGGCGAGCGGTCCGGCGGGCGGCCCGGTGTGCACCGCCGCCGTGTACGGGCGGGTGGGCTCCGGCTGCCGGGGCGGCCCCGTGGGCTGTTGCGCCTGGACCTCGGCCGCCGCCGAAGGCTGGACCGGCACGGCGGTCGCGTACGGGTTCTGCGCAGGTGGAGGCGGGGTCCGGGTCCCGGTCGGCGGGTGGCCGTTCGTGGTCGGCTGGTGCGGGGCGGGCGCCGGGGCCGGGAGGGCCGGCGGCTGGGGGGCCGGGAGGCGGAAGCTGCCGGTCTCCTCGGAGGCGAGCTGCCGGGCCTTGCGGCGCGGGCCCTGGGCGTCGAAGCCCTCGGGGAGCGGGCCGATCTGGTCGAAGACCTCGACCGGCTCGTCGTCCAGGCCGGGGACCGTCAGGAGCTCGACCGCGGAGGCCAGCGCCTTGCGGGCGCCGGTGGCCGTGCGGAAGCGGGCGTCCGGGTCGGGCTGCAGCAGATTGCCGACGACCTGCCACATCGGCTCGGGCACGCCCTGCGGGGCCCGCGGGACGCCCTCGTTCAGGTAGCGCTCGAAGATCGCCTGGGCGTCCGGCTTCTGCCCGCTGAGCAGGTAGAGGGCGACGAGGCCGACCGCGTACAGGTCCGCCGGGAAGTCGGGCTCGGCGCCCAGCATCTGCTCGGGCGCGAAGTAGCCCGGCGTGCCGACGACGTAGTCGGCCTCGGTCAGCCGCGGCTCGCCCTTGCGCATGGCGATGCCGAAGTCCGACAGCCGCAGGTGCGGCTGACCGGTGCCGGTGGCCTCCAGCAGGATGTTGGCGGGCTTGATGTCGCGGTGCACGATGCCCTCGGCATGGACGGCCGTCAGCCCGGACAGCAGCTGGTCGAGCAGTGCGCAGACGAAGTGCGGGGGCAGCGGCCCGTAGTCGCCGATCAGGTGCGAGAGCGATCCGCCGCGGACCAGGTCCATGGTGAACAGGACCTTGTCGTCGTCGGCGGCCCAGCTGGCGGGCGCGAGGACGTGCGGATGGTCGATCCGCATCGCCTGTTCGCGGACGAAGCGCAGCAGGGCGTGCGCGTCCCGCTGCTGGAGCACCTTCGCCGCGACGTACCGCCCCCGGCGGTGGTCCCACGAGCGCCAGACCGCGCCCGAGCCGCCCCGTCCGATCGGGTCCACCAGCTCGTACCGGCCTGCGAAGACCTCACCCATGAACTGCGACCCGCCCCCCTGCTGCTGCGTCCGGCCCTGATCTGTCCAGTCCTGCTGCGTTCAGCCCTGGTGCGCCTCGTAGTGGGTGATCGCTTCCGCGGTCCGCCCGGCGCCGTACACACGAAGGAACTCTGCCAGTTGTGGATGGCTGGAGGCGAGGGTGTTCGCCGCTTCCGCAATCTCCTCGGCCGAGGCGACGGCCCGCAGCAGTGACTGGATGTCCCGGACGACGTGCCGGGCGGAGCCGGCCGCGGCGCCGGAGGAGGAGCTGTGGGTGGTGCCGGTGAGGACGGAGGAGCCGGAGGACTGCCGGATGTCGTCCATCCGCGAGGTCGCCTCCGAGGACGTCACGCTGCCGTCCGCGACGTGCCCGGCGAGATCCTGGAGCGCCTGCAGGCGCTGGACGACGGCCGGGTTGCCGATCTTCGCGCGCTGACCGCTCATCAGCTGCGACAGCATCGGCGCGGAGAGCCCCAGCACGCCCGCCAGGCGCGCCTGGTTCAGCCCGAGATCGCCGATGAGGCGGCGGAAGAGATCGCCGAGCGGCTCGCCGTACCAGTTGCGCTGCAGCTCCTGCGCGCGGCTGGCGGCGTCGTGCGGAGAGGGGTCCATACGCGCTCCTGTTTGCTGCCGTGAATCCTGCAAAGCATCCTACGGACCGCAATACCCGGTCGGGGTCGCGCCTCGGAACAGGTACGCTGTTCTGCGAAGAGGGGCCTTAGCTCAGTTGGTAGAGCGCTGCCTTTGCAAGGCAGATGTCAGGAGTTCGAATCTCCTAGGCTCCACAGTGTCGATCAGCGCGGGACCGTCCTCGGTCCCGCGCTGATTTGCGTATCGGATCACTGGGCGGTGCTGCACAATCGGGGGCGTGATGTTCGGCATCCTTGGCGCGACGCAGGCCTGGAACGTGGACGGCAGCGCGTTGGTGCTGGGCGGCCCGCGGCGCCGGGCGCTGCTCGCGCTGCTGCTGCTCGACGCGGGCCGGGTGGTGACGCCCGAACGGCTGATCGACGGCCTGTACGGCGAGGAGCCGCCGGCCGGGGTCGCGAACGCCCTGCAGTCGCAGGTCTCGCGCCTGCGTCACGTGCTGCCGCAGCCGGTCGAGTTCAGTCCCGCGGGATACCGGCTCGTGATCGATCCCGACGACGTCGACGCACACCGGTTCGAACGCCTCAGCGCCCAGGGCCGTGAGGCGCTGGCCGCGGGCGATCCCGCCCGCGCCGCCGAACTGCTGCGGGAGGCGCTGGCGCTGTGGCGCGGGCCCGCGCTGGCCGACGTGGGCGACGCGCCGTTCGCGCGGCCGCAGGTGACGCGGCTGGAGGAGCTGCGGGTCTCGGCCGCCGAGGACCGGATGGAGGCCGAACTGGCGCTGGGCGGCCACCGGGAGCTGGTCGCCGGGCTGCGGGAGCTGGTCGACGCGCATCCGCTGCGCGAGCGGCTGCGCGGCCAGCTGATGCGGGCGCTGTACGGCAGCGGGCGGCAGAGCGAGGCGCTGGAGGCGTACGAGGCGGCTCGCGGTGAGCTCGCCGAGACGCTGGGGGCCGACCCCGGGCCCGAGCTGGCCGCCGTCCACCTGGCCGTGCTGCGCGGCGATCCGGAGCTGACGCCCGCCGCCCACGCGCATGTTCCACGTGGAACATCGCCCACGTCTCCCACGACATCGATGGCCGCGTCGTCGCCGCCACCCGCGCCGCCCGGACCGCGCTTCGCGCTGCCCGCGCAGCTGACCAGCTTCGTCGGCCGCGACGAGGAGCTGGAGCGGATCGGGGCGCGGCTGGCCGACGGACGGCTCGTCACGCTCATCGGCCCCGGCGGCGCGGGCAAGACCCGGATCGCGGTCGAGGCGGCCGGGCGGTACGGCGGCGAGGCATGCTTCGTCGAGCTGGCGGGGCTCACCGACGCCGCCGAGGTGCCGCACGCGATCCAGGGCGCGCTGGGGTTGCGCGAGGCCGGGGTGATGCCCGGCGCCGGCCCGGCGCCCGATCCGGTCGCCCGGCTGACCGCCGCCCTGGCCGACCGCCCGCTCCTGCTCGTGCTGGACAACTGCGAGCACGTCGTCGGCGAGATCGCCAAGCTCGTCGGACAGTTGCTCGGGGACTGCGTGCACCTGCGCGTGCTGGCCACCACCCGCGAGCCGCTGGGGATCCCCGGCGAGACGCTCTGCCCCATCCCGCCGCTGCGGCTGCCGCCGCCCGGCACGGACCACGTCCACGCGCTGGCGTTCCCCGCGGTGCGGCTGTTCACCGAGCGGGCCGCCGCCGTACAGCCCGACTTCGAGCTGGCGGCCGACCTCGACGCCGTCCTGCGGGTGTGCACGGCGCTCGACGGACTGCCGCTGGCCATCGAGCTGGCCGCCGCCCGCCTGCGGTCGATGTCCGCGTCCGAGATCGCCTCCCGGCTCGGCGCGCTGTCCGCGGCGCCCGAGCACGCCGAGTACGGGCCCGGGAGCCGGCCCGATGAACGCTTCCGGCTGCTGTCGCGCGGCAGCCGCACCGCCCAGCCCCGGCAGAAGACGCTGCGCGGCGTCGTGGACTGGAGCTGGGACCTGCTCACGGAGCCCGAACGCGCCGTCCTGCGCCGCGCCTCGGTCTTCGCCGGCGGCTGGACGCTGGAAGCGGCCGAGGCAGTCTGCGCGGACCGGGAAGAGGGCGAGGAGGCCACGCGGGAGGCCGGAGTCGACGCGTTCGACGTCCTCGACCTGATCGACTCGCTCGTCGACAAGTCCCTGGTCGTCGCCCACCGCCCCGAGGGCGCCGACGGGGTCCGCTACCGGATGCTGGAGACGATCCGCGCCTACGGGGCCGAGCGGCTCACGGAAGCCGGTGAGAGCCCGGCCCTGCGCCGCGCCCACGCCCGGTACTTCCTCGGCGTGGCCGAGGCCGCTGAGCCCCATCTGCGCCGCTCGGAGCAGCTCGACTGGCTGCGGCGGCTCTCCGCCGACCAGGACAACCTGCACACCGCGCTGCGCCGCCGGGTGGAGGAGGGCGACACCACGACGGCGCTGCGGCTGCTGGCGCCACTGTCGACGTACTGGCTGCTGCGCGGCGTGCGCCTGGAGGGCGCGGGCCCCGCCCGCGCCCTGCTGGACCTCACCGGCCCCCGGGCGCCCGAGGGGCTGGACGAGGAGTACGTGCTGTGTGTGCTGGCCGCTGCCAACGGCCTGACGGACAACCGCGAGCTGAGCGCGCACACGGCAGCCGCCGAGGCGGTGATGTCCGGCCTCGGCTACATGCCGCAGCGCTTCCCCACCCTCACCGTCATCTGGGCGATGGCCATGGGCGCGCCCACCAGCGACGCCGCGGAGCTGATCGCGCGCACCGTGGACGACCCGGGCCGCGACCCGTGGACGGCGGCGCTGCTGCACCTGGGGCAGGGCTACGCGCACTGGATGGTGCGCGGTGACACCGCGCAGGCGGAGCGGGAGTTCACCGCCGGCCTGGTCGGATTCCGGACGCTCGGGGACCGCTGGGCGATGGCCAACGCGCTCGACGTGCTGGCGCAGCTCGCCGACTGGCAGGGCGACCACGAGCGCGCCGCCGCGCTGACCGACGAGGCGCTCGGCTACGTCGAACCGCTCGGCGCGATCGAGGACATGGCGCAGCTGCTGTGCCGGCGTGCCGAACGCAGCGCCCGTGACGGGGACGACGAGTCCGCGCGTGCCGACTACGAGCGGGTGGTCGAGCTGTCCCGCCGGGCCGGAGCGCCCGACTGCATGGCGCTGGCCCACCTCGGGCTGGGCGAGGTCGCCCGGAGCCGCGGCGAGCTGGCGGACGCCCGCGCGCTGTGCGAACTGGCCCTGGGCGAGAGCGGCATCGGCTGGGCGGGCGTCGACATGAACCGTTCGCTGATCCTCATCGCCCTGGCCCGGATCGCCGAGGCCGAGGGGGACCTGGAGCGGGCCCGCGGCTACTACCGGCAGCTCCCCGAGGCCGAGTTGGTGCGCCGCAACGGCCCGGTCGCCGCGAGCTTCGCCGAGGCGCTGGCCGGACTGGCGCTGCTGGACGGCGACCCCGAGCGGGCCGCGCTGCTGCTCGGCACCGCCCGCACGCTGCGCGGAGCCGAGGTGCCGGCCGACCGGGACACGGCCAGGGTCGGCGCCGCGGCCCGTGCCGCCCTCGGCGACGCCGTCTTCGCCGCCGCGCTGTCCCGGGGTGCCGCGCTCTCCCGGGACGAGGCTGTCGTGGTGCTGACCGGCTTCGGGGCGGCACGGTAAGCGGACGGTCAGTGGGCGGTCAGAACGCGCTGCCAAAGTCACCGGCATGACGAAGAACCCGAAGACGGCGCAGACTGCGCGGACGGCCACCGCGACCCCCTCGGACCCCCGCCGCTGGGCGGTGCTGGCGATCTGCTGCGTGGCGGCGGCGCTGCTCGGCATCGACACCAGCGTGCTCAACTACGCGATCCCCTCGCTCGTCACCGACCTGAAGCCGTCGGGCACCGAGATCCTGTGGATCGCGGACGTCTACGGGTTCGCCCTCGGCGCCCTGCTGGTGGTGATGGGCAACCTCGGTGACCGGATCGGCCGCAAGAAGCTCCTGCTGATGGGCGCGGGCGCGTTCGGGGTGGCGTCGGTCCTCACCGCGTACGCCACCAGCCCGGAGATGCTCATCGGGGCCCGTGCCCTGCTGGGTGTGGCCGGTGCGACGATCATGCCGTCGACGCTGTCGATCGTCCGCAACGTGTTCACCGACCCCCGCGAGCGCACCACGGCCGTGGGCATCTCCGGCGGTGTCGCGGCGGGCAGCTTCGCCCTCGGCCCGGTCGTCGGCGGCGCGCTGCTGGACCACTTCTGGTGGGGCTCGGTCTTCCTGATCAACGTCCCGATCCTGCTGGCCCTCATCATCGCCGGGATGATCGTGCTCCCCGAGTCCCGCAACCCCGCCCCGGGACGGCTGGACTGGATCAGCGTCCCGCTCTCGATCGTCGGTCTGCTGGGCGTCATCTTCGCCATCAAGACGGCCGCCCGTGACGGTGTGCACGAGTCCTCGGTGTGGATCGCCGCCGCGGTCGGCGTCGTCTGCCTGATCGCCTTCGCCCGGCGCCAGACCCGCATCGACGCGCCACTGCTGGACGTCAAGCTCTTCCGCAACCCGGCCTTCGCCGGCTCCATCAGCGCCAACCTGGTCGCGATCTTCGCCTCGGCCTCGCTCTCGCTGGCCTTCTCGCTCTACTTCCAGGTCGTCCGCGGCTGGTCCCCGCTGATGGCGGGCCTGGCGCTGCTCCCCGGCCCGCTGTCCGCCGCCTTCGCCGCGCCGCTGTCCTCCGCCCTGGTGCCCGTGATCGGCCGGGCCAAGGTGGTGGCCCTGGGCCTGGGACTGATGTCGGTCAGCATGGTCGGGCTGGGCCTGGTCACACCGGACTCCAGCTACTGGCTGCTGCTGCCCGCGCTGATCGTCAACGGGGTCGGCATCGTCCTGACCTTCACCGTCACCTCCGACACGGTCCTGGCGAGCGTGCCGAAGGAGCGGGCGGGCGGCGCCGCGGCGATCTCCGAGACGGCGATGGAGCTGGGCGGAGCGCTGGGCGTCGCGATCCTCGGCTCGGTGCTGACCAGCGTCTACCGCAGCGGTCTCGACCTGCCGGCCGGTCTTCCGGCCGATGCGGCCGAGGCCGCCAGGGAGTCGGTCGGCGGGGCGGTCGGGCCCGGGGCGCAGCTGCAGGGCCCGGTGGGGCGGCAGGTGGCCGAGACGGCGAGCGAGGCCTTCACCCACAGCATGCACGTCACCACCCTGGCGGGCGCGGTGCTGATCGCCGTCGCCGCGGTGGCCGCGCTCTACACCCTGCGGGGCGTCCCCGCGGTGATCGACGAACCGGCGGACGCGGAGAGCGAGGCGCCGGGCGACGCGGAGGGCCCGGGGGCCGCCGCGGACGGCGCCGGGGAACTGGTCGCGCGCTGACCGCGCCCACGAGCGGCCCGCCGGCCGCACCAGGACATGCCCGCAGGCCCACAGGAGGAGGGCGGGAGACCATACCGGTCTCCCGCCCTCCTCCTGTGGCACGTACGCGCTGTTCGACAGGGGATCCAGGACCCCGAGCTACCGACTGCCGGCCAAGTCCTGGATCAGGACTCGTTGCCGCGCTCCGGGCGCTCCACCCGGTCCGCCTCGGCCTGCTTCGCCTGCACCTCGGGGTCGAGGGGCTCGACGGGCGAACCGTCGACGGTGTCGAGCGGGTCGCCGGCGCCCGCGCGGTCCATGCCGATGACGCTCGCGGCGTTGCCGTTGAGCGTGGCACGGTCCGCGACCTCGGTCGGAGCGGCGGGCTCGACCAGCCAGTCCGGGTTGGTCTGCTTGCTCCACCACTTCCACGCGGCGAACCCGGCACCACTGATGATGCCGATCAGGACGAGGCGCTTGGCCGCCTTGCCCGCCCTGGCACGGCGCCGGTGCTTCTTGCCCAGCTTGTTGATCTCCGCGACCGACACCTTGCCCTGCAGAGCGGCCAGTGCGGCCGCCCCACGAGCCACGGCCTCGTCGCGGGCGGGGCCCGCGGCGGCACGGGTGACCTCCACCGCGTGTCCGACCCTGGGGGCCGCGTACTCGTTGGCCTGCCGTGCGGTCTGCGCTGCCTTGACGGCCGCGGTGTCCACGGCCGAAGCGACCTTGGGCGGCAGTGCGGCGTGTGCCTTGTGCGCGGCTGTCGCGACTCGTGGCGTCAACCAGATCCGGGCTTCGTCCGCGTAGTGCGCGGCGCTGTCCTTGGCGGTGACAGCGTATGGAGCGACCACCTCAGCGGCGTGCTGCATGCTGTCCTTGGTCTGCCCGGCTGCGTTGCGCACGCTGTCGATGCGGGTCACAGGAACCTCCTCCTCGGTGGCGTACGGTTTTCGCCTGTCCACCCGATTTGAAATCATGCCTGTCTACGGCCGGTCCGGCATGTGCGACCGGGCATATGGGTCATGGCGGGACACTCGAGAGCTTAGACAGACGATGCCACGATGCGGGCCGGGACGCGATGGGGCCGCGCGAGCCGACGGCGACTCCTGGCCCGTGCGAGGATTTGTCCCTGTCAGCGAAGACTATGGAAGGTAGATCGTGGCCGAGCAGCTCTACGCGACCCTGAAGACCAACCACGGGGACATCGAGGTCCGGCTGCTGCCGAACCACGCGCCGAAGACGGTGAAGAACTTCGTCGAGCTCGCCGAGGGCACGCGTGAGTGGACCGACCCGAAGACCGGCAAGCCGACCAACGCCAAGCTGTACGACGGCACGGTGTTCCACCGCGTGATCACCGGCTTCATGATCCAGGGCGGCGACCCGCTGGGGAACGGCACCGGCGGCCCCGGCTACGAGTTCGCGGACGAGTTCCACCCGGACCTCGGCTTCGACCGTCCCTACCTGCTGGCGATGGCCAACGCGGGCCCGGGCACCAACGGCTCGCAGTTCTTCATCACGGTCTCGCCGACCACGTGGTTGAACCGCAAGCACAGCATCTTCGGCGAGGTCGTCGACCCGGCCGGCCAGAAGGTCGTGGACTCGATCATCGCCACCCCGACCAACCCGCGCACCGACCGCCCGGTGCAGGACGTCGTGATCGAGTCGGTCGTGATCGAGACCCGCAAGAGCTGATCGGGACCAGCGGGAGCTGATCGCTCCGCACCGTTCGCGAACCGCCGTACTCTTCGGGAACACCGCGCCCTGCCCGTCCGTATGGAGGGGCAGGGCGACGCGCGTCCCCAGGAAGAGGACCTCATGGACCAGGCGGTCTGCTGCTACCGGCACCCCGATCGCGAGACCGGCATCCGCTGCACCCGTTGCGACCGGCCGATCTGCCCCGAATGCATGGTCAGCGCTTCGGTGGGCTTCCAGTGCCCGGAGTGCCTGGGCGAGGCCCGGCGGACGACACCGGTGCCGCGCACGTCCATGGGCGGGACCGTGGCCGCCGACCCGCACCTGGTGACGAAGATCCTGATCGGGCTCAACCTGGCGGTCTTCCTGCTGGTGCAGGCGGTCGGCGACCGGCTCGCGGGCGACCTGTCGCTGTACGCGTACTGCGACCCCGTCGTGAAGCAGTACTGCGTCGGCGTCTCCGAGGGCCCGGACCAGTGGTACCGCCTGATCAGCTCGGTCTTCGCGCACCAGGAGTACTGGCACATCGGCTTCAACATGCTGACGCTGTGGTGGATCGGCGCCCCGCTGGAGGCCGCTCTCGGCCGGGCCCGCTATCTGGCGCTGTACCTGATCTCGGGGCTGGGCGGCAGCGCCCTGGTCCTGGTGCTCTCCCCGTACCCGGGCGCGCTGGGCGCCTCCGGGGCGATCTTCGGCCTCTTCGGGGCCACGGCCGTCCTGATGCGGCGCAGCCGCATGGACATGCGGCCGATCCTGATCCTGCTCGGGCTGAACCTGTTCTTCAGTTTCACCTGGTCGAACGTGAGCTGGCAGGGCCACCTCGGCGGCCTGGCGGCCGGCACCCTGATCGCGATCGGGCTGGCGTACGCGCCGCGCGAGCGCCGGGATCTGGTGCAGTGGGGGACCTGTGCGGCGGTGCTGGTGGCCACGCTCGTGGCCAGCTGGATCGCCGTGGCGCAGATTGGCGCCTGAAGGGGCGTTACCGTTGGCGTTGATCAGACGTTATCCACAACGAGTACCCGAGCCTGTGCACCCTGTGGGGAACGTGTGTGCGTGCGGTCACCGCACCGTGTTTTCCCTGCAAGATCAACGAAAGACCGGTGGCCGACGCATCGGCCACCGGTCACACCGGCGTCAACCTCGTAGAGGTTATCCACAGATCTTCCGACCTTTTCCCCACTGTGGATAACTGTGTGGACAACTCTGGGGAGAAACGTTCGGACCAGCTGTGGAGCCGGCTACTTCCACTGCGTGGAGACGACGAATCCCCCCGCGATGAAGCCGAAGCCCACCACGATGTTCCAGTTCCCCAGGGCGTCGACCGGCAGGCTGCCCTGCGTGACGTAGAAGAGGACGATCCAGGCCAGCCCGATGACGAAGAACGCCAGCATCAGGGGCGCGACCCAGTTGAAGCCGGACTTGAGCTTTATCGTCTGCGTCTTCTCCGGCGGCGGAGTGAAGTCGGCCTTCTTGCGGATCCGTGACTTCGGCACGAGGAACTCTCCTGTCGATGCGCTGCGTAACCGCGCGGGGATGTCGGGATGTGAGGCTGGCCGGGCGGGTGGGGGCACCACCGCGGACGGGCGTCCGTTAGCGTAGTGCTTCCTCGGGTGTGAAGGAGACAAGGGTACGGTGACCGATTCCGGCGACGCGTCCCCCTCCCGTCCTTCTCCCTTCCGTCCTTCCACCCGCACCGTAGTACTGCGGACGCTCAGTGCGGGAGTCTTCGCGCTCGCCGGACTGATCTTCTGGATGAGCTTCGACACGGCCAAGGGCGTCAACATCCGCAGTGACGACCCGCTGCCCAAGCTCTCGGACAACGTCCGCAAGCAGAGCGGCCGCAACCAGGAGCTGGAGAATCAGCTGATCGGAGTCCGCGGCGACGTCGACTCCCTCACCCGTCGCGGTGCCGGCACCACCGACGCGACCCGCAAGCAGCTCGACCTGCTCGAGGACGAGGCGGGCACGAAGGCGCTGACGGGTCCGGCGATCGACGTCACCCTCAACGACGCCCCGCCGAACGCCACCGCGCTGGTCCCCGGCGTGCCCGACCCGCAACCCAACGACCTGGTCATCCACCAGCAGGACCTGCAGGCCGTGGTCAACGCGCTGTGGGAGGGCGGGGCGGTGGGCATCAGGGTCATGGACCAGCGGCTGATCTCCACCAGCGCCGTCCGCTGCGTCGGCAACACGCTGATCCTGCAGGGGCGGGTCTACTCCCCGCCGTACAGAATCACCGCTGTGGGTGACCAGAAGAAGCTGCGGGCGGCCATCGACCGGAACGCGACGATCCAGAACTACCTCCAGTACGTCAACGCCTACGGACTCGGCTGGAAAGTGGAGGCCGACAGCAGGGTGACTCTTCCCGGCTACTCCGGCACAGTGGATCTCCACTACGCGAAGCCCGTCTCCTAGCCGGTCGCGGGAGCGGTCGCGGGAGCGGCTGCGCGACCGTGCTTCGGGCGTGAGGCAGGGGGCAGGGGAGCCGATGACGATCCGGCTGGTCGTGCGGACGCTGAGCGAACTGTGTGTCACGGCCGGCGCGCTGATCGTCCTGTTCGTCGTCTACATCCTGTTCTGGACCGGTATGCGCGCCGACAGCGCGATGAACGGCGAGATCGACCGGCTGCAGAACACCTGGGCCACCGGATCCCTGGCCCCCGCCGACCCGCCCCCGAGCCCGTCGGTCCCGTCCGCCGCGCCCACCGAGCCGGCCCCCTACCAGGACGGCACGTCGTTCGCCGTCATGTACATCCCGCGGTTCGGCGCCGGGTGGCACAAGCCCGTCCTCCAGGGCACCGGCACCGGGGTGCTGAAGAAAGGGCTGGGGCACTACCCCGGCACCGCCCGGCTGGGCGCGACCGGCAACTTCTCGGTGGCCGGCCACCGCCGCACCTACGGCGACCCCTTCAAGGACTTCCCCGAACTGCGCAAGGGCGACCGCGTCCACCTCTTCGACGGCGTGTCCTGGTACACGTACGTCCTGGACCGCGCTCCCTTCCGTACCGTTCCCACCGACACCGGCGTCATCGACCCGGTGCCGGCGAAGTCCGGCTGGACCGCGCCGGGCCGCTACCTGACGCTGACCACCTGCGATCCCGAGTGGGGCCACAGCCACCGGCTCATCGCCTGGGCCCATCTGGAGACGGTCCGTCCGGCCGAGCAGGGCCGGCCGGACGGTTTGTCCGGGTAGGCCGACGGTCCCGCCGATCTCCCCTTACTCTGTTCCGGGGAACCGGGAAGGAAGGCACCGCATGTACGGCTGGATCTGGCGGCATCTGCCGGGCAACGTGTGGCTCAGAGCGCTGATCTCGCTCGTCCTCGCACTGGCCGTCGTCTACGTCCTGTTCCAGTACGTCTTCCCGTGGGCCGAACCCCTGCTGCCGTTCAACGACGTGACCGTGGACAACGGCATGCACCTGGGCAACGGCATGCACGTGGCGAACGGGCTGAGCGGGGCCAACGGGACGGTCGCCGTCCGATGACCGCTCGCATCCTCGTGGTGGACAACTACGACAGCTTCGTCTTCAACCTGGTCCAGTACCTCTACCAGCTCGGCGCCGAGTGCGAGGTGCTGCGCAACGACGAGGTCGAGCTCGCGCACGCGCAGGACGGCTTCGACGGGGTGCTGCTCTCCCCCGGTCCCGGCGCGCCGGAGCAGGCCGGGGTCTGTATCGACATGGTCCGGCACTGCGCGGAGACCGGGGTGCCGGTCTTCGGCGTGTGCCTGGGCCTGCAGTCCATGGCCGTCGCCTACGGCGGCGTCGTCGGCCGGGCGCCCGAGCTGCTGCACGGCAAGACGTCCCTCGTGACGCACACCGGCACCGGCGTCTTCGCCGGCCTGCCGACGCCCTTCACCGCGACCCGCTACCACTCGCTGGCGGTCGAGCGGGACACCGTGCCGCCGGAGTTCGAGGTCACGGCCTGGACGGACAGCGGCATCATCATGGGGCTGCGGCACCGTGACGCGGCCGTCGAGGGCGTGCAGTTCCACCCCGAGTCGGTGCTCACCGAATGGGGCCATCTGATGCTCGCCAACTGGCTGGTGGCGTGCGGGGACGAGGGCGCCCCCGACCGTTCGACGGGACTGGCGCCCGTGGTCGGCAGGGCCGGGGCGTGACCGGGCTCCGCCCGGACGAGCCCCCGTCCTACGAGGACACGGGCCAGTTCGAGGTGGCGGTCGGACAACTCGCGGACCCGCTCAGCGACCCCCTTCCGGGGCGGACGCCGGTGCGGGAGACGGCTCCAGAGCCTCCGGACGCGGGCGGGGAGGTCATCGGCTCCCCCTGGTTCCGCCCGCACGAGATGCCGCAGCATGCGGAGCCGGTGCAGCCGGTGCAGCAGGCGGAACCGGTGCAGCACGCGGAACCGGTGCGCCAGGCGGAACCGGTGCTCCAGGCGCCGTTGGAGCCGTCGCCGTCGCCGGTGTACGACGCGGGATACGCAGGCACGTACGAGACGGCGCGCGAGGGCGCGTACGACACCGGCTACGAGAACGGCTACGACCTCGGGGTCGCAGCGCCGCCCGAGCGGGAGCCCGAGTTCGACCCGGTCCCCGTTGCCGCACCCGCCCCCGCACCCACCCCCGCACCCGTGCCGCCCCCCAGGCGGCGCAGGGGCGTGCCCGGGGAGACGGCGCAGTTCCCGGTGGTGCGGCCGGACGAGGTCGCGGAGCCCCGAGAGGCCGGGGAACCCGACGAGACCGCTGCCGCGGAGGTGAGCGCGCCGGCGCCCGGCGGCCGTGCCGAGCGCCGTAAGGCCGCCAAGCAGGGCGCTGGGCACCGTGCCAGGGCCCGCGGAGCTTCCGGGAGCCCTGCGGGCCCCGGGGCCGCCCAGGCGGCCGCGACGGCCCCGGCCGTCCCCATGACCCGCCTGGAGGCCAGACGGGCGGAGCGGGCGGCCAAGGACAGCCCCGCGGTGATCCTCAGCCGGGTGATCGGCGAGGTGTTCATATCGGTCGGCGTCCTGATGCTGCTCTTCGTGACGTACCAGCTCTGGTGGACCAACATCCGCGCCCACCAGCAGGCCAGCGGTGCGACCAGCGCACTGCAGAACCAGTGGAGCAAGGACAAGGACAAGGGCGCCCAGAAGGCGGACGACCCCCGCGCGGCCGGCGCCTTCTCCCCCGGCCAGGGCTTCGCGATCATGTACATCCCGAAGCTGGACGTGAAGGCCCCGATCGCCGAGGGGGTCTCCAAGCACAACGTCCTGGACAAGGGCATGATCGGCCACTACACGGGGGCGATGAAGACGGCGATGCCGTGGGACAAGCAGGGCAACTTCGCCCTCGCGGCCCACCGCAACACCCATGGAGAACCGTTCCGCTACATCAACAAGCTGGTGCCCGGCGACAAGATCGTGGTCGAGACCGAGAGCACGTACTACACGTACGAGATGACCAGCGTGCTCCCGAGCACCTCCCCGTCGAACGTCAAGGTGATCCAACCGGTCCCGCCGGGCTCCGGGTTCACCAAGCCGGGCCGCTACATCACGCTGACGACCTGCACCCCCGAGTTCACCAGCACGTACCGGATGATCGTCTGGGGCAAGATGGTCGAGGAACGGCCGCGCAGCCAGGGCAAGCCGGCGGCGCTGCCCGACTGACCGGCCCCCGGGCCGGACAACGGACTGCCACAGAACGGAACAGCGGTGACGACGACGAATCGCGGCGGGCGGGGCCCGGTCGCGGCCATCATCAGTGTGATCGGCGAACTGCTGATCACCGCGGGGCTGGTGCTCGCCCTGTTCGTCGCCTACTCGCTGTGGTGGACGAACGTGATAGCGGACCGTCACGCGAAGAAGGACAGCGCGAAGGTCCGGCAGGAGTGGGCGACGTCCGGCCCGCGCGGCCTCGACACCAAGGACGGCATCGGCTTCCTGCACGTCCCCGCGATGGGCAAGAACTTCGAGGTCCTGGTCAAGAAGGGCACCGACACCGACATCCTCAACGAGGGCGTCGCGGGCTACTACGACCAGCCCGTCAAGTCGGCCATGCCGTGGGACAAGCAGGGCAACTTCACGCTGGCCGCCCACCGCGACGGCCACGGCGCCAAGTTCCACGACATCGACAAGATCAAGAACGGTGATCCGGTCGTCTTCGAGGACAAGGACACCTGGTACGTCTACAAGGTCTACTCGGTCCTCGACGAGACCTCGAAGTACAACGTCGGCGTCATCAACCCGGTCCCGACGGAGTCCGGCAAGAAGAAGCCGGGCCGCTACATCACCCTTACGACCTGCACTCCCGTCTACACCTCGCGCTACCGCTACGTCGTCTGGGCCGAACTGACCCGCACCGAAAAAGTCGACCAGAACCGCACCCCGCCGGCCGAGCTGGGCTGATTGTCACCCGGATTGCTGAACATCCAACAATAGGCTGGAATTTTCGATTTACGCCGCCCTACGTTCCGCCCAGGAGGTGGTTCGTATGAGCGAACACATCAAGCTGCCGAACCCGGCGGCGCAGGCCCAGCAGGACGCGATCGACGTCAACGACTTCGTGTACGCGGCGACGGGATCACGGGTACGCAGGCTGACGATGCCCGACGGAACGCACTGGTTCCCGGCGGCGGACGTGGCCACAAATCTCGGGTACGCCAACAGCCGGGATGCATTGGCAAAGCAGGTTCCTCGCGAGCACGTTGTGAGTCTTGATGAACTTGCGCGAACCGTCGCTCTGAGCGACGGTTCACGCAAGTTCGCAGCTCACGGGCTGAGGAGCCATGTGAAGTTGGTGAATCTACAGGGTCTGATCCGGCTCGTGAACGCCTGCACGAAGCCTGAAGCCGAGCCGTTCAAACGATGGGTGGCGGAGGTCGTTGTCGCCATCCAGCGGGATGGTTCGTACTCCCTGCAGGCGGCGGAAGTCCAGCCGGCCGCGCCGGACGCCCCGACGGCCTACGCGATGCCTGGCAACGTGGCCGACGCGATCGTCCGCCTGGAGCAGCACAATCTGCGGCTGGACGAGGCGCTGCTGGTCTCGCAGCGCGAGGCGCAGGAGACTCGGCGGGACATGGCGCGGTCGCACGAACGATTGGCGTCCGCCATGGACCGGATCGGTGACACGCTCGACGCCCTGCTGGCCCGGCAGGCGACGCCGGCCGCGGAGCCGCCGCGGGTCACGGCGGAAACCGTCCTGGCGGAGTGGAAGTCGCGGCTGTCCGTGACGGAGGACGTCTGGGCGGTGGCCGTCGTGATCGCTCCCGTGCTGGCTGAGCACGGGGAGATCCGGCAATCGCTGGAGACCATCGCGGCACGGACCGGACTGTCGACCCACCGGGTCAACGAGTGCCTGCGGTTCATGCGCAAGCACGCCTGCATCCGCTCGCTCGGCGGGACCCCCGAGGGGTCACCGGTCTACACGCTGAACCGGCAGTAGCGGGGAACGCGGACGGGGGCCGTCGCAAAACGACGTTGCGGCGGCCCCCGGCATGCAGGTTACCGATCCCGCCGGCTGAACTGGCGGAACTTGCACGAACCGTCTGTGTGGCAGACGGTTCGTGCAAGTTCGCTCCACAAGGTCGGTTGTCTGCGGGTGCTGCCGCGCCGAGTCATGCGCAGGGGCCCCGGACGGTGTGTCCGGGGCCCCTGCGGTCGGGTTGCTGCTTCTCGGACGGTGGTCCGGGAGGCGGGTCAGTCGAAGCCGTTGCCGCCGCTGCCGAAGGTGGTCAGGGTGATCACCTGGGTGCCCGGGTCCGCGCCGGTCTGGGGCTGCGGGTCCTGGGACGCGACGCGGGCCTTGTCGTCCTGGGAGCTGCCCGGGGCGAACTGGATGTTGTTGAAGCCCTGCTGCTGCAGCAACTCCCTGGCCTGCTTCACCGTCTTGAACATGACGTTGGGAACGGGCTTCTGCTCCGGCGTCGGCTGCTGGCCCGTCGACACGGTCAGAGTGATCTGCGTGTCCTTGCTCTGCTGGCTGAAGGCCGCCGGGTTCTGGTCGATGACGTTGTTCGCCGGATCGGCGGAGGCCTGGTCCTTCTTGTTGATGTTCGTGAAACCGAGATCGTTCAGCTTCTGCTTCGCGGCGTCGAACTGGAGGCCCTTCAGGTTCGGCACCTCGACCTTCTCCGGCTTCTTGGCCACGGTCAGCGTGATGACCGTGTCCTTCGGCTTGAGGGTGCCGCCTGCCGGGTTCTGCTTGAGGACCGTGCCGTCGTCCTTGGTGTTCGAGGTCTCGGTCTCCTGCTTGACCTGGAAGCCCTTGTCCTCAAGGGTTTTCTTCGCGTCCTCGAACTTGTCGTTCACGACGTCCGGGACGGCGATCGGGGCCACGCCCTTGGAGATCGAGACCGTGATCGTCTTGTCGGCCGCGAGCGGCTCGTCGGCCTTCGGGACCTGGTCGCAGACCGTGTTCACCGGCTGCGCGTCGCAGTACTTCGTCTCGCCCTTGACGACCTTGATGGACGGGTCGACGTTGGCTGCCGAGCTCTGGGCGTCGGCGAGGGTCTTGCCGGCGAGGTTCGGGGCGCTGAGGGTGCTCGGCGCCTTGTTGCCGTTGAACACCGCCTGGCCGAGGAAGATCGCGCCGACCAGGACGAGGATGCCGGCCAGGACCAGCAGGATCGTCGAGGTGTGGTTCTTCTTCTGCCGGCGGCGGTCCGGGCGGTCGTCGTAGCCGTAGCCGCCGTCGTCGTCGCGGACCGGGGGCAGCATCGAGGTCGAGGGGTTCTGTGCGGGCAGCGCGGTGGTCGCCGCGCTGTCGCCGTAGCCGCCGCCGTACCCGCCGTAGCCGACGGATCCCATGGCGGCCGTCGCCGCGATGGGCTGGCCGTCGAGGTACGACTCGATGTCCGCGCGCATCTCGTCGGCGGACTGGTAGCGGTAGTCGGGCTCCTTGGTCAGCGCCTTGAGGACGATGGCGTCCATCTCGGGCGTGATCTCGGGGTCGAAGTTCGAGGGGGGCTGCGGGTCCTCGCGCACGTGCTGGTACGCCACGGCCACCGGGGAGTCGCCGACGAACGGCGGCCGCACCGTCAGCAGCTCGTAGAGCAGGCAGCCGGCCGAGTACAGGTCGGAGCGGGCGTCGACCTGCTCGCCCTTGGCCTGCTCGGGGGAGAGGTACTGGGCCGTGCCGATGACCGCGGAGGTCTGCGTCATCGTCATGCCGGAGTCGCCCATCGCGCGGGCGATGCCGAAGTCCATGACCTTGACCTGGCCGTTGCGCGTGAGCATCACGTTCGCGGGCTTGATGTCGCGGTGCACGATGCCGGCGCGGTGCGAGTACTCCAGGGCCTGGAGGATGCCGACGGTCATCTCCAGCGAGCGCTCGGGCAGCAGCTTGCGACCGGAGTGGAGCAGTTCGCGCAGGGTGGAGCCGTCGACGTACTCCATGACGATGTACGGGATGGAGATCCCGTCGACGTAGTCCTCGCCGGTGTCGTACACGGCGACGATCGACGGGTGGTTCAGGGAGGCGGCAGACTGGGCCTCACGGCGGAACCGGGCCTGGAAGGACGGGTCACGGGCAAGATCCACCCGGAGCGTCTTCACAGCGACGGAGCGGCCGAGCCGGGTGTCGTGGGCGAGGTACACCTCGGCCATGCCACCGCGGCCGAGCACCGAACCCAGCTCGTACCGGCCGCCGAGGCGACGCGGCTCTTCCATAGCTCTTGCCCTTCCCTTAACCGTGCCCTGTGGATGCTCGGGCATACGGTACCCGGCACGCTCGATGGATCCGGGACGTGACCGGGTCCCGATATCCGACCGGTATCGCCCGGTACGGCGATGAGGTGGATATGGGGTGGAAACAGCCCGGTGGGTGACGTGCGTCACGCGACCCACGTCACTTGTTCAGAACGGCCTCCATGACCTTCTTGGCGATCGGCGCGGCGAGGCCGCCACCGGAGATGTCGTCACGGGAGGCGTCGGAGTCCTCCACGACGACGGCGACGGCCACCGGGGAGCCGTCCGCGGTCTTGGCGTAGGAGATGAACCAGGCGTAGGGGTTCTTGCTGTTGGCGACACCGTGCTGCGCGGTACCGGTCTTGCCGCCGACGGTGACGCCGTCGATCTGCGCGTTCTTGCCGGTGCCGTCCTTGACCACGGTCTCCATCATCTGCTGGAGCTTCTGGGCGTTGGCGGGCGAGACCGGCTGCGAGAACTCGTGCGGCTTCGTCTGCTCGATCACGTTCAGGTTCGGGGCCTGGAGCTTGTCCACCATGTACGGCTGCATGAGCTTGCCGTCGTTGGCGATGGCGGCGGCGACCATGGCCATCTGCAGCGGCGTGGCGGCGGTGTTGTACTGGCCGATCGCGGAGAGCACGTTGGACGGCGCGTCCATCTTCTTGGAGTAGACGCTGGCGTCCGCGCGGACCGGCGTCGTGATCTCCTGGTTGAAGCCGAACTTCTCGGCCTGCTCGCGCATCTTGTCCAGCTTGAGATCGTCACCGATCTTGCCGAAGACGGTGTTGCAGGACACCTTCAGCGCCACCCGCAGCGAGGCGTTCAGGCACGGCAGGTCGCCCTCGTTGTCCAGGTTCTTGGAGCTCAGCGGCAGCTTGAAGGGCAGCGGCGACCGTGTCGGGGCGTCGATGTCGGTGTAGAGGTTGTTCTCCAGCGCCGCGGCGGCGGTGACGACCTTGAAGGTCGAGCCGGGCGGGTAGACCTGGCGCAGCGCCCGGTTGAGCATCGGCTCGTCGGGGTTGTTCTCCTTCTGGAGGGCGAGCCAGTTCTTCTGGTCGGTCTTCGTGGAGGAGCCGGCGAAGGACGACGGGTCGTACGAGGGCGTGCTGGCCAGGGCCAGGATCGCGCCGGTACGGGGGTCGAGCGCGGCGACCGCGCCCTTCTTGTTGCCGAGGCCGGTGAACGCGGCGAGCTGCGCCTTGGCGTTCAGGGTCGTGATGACCTTGCCGCCCTGCTTCTCCTTGCCGGTCAGCATGTCGATGGTGCGGTTGAAGAAGAGCCGGTCGTCGTTGCCGGTGAGGAACTTGTCGTAGACGCCTTCGAGGAACGTCGTCTGGTACGCCTGCGAGGCGTAGCCGGTGACGGGGGCCCACATGGGGCCGTCCTTGAAGGTCGCCTTGTACTTGAAGTCGCTGCCGGGCGTCTCGACGCTGCCGGTGAGCGACTTGCCGTCGACGATGATGTCGCCGCGCGGCTGGGCGAACTGGTTGATGCTCACCCGCCGGTTGTGCTTGTCGTTCGCGAGGGCGTCCCCCTGGACGAACTGCACGTAGTTGACGCGGAGCAGCAGGGCGAGGACGAGCAGGCCGCAGAAGACCGCGACCCGTCGCAGGGGCTTGTTCACTGGGTGCGCACCACCTGGGTCGGTTCGGCATCGGTTGACGGGGCGGGGCTGGGTGCCGGGCGTCGCGCGGTGTCGCTGATACGGAGCAGGATGGCGACGAGCGCCCAGTTCGCGATGACGGACGAACCGCCCTGCGCGAGGAACGGCAGCGTCATGCCGGTGAGCGGGATGAGTCCGGTGACGCCGCCCGCGACGACGAAGACCTGCAGCGCGAAGGCGCCCGCCAGGCCGACGGCGAGCAGCTTGCCGAACGGGTCGCGGGCGGCGAGGGCGGTCCGCAGGCCGCGCTCGATGAGCAGGCCGTAGAGCACGATGATCGCCATCACGCCGGCCAGGCCGAGCTCCTCGCCGATGGTGGCGAGGATGTAGTCGCTCTTGGGGGCGATGCCGCCGATGAGGCGGGAGTAGCCCTGGCCGAGGCCGGAGCCGAACATCCCGCCGGAGCCGAAGGAGTACATGGCCTGCGCCGTCTCGGTGACGCCGCCGTTGGAGGCGAGGTCGAGGGGGTGCAGCCAGTTGTCGACGCGGACCTTGACGTGGCTCTCGAAGGTGGCGACGGCGACGGCGCCGCCGGCGCTGAGCAGCAGGCCGAAGACGATCCAGCTGGTGCGCTCGGTGGCCACGTACAGCATGATCACGAAGAGGCCGAAGAAGAGCAGCGAGGTGCCGAGGTCGGTCTCGAAGACCAGGATGACCAGGCTGAGCGCCCACAGGACCAGGATCGGGCCCAGGTCGCGCCCGCGGGGCAGGTACAGGCCCATGAAGCGGCGGCTGGCCAGCGCGAGGGCGTCCCGTTTCACCATCAGATAGCCGGCGAAGAAGACGGTGATGATGATCTTCGCGAACTCGGCGGGCTGCAGCGATCCGATGCCGGGCAGCGTGACCCAGATGCGGGCGCCGAAGCGGGCCGGGAAGAAGATCGGGGCGATCAGCAGCACCAGGGCCACGACCATGGAGATGTACGTGTAGCGCTGGAGGATCCGGTGGTCCTTGAGGATGACCAGGACGCCGACGAAGAGCGCCACGCCCACCGCCGACCACATCAGCTGCTTCGGCGCCATGGCGCCGCCGAGCCGGGCCGTGGTGATCGACGGCTCCAGGTCGAGCCGCCAGATGAGGACCAGGCCCATGCCGTTGAGCAGCGTCGCGATCGGCAGCATCAGCGGGTCGGCGTACGGCGCGAACTTCCGCACGATGATGTGCGCGATCCCCGCGAGCAGGCCGAGGCCGAGGCCGTAGGCGAGCAGGCCGGCGGGGAGCGAGCCGTCCTTGGCCAGGCCGACGTTGGCGTACGCGAAGACCGGGATCAGGACGGCGAAGACGAGCAGCGCGAGCTCGGTGTTGCGCCGGCTGGGAGCGCCGACGGAAGAGATGGTGCTGGTGTTGCTGGCACTCATGAAGAGCTGCCCCCTCCTCGTACTACTGCTGGGTGCCGCACTGCGGGGCCAGCTTCTGTTCGTCGGGCGAGAGGGTGGGGCCAGGGGTCGGGGTCGGGACGGTGCCGGCGGGCTTGTTCAGCTTGTCCTGGGCGGCCTTCGCCGCTGCCTTGGCCTTCGCGGCGTTGCTCTTGTTCGCTTCGACCTTCTTGCAGACGTCCGCCTGCCGGGCCAGGTCGTCGGCCTTGTCGGTGGCCTGGCCGAGGCTGCTCAGCGCGATCGTGGCCTCGACCTGGTCGCGCTGGTAGGCCGGCAGGTACTTGAGTTCGATCTCGGGGCGGTCCTGCTTGACCTTCGACAGGTCGATCCACCCGAGCTTCTGGTCGATGCCCTGGTAGACGGCGACGTGCTGGTCCTTGGCGCCGACGTAGTACTGCGTCTGCGTCCAGCGGTAGCCGGCGTACAGACCGCCGCCGAGCACGCCGAGGACGACGACCAGGATCACCGAGCGCTTGAGCCACTTGCGCTTCTTGACCGGCTTGTCCAGGTTCGACTCGTCGAACGATCCGAAGGAGCCCATCGGCGCCGGTCCGGCGTTCGACAGGTCGCCGCTGCCGGGCGGGCCGAAGGAGCCCGCCGGGCCCGCCTGCTGCGGCGGGGGCGTGCGGCCCAGTTCCGACGCGCGGCCGGCCGGGGTCTGCAGGTGGCGCGGGTCGGAGATCGGCAGCTGGCTGTCGGCGACGGCACCCACCACGACGGGGGTGTCGTTCAGCTGTCCGGCCAGGGTGTCGCTGTCGTCCACGTCCAGGACGTCGGCGACGATGCAGGTGATGTTGTCGGGGCCGCCGCCGCGCAGCGCGAGCTGGATCAGCTCCTGCACGGTCTCGTTGGGCGCCTGGTACCCCGCGAGGGTGTCCTCGAGGGTCTGGTGGCTGACGACGCCCGACAGCCCGTCGGAGCAGATCAGGTACCGGTCACCGACCCGCACCTCGCGGATCGACAGATCGGGCTCCACATGCTCGCCACTGCCCAACGCGCGCATCAGCAAGGAGCGTTGCGGGTGGGTGGTGGCCTCCTCCTCGGTGATCCGGCCCTCGTCGACGAGCCGCTGCACCCAGGTGTGGTCCTGCGTGATCTGCGTGAGCAGGCCGTCGCGGAGCAGGTAGGCGCGGGAGTCGCCGACATGGACCAGGCCCAGCCGCTGCCCGGTCCACAGCAGGGCCGTGAGCGTGGTGCCCATGCCCTCCAGCTGCGGATCCTCCTCGACCATGACGCGCAGTTGGTCGTTGGCGCGCCGGACGGCGGTGCCGAGCGAGGTCAGGATGTCGGAACCTGGAATGTCGTCGTCGAGCGTGACGATGGTGGAGATCACCTCGGACGAGGCGACCTCACCGGCCGCCTGGCCGCCCATGCCGTCGGCGATCGCGAGCAGGCGCGGACCGGCGTAGCCGGAGTCCTCGTTGCCCTCCCGGATCATGCCCTTGTGCGAACCGGCGGCGAAACGCAGGCTCAGAGTCATGCGCACCTCGCCCGTCGGCTCCGGGTACATCCGCACGCTGCCCACCCTCTCGCTCGCTGGCTGTGCTCCCTGGGCTTGCCCATTGATGCGACTACTTCCGCAGCTCGATGACGGTCTTCCCGATGCGGATCGGCGCGCCGATCGGCACCGGGGTCGGCGTGGTGAGCCGATTCCGGTCCAGATAGGTGCCGTTGGTGGATCCGAGGTCCTCGACGATCCACTGACCGTCCCGGTCCGGGTAGATCCTGGCATGCCGACTGGACGCGTAGTCGTCGTCGAGCACGATTGTTGAGTCGTGCGCCCGGCCGAGCGTGATGGTCTGGCCCTGCAACGCGACCGTGGTACCCGTCAGCGAGCCCTCGGCGACGACCAGCTTGGTCGGCGCGCCTCGGCGCTGTCGGTTGTTCTGCGGCTGCTGCCGCTGGTTCTGCGCCTGTTGTTGGCGCTGCTGCGGCGGGCGGGACTGGTCGGCCCCGCGCCGTGCCGCGCGCTGGGTCACCCGGGTCCCGAACAGGTCACTTCTGATGACCTGTACCGCGACGATGACGAACAGCCACAGTACGGCGAGGAAACCCAACCGCATGACCGTCAGGGTCAGCTCTGACATTGCCCCCGCTTCACCCTTCGGCTTGCCGGTACACGATGGTGGTGCTCCCGACGACGATGCGAGAGCCGTCGCGGAGCGTAGCGCGCTGGGTGTGCTGCCCGTCCACCACAATGCCGTTTGTTGATCCGAGGTCCTGGACCACGGACGGTGATCCGACCCTGATTTCGCAGTGCCGGCGGGAGACGCCCGGGTCGTCGACCCTCACGTCCGCCTCGGTGCTGCGCCCGAGTACGAGGGTCGGCCGGGAGATCTGGTGCCGGTTGCCGTTGATCTCGATCCAGCGCCGCACCGCGCCGCCGGGACCGCCGGGAGGCGATCCGGCGCCGGGCAGCCGCGTCACGGGCGCCGGCCCGCCCGAGCGGCCGCCCGGGGGCGGTCCCGCCGGCATCGGGGGCGGCCCGGAGGGGCGGTACGGCGCCACGGCGCGCGGCGGCTCGTACTGCTGCCTGGGCTGCGGCTGGGGGGACTGCTGGTGGGGCTGCGGCTGCTGGGACTCGCTGGAGGCGAGCGTGCGGCTGCGCACCCGGTACAGGCCGGTGTCGAGGTCGTCGGCCTTCTCCAGGTGGACCTTGATACCGCCCATGAAGGTGTAGCGCTGCTGCTTGGCGTAGTCCTTCACCATGCCGGCGAGCTCCTCGCCGAGCTGCACGGAGTACGGACTGAGCCGTTCGAAGTCGGGCGTGCTCAGCTCGACGATGAAGTCGTTGGGCACCACCGTGCGGTCGCGGTTCCAGATCGTGGCGTTGTTGTCGCACTCACGCTGGAGCGCGCCCGCGATCTCGACCGGCTGGACCTCGCTCTTGAACACCTTGGCGAAGGTGCCGTTCACAAAGCCCTCGAGACGCTGCTCGAAGCGCTTCATTACTCCCATGGGGCACCTCCCTCCTCGGGCTCTTCCGATACTGCTTACTGATCGTATCCACGCGCCGGGAAAACGGCTGGTTCCCCGATCCCGGAGGACCGGGCAGTGTCAACCCTCACACGGTCCACTCGGATGGTAGATGCGGCTCCTGTCCAGTGTCCCGCAACCGGGGGTGCGGCCTTACAGCGCGGTGCTGTCGGGTGAACCCTGCCCGGTGGGCGCCGGGGTACACAGCGGGGACGGGCCCGGCGCGCGTCCCGCCGCCGGACCCCGGGCCCGCGTCGGCGGCGGGCGGCACGGCGGCGCCGGTGCGGCCGTCCGGGCGGGCGGAAACGGGTGTGATTCCACCCCTGCCGCCGTGCTAATCTTCTCGAGTCGGAAGGCGCTCCCGCACTGTTCGGACCAAGGTCCGGAGGGTGAAGGAGCATCGAACGGCGCCACTTATTGCGCGAGTGGCGGAACGGCAGACGCGCTGGCTTCAGGTGCCAGTGTCCTTCGGGACGTGGGGGTTCAAATCCCCCCTCGCGCACAGTACGGAAACGGCCCCTCCGGGGTGACGAAAGTCGCCCGGGAGGGGCCGTTTCCCGTTACGGGTCCACCCGACGGGGTTCAGCCGGTTCAGCCCCCGGCGTGACGCGCGTCACTCCCCAGGGGCCCCACCCGTTGTCCACAGAACTCCGTTGGCGTTGTCCTACCCCCCGCGTAGATTCGTCGCCGGT
The DNA here is from genome assembly GCF_040636125.1 of Streptomyces sp. NPDC006733. Lineage (NCBI taxonomy): Bacteria > Bacillati > Actinomycetota > Actinomycetes > Kitasatosporales > Streptomycetaceae > Streptomyces > Streptomyces sp. NPDC006733. The sequence goes on along the minus strand of NZ_JBEYJD010000031.1, from coordinate 63,581 downwards.
GTCGTCACCGACGATCACCGAACGATCACCGGCGCCTCGCGCCGGGATCCCGAGGGGGGATTCATGACCGTGATCCATCGAAGGCTGCGCGGATGGCGGCGTGCCGCCGCCGTCGTGCCCGTGGCCGCGCTGCTTGCCGCCGTCGCGGCAGCGACCCCGGCAGCCGCCCAGGACGCCGTACCGGTACCGGCACCGAGCGGGCTCGCCACCACACCGGCCCCGGCGGGCGGGGGCGACGCCTGCGGGGCGACCGCGCCCTACGGCTACATAGGGAACACCGGCGTCACCTTTTTGGCGACATCGAACGGGAAGCCGTCGGTCTCGTACACCACCGAATTCCTCGTGGAGCCGAGCGACGGCTCGGCGCCGTACGACTACACGCAGGGCACCTGGTACGGCGGTGGTCAGCGCCGGCTGCAGCTCCCGGCCTCCGACTTCACCGACGGGGTGACGTACGCCTGGCGCGTCCGCGAGACGGCCCAGGACGGTACGGCCTCCGACTGGTCGGCCGCGTGCCACTTCATCGCCGACCACACGGCGCCCGCCACCCCGGTCGTGAAGTCCAAGGTCTTCCCGCCGTCCGGCTCGACGACCCCGGCGCCGCCCGTCCGCACCACGGGCGCCTTCACCTTCAAGGTGTCGGGGCCCGCGGCGGCCGACGCCGTGCGGTTCGAGTACGCGCTGAACAGGGATCTGGCCGTCACGGGCAACGCGTCCGTTCCGGTCGGCCCCGAAGGAACCGCGACCGTGAAGCTGACTCCCACGGAGTGGGGGACGAACCGGCTCAGCGTGCAGACGGTGGACCGGGCGGGCAACGTCTCGGTGCCGGTGCAGTACGACTTCCACGTCGCGTCCGCCACCGAGCAGGACCACTTCGGCGACCTGAACGGCGACGCGCACCCGGACCTGCTGGCCATCGGCGCGGACGGCAAGCTGTATGTCCTGTACGGCAAGGGCGACGGCACGCTGAAGAAGGCGGTGACGTACGCCGACACCGGCAGCGACTGGACGCCGGGCACCGTGGTGCGCAACGGGGACAACGACCGGGACGGCTACCAGGACCTGCTCCGCGTCAACTCCACCGGTTATGTGATGGGTTACAGCAACAACGGGCTGGGCGACTTCGGGCAGATACCGCCGCGTACGGGCCACTGGGCGCGGGCCGGCGGCACCAGCTGGTCGGTTGCCCGGCAGATCCTGCACGGCGGTGACAGGGACCTGCTCAGCGTCGAGAACGGGCAGCTGATCCGATGGGCGGCAGACTTCAGCGCGATGATCCCCACCGTGCTGGCCACCGGCCTGGAGCAGCGTACGGTCATCGCCCCCGGCGACGTCACAGGTGACGGGGTCGAGGACATCCTGTTCCGCGACGACGTCTCGGGCCTGCTCACCCTGGCGGCGGCCAACGCCGACGGGACGCTCGCCGATCCCTCGACCTGGACCGCGTACGGCTCCGGCTTCTCCGCCGCGGCCTACCCGCGGATCCTCAGCGCCGGGGACGCCAACGGTGACGGCGTCGCCGACCTGTACGCCGCCAACAAGCGCGGCGTGCTGAAGTTCTTCGCCGGGCTCAAGGGCGGCGGCTTCGCGCCCGCCACAGGGGCGCACGGCGCCCTGGACTGGACGACCGTCGTCTCGGCCGACTGACGGCACGGTCTCGACTGACCACCGTCTGCCGCGCACTCCTTCGGGGTGCGCGGCAGACGCGTTTCGGTGGGGTCAGATGGTGGTGGAGTCGCCGTGGCGGCCGAGGCCCGAGGTGAAGCGGCGGGCTCCGGTGGGGACTTCGGACAGGGCGGCGGTGGCGTTGCGCAGTTCCTGGCGGAGGGCCTCGGGTTCGGGGAGGCCCGCCTGGGCGCGGGTGGACGCGCGGTCGGCGCGCATGCAGGTGGCGGAGTAGCGGGCGATGTCGGCGGCGAGGTCGCGGGCGGCGCGCAGGGCTTCGCCCGGGGGTACCAGGCGGTTGACGAGGCCGATGGCGTGGGCCTCGGCGGCGGGTACCGGGCGGCCGGTCAGGATCAGGTCCATCGCCCGGCTCTCGCCGATGAGGCGGGGGAGCCGCACGGTGCCGCCGTCGATCAGCGGGACGCCCCAGCGGCGGCAGAAGACGCCCAGGACGGCGTCCTCCTCGGCGACCCGCAGGTCGCACCAGAGGGCGAGTTCCAGGCCGCCCGCGACCGCGTGGCCGCTGATCGCGGCGATGACGGGCTTGGTCAGCCGCAGCCGGGTGGGGCCCATGGGGCCGTCGCCGTCCTCGGCGACCCGGTTGCCGCGGTCGGTGCCGACGGCCTTGAGGTCGGCTCCGGCGCAGAAGGTGCCGCCGCGGCCCCACAGGACGGCGACAGCCGCGTCGGGGTCGGCCTCGAAGTCCCGGAAGGCCGCGGCGAGCGCGGCGGCCGTGGGGCCGTCCACGGCGTTGCGCGCCTCGGGGCGGTCCAGGACGACGGTGGTGACGGGGCCGTCGCGCTCGACGTGGACGGTCATACGGCGTGGCGGGCGCGGTCGATGAGGGGGGCGGTGGCGGTGCCGGCGGGGAGGGTGCCGAAGGCCCGGCCGTGGTCGCCGCCGAGCCGGGAGGCGCAGAACGCGTCGGCTGCCGGGCTGCCGTACCGGACGAGCAGCGAGCCCTGGAGGACCAGCGCCATCGACTCCACGATGCGGCGGGTGCGGAATTCGAGCTCGGCGGGGTCGCCGAGCTCCTTCTTGAGCTCCGCCACGGACGCGTCCAGCCGCCGGTCGGAGCCCGCCGCCTGGTCGATCTCGGCGAAGAACGCCTCGACGGAGTCGGGCTGACGGGCCATCGCGCGCAGCGCGTCGAGCGCGGAGACGTTGCCAGAGCCCTCCCAGATCGACATGAGCGGTGCCTCGCGGTAGAGCCGGGGCATGCCCGACTCCTCGACGTAGCCGTTGCCGCCGAGGCATTCGAGGGCCTCCGCGGCGTGCACGGGGCCGCGTTTGCACACCCAGTACTTGGTGACGGCGAGCGCCAGCCGCCGGAAGGACTCCTCGGCGGCGTCGCCGCGCGCCGCGCGGTCGGTGGCGCCGGCCAGCCGGATCGCGACGGTCGTGGCGGCCTCGGACTCGACGGCGAGGTCCGACAGGACGTTGCGCATCAGCGGCTGGTCGATGAGCGGGGCGCCGAAGGCCGCGCGGTGGGCGGTGTGGTGGACGGCCCGGATCAGGCCGGCGCGCATGCCGGTGGCGGCGCCCAGGACGCAGTCCAGGCGCGTCAGGTTGACCATGTCGATGATGGTCCTGACCCCGCGGCCCTCCTCGCCGACGAGGTACCCGACGGCGCCCTCGTACTCGATCTCGGCGGAGGCGTTGGAGCGGTTGCCGAGCTTGTCCTTGAGGCGCTGCAGGTGGATGCGGTTGCGGGTGCCGTCGGGCAGGACGCGCGGCAGCAGGAAGCAGGAGAGGCCGCCGGGCGCCTGGGCGAGGGTCAGGAAGAGGTCGGACATGGGCGCGGACGTGAACCACTTGTGGCCGGTCAGCGCGTACGTGCCGTCCTCGCCGGCCGGGACGGCGCGGGTGGTGTTGGTGCGGACGTCGGAGCCGCCCTGCTTCTCGGTCATCGACATGCCGGCGATGAGGCCGCGCTTGCCGGCCGGGGCGCGGAGCCCGAAGTCGTAGGTGCGCGCGGCGAGCAGCGGCTCGTACGCGGCGGCGAGCGCGGGGTTGGCGCGCAGGGCCGGTACGGCCGCGTAGGTCATGGAGATCGGGCAGATGTGGCCGGGCTCGACCTGGCCCCAGACGTAGAGCTGGGCGGCGCGGGCCACGTGGGCGCCGGGGCGCTCGTCGCGCCAGGGAGCCGCGTGCAGGCCGTTGGCGACGGCGGTCTCCATCAGCTCGTGCCAGGCGGGGTGGAACTCGACCTCGTCGATGCGGTTGCCGTACCGGTCGTGGGTGCGCAGCACCGGTTCGTTCTCGTTGGCGAGCCGGCCCAGCTCCTGGAAGTGCTCCGTGCCCGCGAGCGTTCCCAGGGTGTGCAGCGAGTCCTCTGACCAGCCGGCCCCCTGCCGGTGCAGGCCCTCGATCAGGGCGGGGTCGGCGGCGACGTCGTGGCCGGTCAGGGGCGGTGCCTGGTTGGTGACCTCATGAGTCTGCGGCATTGCGTCCTCCCAGAGCGCGTAGGGCGAAGGAGACGAGGGCGGGGATCAGGTCGTCGGGCGCGCCGCCGTCCGCGAGCGGTCCGACGAGGGCTTCACCGACGGCACCCACCAGGGCGGCGGCGGTGAGGCTGGGGTCCTGGGCCGGCAGCCGCCCGGAGGCGACGCCGGCGGCGATCTGTTCCGCGATCACGTCGCGGAACGCGCGGCGGAAGACGAGCCGCTCGGCGTCGACGGCGGCGTCGACCGGCTCGGCGAGCAGGGCGTAGGCCAGGCGCGGGGACTTCAGTGCCCGTCCGGCGAAGGTCTCGATGACGGCCGTGACCCGGTCGTGCGGGTCGGCGGGCCGGCGGGCGGCCGCCCTGACGGCCTCGACCTCCCGGCCGCAGACCACCCGGAACAGCTCCGCTACGAGCTCGGCCTTGCTGGGGAAGGAGCGGTACACGCTGCCGGCCGCGATACCGGCCCGTTCGGCGACCGCGGCCACCGAGCAGGCGGCGTACCCGCGTTCGGCGAGCAGCTCCACCGCCCCCTGGAGCACGGCGTCGCGCTGGGCGTCGAGGCGCGCCTGGATGGTGGGGGTTCTGCGGTAGGGCATACGAAGGATTGAAGCAGTGATTCAGTTCTTCAACAAGGGTCTTCCCGGAAGGGTCTTCCCGAGGGGAAGAGCGCGGCGGCCAGCGCGAGTCCGGCGGCGGTGCCGGTGAGCTGGGCGGCGAGGAAGCCGGGCAGCGAGCCGGGGGCGATCCCGGCGAACGTGTCGCTGAACGCGCGGCCGACGGTGGCGGCGGGGTTGGCGAACGAGCCGGAGGAGGTGCACCAGCAGGCGGCGCCGATGTACGCCGCGACGGCGGCCGGTACGGGCTGCGTGCGGCCGCTGCGGACCAGGCCGGTGACGAGCAGCACGAGCCCGGCGGTCGCGACGGCTTCGCCCAGCAGCAGGTGCGCCGCCGACAGGTCGTGGGTGGACCAGCTGATCAGCGGACGGTCGAACATGGCGTCCGCGAGCACCGCGCCGGCGATCGCGCCGGCGGTCTGCGCGGCGACGTACAGGGCCACGGTCCGGACGCCGTACGCGGTGGGGCCGCCGCGGGCGCTCCACCAGTCGGCGAGGGTGACCACCGGGTTGAGGTGCGCGCCGGAGACCGGGGCGAGGAGCGTGATCAGCACCCACAGGGCCAGGGCGGTGGCCAGCACGTTGGCCAGCAGCTGCACCCCGGTGTCCTGGCTGAGGCGGGTGGCCTGGATTCCGGAGCCGACCACGACCGTCACGAGGGCGGCGGTGCCGACGATTTCGGCGGCGGCCCTCCTGAGCGGCGGGACGGCCGGTGAAGGGGCCTGTTCCGGGGCGGGGGTCTGTTGCGGGGCCAGGGCTGCCGGGGCCGCCCGCGGTCCGGCTCTCCGCGCCCGCGCGGCCTGTGTCTGCGTAGCCATAGCTGGATTCTGCGGGCTATTTCGGAAACTTGTTTCCGTATATTGGAAATGATACCGGTTCGATATCGCCGGAGGCGGGTGCCGGCCGCGCGCCGGTCACTGGTCCGGGAGCCAGTTGCCGTGGAACCCGTACGGCACCCGCTGGGGCAGGTGGATGGTCGCGACGGGTGGGGCGGCGAGGCGCTCCGCGTCCAGGATGACCAGGTCGCTGGTGCCGGTGCCCGCGTCGTACACGTACGTGAGCAGCCAGCCGGGGCCGCCCGCGAGGTCGTCGGCCGGGGCGAAGGCGGCTTCGCCGGGGGTGCGGCCGGGGGCGAACTCATGGCTGGTGACGCCGCCGGTCCGCAGGTCGTAGCGGAGCAGGGCGCCGGCCACCGGTCCGCGGCCCAGGCCCTCGGCGGTGGTGACATGGCCGAACCCGGCCCGGTGCCCGGCGAGCCGGTCGTCGATCCGGGGGAACTCGCACGGCCGGTCGTCGATCTGCTCCTCGGCGACGGTGCCCGTCACCAGGTCCACAGTCCAGCGCCACAAGGTGGCGGGCTGGTGGGCCAGGTCCGGCGCGTAGTGGTGCGGGTAGCGCGTGACGTACAGGACGATCCGTTCGCCGCCTGCCTCGTCGTACGCGTTGAGGCCGTGGAAGACGTAGCAGGGGTCGATCGGCAGCCAGCGGACCTCGCCGTACGGATCGTCCCGCCGCAACACGCCGAGCCGGGCGCCGTAGGCCGGATCCCACTGGTACGGCATGCCGCCGCCGGGGCGCATGGCCTCCTGGAGGTTGAAGACGACGGGCAGGTCCATGAAGACCACGTGCGAGGCGGTGAGGTGGAAGTCGTGCATCATCGTGTGCGCCGGCACGTCCACCGGGCGGCTGACGACCAGCTCGCCGGAGGCGTCGGCCCGGTGGTAGGTGAGGTACGGCGCCGTGAGCCCGCCGTATCCGAAGAAGTGCAGCTCCCCCGTGGTCGGGCAGGTCTTGGGGTGGGCGGTCATCGGGGTGTCGAGCCGGCCGCCGAAGTCGTGCGGCCCGACCGTCTCCAGCTCATGGCCCGGGCGGCAGTCGATCTCGTAGGGGAAGGACGCCTCGACGAGAGCCAGGGTGCGGCCCGCGTGCCGGACGATGTGGGTGTTGGCGGGGCCGGCGGTGAGGTCCAGATTGCCCTGGTCGTCGTAGATCCGGGCGCCGTGGGTGAACGTCGAGGTGCGGACCCAGCGGTTGCGGTACGAGGTGGCGCGACCGCCATCCAGGCGGACGCCGTGCACCATCCCGGCGCCGAAGAACCAGTGCGGGGACGCGGCATCCTGCGGGTTCGGTCCGTTGCGCAGGTACCAGCCGGTCAGCTCGGGCGGGATCGAACCGGTGACCGGCAGGTCGTGGGCGGTGAGCTCCTCCGCCACCGGGGCGAAGTTGCCCGACAGGTGCGGGGCGGCGGACTGCTGGGCCATGCGGGGTCAGCCTTCCTGCGTGCCGGAGGCGGAGAGGCGGGCCCGGACGCGGTCCGGGTAGCGGGCGGTGAAGACCGCGGGGATCACGAAGCCGGCGACCTGGATCGGGATCGAGACGCCGCTGCTCAGGTCCGCGTGGTAGACGGGGATCAGCACGGCGGCGGTGACGGTGAAGGCGGCGGCCCAGACGGCGGTGATCACCACGTTGATGCGGCGGAAGACCGGGCTGTTCCACACCTCGGGGGGCGCCTGGCGCTTGGCGATGCCCGTGGTGAAGGGGCGGCGGACGGCGAGGGTGACCCAGGCCGTGACGGCCAGCCAGCCGAGCGACAGCGCACCGCTGTAGTCCTCCAGGCCCGAGTCCGGCCGGGAGAAGGCGATCACGCTGAGGACCGCGAAGAAGGCGATCGTGCTGAACTCCAGGATCTGGGACTCGGCGGCGACGCCCGCCTTCCGGTCCTGGATCAGCAGCCAGATGCCGAGAACGAGACCCGTGAGGGCCCCCCACTGCCAGCCGGCCGCGGAGACTGCGGCGAAAGCGATCCAGGGGATGAAGCCGCGCAGGTAGTTCATGACAGGCCTTCCAGTGGTGCGGTGATCCGGATTCCGCTCCGGCTCCCGGCATTCCATTTCCGACGTGTCAAAAGTAGAACGTCCAGCATTGACGTGTCAAGAGTGGAAGGTAGGATGGAACGTATGAGCCTCCGCCACGCACTGCTGGGCCTCTTGGTCGAACGTCCGGCCAGCGGCTACGACCTGATGAAGCTGTTCGAGACCTCCCTCGCCAACGTCTGGCCCGCGACCCAGAGCCAGGTCTACGGCGAGCTGGGACGTCTCGCCGACACGGGCCTGCTCGAAGTGGCCGCGGAAGGACCGCGCGGCCGCAAGGAGTACGCCCTCACCGACGAAGGACTCGCCGAGCTGCGCCGCTGGCTCACCGAGACGGAGCCCGACCGGGTCCGCCGCAGTGAGACGCTGCTGCGGGTCTTCTTCCTGGGCGTCCTCACCCCGGTGGAGGCATGCGCGTACCTCGGGAACGAGGCCACCCGTGCGGCCGATCACCGTGCCTCCCTGAAGGAGCTGGAGGCGGCGGTGGACTGGGGCGACGACCAGCCCTCCGTCTACGGCCGGCTGGCGCTGGAGTACGGCCTGCGCTTCACCGCCATGCAGGAGGAGTGGGCCCGCTGGGCCGCGGACCAGGTCGCGGACCGCCCGCGCTGAGCGGCTGGGCCGCTCTGGGCCCGTGTGAGCCGAGTCACCCGGCCGGTCGGGGCCGACCCGTCCCGGCCCGTCGGAGCCCAGCCGCCCGGCCCGGCCGCGCAAGGGTGGCAGGCCGACGGGAACCGGGGCAGGGTGGTGTCCGTTGGAGCTATTGGGCAAAGGAATCGTCAAGCGGCGCGGCCCGCGCCGGATTGAACAGGGAGTCCATCATGGGTGTCAGCCTCTCCAAGGGCGGCAATGTCTCGCTGACGAAGGAGGCCCCCGGACTGACGGCGGTCACCGTCGGCCTGGGCTGGGACGTGCGCACGACGACCGGCACGGACTTCGACCTGGACGCGAGCGCGCTGCTGGTCGACACGACCGGCAAGGTCGTCTCGGACAAGCACTTCATCTTCTTCAACAACCTCAAGAGCCCGGACGGCTCGGTCGAGCACACCGGTGACAACCTCACCGGTGAGGGCGAGGGTGACGACGAGGCCGTCAAGGTGAGCCTCGCGACCGTTCCGCCCGAGGTCGACAAGATCGTCTTCCCGGTCTCGATCTACGAGGGCGAGAGCCGTCAGCAGAGCTTCGGCCAGGTCCGCAACGCGTTCATCCGCGTCGTGAACCAGGCCGACAACAACGAGCTGGCGCGTTACGACCTCACCGAGGACGCCTCGACCGAGACCGCGATGGTCTTCGGCGAGCTGTACCGCAACGGCGCGGAGTGGAAGTTCCGTGCCGTCGGCCAGGGCTACGCCTCGGGCCTGCGCGGCATCGCGCAGGACTTCGGCGTCAATCTCTGACCCGGAACCGCTCCAGCGAAGGGCCGCGCGACGACTGTCGCGCGGCCCTTCGCGTTCCCGGGGGAACCGTTACGCGGGCTGGTCGGCGGGCGCGGTGACGGAGGCCGGACCGGAGGCCGCGACCTGCGGCCGGGTGTGGCGCGCCGGGATGAAGGCCGCGATCAGCAGGGCGGCGAGACCCGCCCCGCAGGCGATCGCGAAAGCGACGCGGAAACCGTTCAGCGAGGGCAGCGGCATGCCCCCGAACGGCTGCGTCATATGGGCGAGCACCACGCCGATGACCGCGCTGGAGACCGAGGTCCCGATCGACCGCATCAGGGTGTTGAGGCCGTTGGCGGCCGCCGTCTCCGACAGCGGCACGGCGCCCATGATCAGCGCGGGCATGGCCGCGTAGGCGAGCGCGATGCCGGTGCCGATGACCGCCGACACCAGGACGATCTCCCAGACCGAGTCCATCATGAACAGCCCCATGGCGTAGCCGGCGGCGACGATCGTCACGCCCAGCATCAGCGAGGTCTTCGGACCGCGGGCTGCCGAGAGCCGTGCGGACAGCGGCGAGACCACCATCATCACCAGACCGCCGGGGGCCAGGCAGAGCCCGGCCGCGACCATCGACTGGCCGAGACCGTAACCGGTCGCCTTGGGCAACTGCAGGAGCTGCGGAAGCACGATCGACATCGCGAAGAGGGCGAACCCGACCAGGACCGACGCGAGGTTGGTGAGCAGCACCTGCGGGCGGGCGGTGGTCCGCAGGTCCACCAGGGGAGCGGTCGTCCGCAGCTCGAAGGCGCCCCAGCCGATCAGGATCACGGCGGACGCGGCGAGCAGCCCGAGGGTGGTGCCGCTGCCCCAGCCCCAGTCGCCGCCCTTGGACACGGCCAGCAGCAGGCAGACCAGGCCGGCCGAGAGTCCGACGGCACCGGGGAAGTCGAACCGCGCGGGGGTCCGCACCGGCGACTCGGGGACCAGGAAGAAGATGAGCGCGGCGGCGGCGATCCCGAGCCCGGCGGAGCACAGGAACAGGGAGTGCCAGTCGAAGTGCTGCGCGATCAGTGCGGCACCCGGCATGCCGAGCGCCCCGCCGATGCCGAGCGAGGAGCTCATCAGGGCCATCGCGGAGCCCATCTTCTCCCGGGGCAGCTCGTCACGCATGATGCTGATGCCGAGCGGGATGACGCCCATCGCGCCGCCCTGGAAGGCCCGGCCGACCACCATCGGGAGCAGCGAGGTGGAGAAGGCGCAGATCAGCGAGCCGATGATGAGCAGGCCGAGGCTGACGAGCAGGATGCGCCGCTTGCCGTACGTGTCGCCGAGCCGGCCCATGACGGGGGTGGCGACCGCGCCGGCCAGCAGGGTCGCGGTGATCACCCACGAGGCGTCGGAGGCGGAGGCGTGCAGCAGCGTGGGGAGTTCGGGGATCAGGGGGACCACAAGGGTCTGCATGACCGCCACGACGATGCCCGCGAAGGCGAGCACCACGACGATGGAGCCGCCGCGGTCGCGGGCCGCTGGATCGGGTATTTCGGGCACGTGTACCGCCTCCGGGGGAAGTTGTTGATGTGCACGATACACAGGATGTGTATCGTGCACATTGCGTACCTTGTGGGCACACATGGCGCGCAGGACGCGGTGACATAGGAGGCAGTGTGCTGGAGCGACTCGAACGGGAGTTGATGCTCGTCGCCCGGCACCAGGTGATGGCCCGCCGGGACCCGGCCGGCGCGCGGCTGGAGAAGTCCGCGTACCTGCTGCTGACCAGGATCGACGCGGGTGGTGCGATGTCCATCGGGCAGCTCGCGGAGGCGTTCGGGCTCGACACCTCGACCGTCAACCGGCAGACGGCCGCGCTGCTGCGGGCCGGGCTGGCGGAGCGCGTCGCCGATCCGGACGGCGGGATGGCGCGGAAGCTGCGGATCACCGGTGAGGGCAAGGACCGGCTGGCGGTGGACCGGACGGCACACCTGGAGGGCCTGGCGCGGGTGCTCGTGGACTGGACGCCGCAGGAGATCGAGCAGTTCGAGGACGTGCTCGGCCGCTTCAACCGCAGCATCGAGGCACTGGAGGGACGCGAATGGCCCCGCCCGGAATCGGGCGGGGCCGGCGCGGCGTCGTAACGGGCCTCGCGGCGTCGTAACGGGCCTCGCGGCGTCGTGACGAGCCTCGGAATCGCGAGGCTCAGGCCTTGAGCCTGAGGCCTTGCAGTTCGGGCCTTGAATCTCGTGGAATCTCAGGCGGCGAGCCGTACGGCGAGGGCCTTGGCCTTGGCGATCGCTTCCTCGTGGGCGCGGGCGCGCGAGGCGTCGGCCAGCTCCCGGAGGTCGGCCATCTCCGGCTTGACGTGGGCGAGCGTCAGCTCGGGCACGATGAAGTCGACCTCCAGGCCGAGCATGCCGGTGAGGACCTTCTCCAGGTAGTTCGAGGCGAACTCGAAGCTCTCCCTCGGAGTGCCCGCGGCGTAGGAACCGCCCCGCGCGGTCACCACCGTGACCGGGGTGCCGGCCACCGACGACCCCTCGCCGGCGGTGCGGCCGATGATGATCACCTGGTCCAGCCACGCCTTGAGGCTGGAGGGGATCGTGAAGTTGTACATCGGGGTGCCGATCAGCACCGCGTCGGCCCGCTCCAGTTCCTCGGCGAGCGTCGCGCGCAGGGCATGCGCCGCCCGCTGCTCCGGGGTGTGGTCGGCCGCCGGGACGAAGGACGCGGTGATGGCGTCGGCGGTCAGGTGGGGGAGCGGATCGGCCGCCAGGTCGCGGTAGATCACGGCGCCGTCCGGGTGCTGGGCCTCCCATTCCTTGCGGAAGGTCGCGGCGACCTCGCGGGAGACGGAGCCCTCGTGGAAGGCGGAGGAGTCGATGTGCAGCAGGGTGGGCATGGAAATGCCTCCACTCTCGGAAGACGGGGCGAGCGCCGCTGTGCCGCGGAAGGCGGCTGCGCTCTTTTGTATGTAGCTATTGATAGCACAGTAGCTTACTTTTCTGCAGTAGCAAGATGGGCGGCAGTAGGCTGTCCTCATGCAACGGGGCGAGCAGGCGCAGGCGGAGCACGGGGAGCAGGCGTGTACGGGCGTCGACATCGCGCTGACGCGCGTCTTCGAGCTGCTGGGGAAACGGTGGACGGGGCTGATCGTGGCCGTCCTCACCCAGGGCGCGGCCTACTACGCCGACCTGCGGCGATCCCTCCCCAAGATCAGTGAGCGCATGCTGTCGGACCGGCTGAGCGAGCTGGTCGACGCCGGGCTCGTCCTCCGAGAGGTCGAGGCGGGTCCGCCGCTGCGCGTGGCCTACCGGCTCACCGAAGCCGGTCTCGGGCTCGGCCCGGCCCTCGACGAGCTGGGCCGGTGGGCCGAGACGTACCTGCTGGACGGCATCGACCCGGCGGCCGTGCTCGATGGGCCGTGCACGGGCGCGCACTCCAGCCCCTCACGGCCCCAGGCGCCCGAGATCTGCTGAACGCCGCGGCGCAGCCGGTCGCGCCGCTGCCATCGGACGAGCCGTCGGACGAGCCGTCGGACGAGCCGTGAGGTGAACCGTCGGACGAACCGTCGGACGAACCGCCGGGAGCGCCGTCAGCCGGCGGCGTCCTGGCCCGGTAGCGGCATCTCGAACCAGACCACCTTGCCCACCGCCTTGCGGCTGGTGCCCCAGCGCCGCGACAGGTTCGAGACGAGCGCGAGGCCGCGTCCCTCCTCGTCGTCCGCGTCGGCCCGCCGCAACTGCGGCAGGTTGTGGTCGTCGTCGCTGACCTCGACCAGCAGCTTGCCGACGTTCATCAGCCGCAGCTGGACGTCGTGCGACGCCACCCGCAGCGCGTTGGTGACCAGCTCGCTGACCAGCAGTTCCGTGACGTCCGACAGCCGTTCCAGACCCCAGGTGCCGAGCTGCCGCCGGGTGAGTTCCCGCGCGGTGCGGACCTCCGCGAGGTTCATCCCCAGCGTCCACTGCGCGACGTCCGCGGAGGCGATGCCCTCGAACCGGGCGACGAGCAGGGCGACGTCGTCGCGCCGGTCCTCGGAGTGCAGCCGGCTGAGGATCTGCGCGCACACGTCCTCCGGCGTCTGCTGCGGTTCGATGACGTTGGCACACAGGGCCGCCAGGCCGGCGTCTATCCCCTCGCCGCGGACCTCGACCAGACCGTCCGTGCACAGCACCAGCCAACTGCCGTCCGGTACCGGGATCTCGACCGTCTCGAACGGCACCCCGCCGACGCCGATCGGCGCGCCCTTCGGGATCTGCAGCAGCTCGCTGACCCCGTCGTGGCGGGCGAGAACGGGCGGGATGTGGCCCGCGTTGGCGAGCGTCAGATTGCGGTGGATCGGGTCGTAGACCGCGTAGACGCAGGTGGCGAGGTGTTCGGGGCCCAGCCGGTGCGCAAGGTTGTCGAGGTGCCGCAGCAGCTGCGCGGGCGGCAGGTCGAGGGCGGCCATGGTGATGACGGACGTACGGAACTGCCCCATGACGGCCGCGCTGATCAGGCCGTGCCCCATCACGTCGCCGACGATGAGCGCGACCCGCCCGCCGGGGAGCTGGATCGCGTCGAACCAGTCGCCGCCGACCTGCGCCTGGCGGTCGCCCGGCATGTAGTGGTGCGCGATGCGGACACCGGGGATCTTGGGCGGACGCGTCGGCATCATGCTGCGCTGCAGCGTCGCGGCGGCTCGGGACTCGAAGCGGTGCAGCCGGGCGTTGTCGAGGTGGACGGCGCCGCGGGTGACGATCTCGCCCGCGGTCGCGGCGTCCTTGGCGTCGAACGGGCGCCGGTTCGGCTGGCGCAGGAAGCACATCCGGCCGAGGACCGTGCCGCGCGCGGTCAGCGGGACCACGACCAGGGAGCGGCCGGGCAGCAGTGGGCCGAGGGCGGGAACGCCGAGGTCCATGGCGAGGTCGTCGGCGAGGGCCGGTTCGATGACGGGCACGAGCATCGCCTCGCCGAGGCGCGGGGTGATGTCATCGGCGGCGAGGGTGATCAACTCGCCCTCCGGGACGGCGCTGTCCCAGACGCCGGGCGGTCCGTGCAGCGCGACGGCGACCCGGCGGAGCAGCACCGAGTCGGCCGGGCGGTCGTCCTTCGGCGGCTCGTTCTCCGAGAACAGCTGGTCGACGATGAGGATCGCCGCGAAGTCCGCGAAGCGCGGGACGGTCACGGCGCACAACTCGCGGGCGGTGGTGTCGAGATCGAGGGTGCTGCCCACCTTGGTGCCGGTCTCGCGGAGTAACGCGAGCTGCTCGTCCAGCACATGGCCGGGGGCGGGCGTGGCGAAGACGGGTACGGAGGGGACGGCGGTCAGGCCGTCGGCCCCGATGCGCACCCCGCCGGCCCTGACCGAGGCGGTGTTGACCCCTACCGTGTTGATCCCGGCGGCATTGATCGAGGCCGCGTTGAGGCCGGCCGTATTGATCCCGGCGACGTTGACGGCGCCCCTCGTGTCGACGGACGCGGAGCCGGAACGGGGGCCGGGGAGCAGTTCCCGGCGGTTGGTGCGGGCCGGCCGCAGCGTGCCGCCGTCGGCCTCGTACTCCCGGGGCAGGACCGGGAGTTCCGTGCTGCCGTCCACGCGCAGGACGGGATAGCCGAGCGGGACGACCTGCCCCATGATCCGTTCGAGGCGCCCGGCGCTCACCCGGGGCAGGACGATGCCGAGGCGGGTGGTCAGCTGCCGGGCGTGCGCCAGGTCCGGGACGGGTGCGAGCTGGGCGGAGATCGTGATCCCCTCGCGCGCCGGTGTCTCGGCGGCGTACGGCAGCAGGCGGTCGCCGATGGCGATCCGCAGCGCACCGGACCGCAGCGGCTTGGCGTTGGCGGCGATGGCCAGCAGGCTGCGGCCGGCGGGCTCCATGATCCGGTACGTCCACCACAGCACGTCCCGGACGGTGCCGTCCCGGTCGGTGGTGGGCAGCGAGCCGGCCCAGGCGGGGTGCGTGAGGTCGTCCAGCAGATCGAGGGTGTCCTGGTGCGGAGCGCCGGAGGCGGTCAGCAGCCCGGAGGCACGATGTCCGAAAACGCCTTCCCAGCGGTGGCCGAAGAGCTCCTCGGCGCCGCGGTTCCAGTACGAGACGCGGCCGTCGGGATCCACGCAGATGACGGCGAGCCGCAGGAGCGCGGCCACCCCGGAGACGGCCAGGGGCGCCGCGGCCGAGCCGGTGCTTTCCATGGCGTCGATACCGGTCTTGGCGTCGGCACCCGTGTCGGCACCGGTCTCGGCACCGGCCTCGGCACCCTTCTGGGTACCCGTCCTGGTGTCGTCGGCGGTCCCGGCGTCCGGGCCCGCCTCCGTGGTGGTTCCGGAGCCGGCGCCGGTCGCGGTGCTGGTGCCGGGGCCGGGCTCAGTGCTGGGGCCGGCTACGGTACGGCTGCCGTTTCCGGAGGAAAAGTCGGCGGACACGTCCCTCTCCGTCTGCGCTTCCGCGCCGGTGACCGGAGCCTTTGAACGGGCCTTTGGCCGGATCGGCGGACTGGGAAAGCCAGGTCATCTCGTTCAACGTCGTGCACCGGCGGTTCGGCGCTGAGTAGGGTCTCGGCTCAAGGCAAGCACGAAACTTCGGGCGAGGTCGACCAAATGGCCAGATTGCCCCCAGCGCGGGGGCAATCGGCTGTGGTGCGTCCCGCTCGCTGGGGGGAGAGCACATGAGTGAGTCGAGGGTGCCGCGGATCACGGGATTCGCGGCCTGGCCGCACGAGGCCTCGGCGAAGACCGCGGGCAAGGAGCTGCGGGGCCAGGTGCCCCGATCGGCCCACGACCAGCTGCCCGACGGCAACGACCGGCCCGGCGCGCTGGGGGCGCTGGAGGCGTCGAACGCCGGGCGGATCGACGGGCTGATACCGCTGCGGGTGGGGCGGATGGCGGCGAGCCCGTTCTCGTTCCTGCGCGGCTCCGCCGGGCTGATGGCGGCCGATCTCGTCGACACCCCGGTGACCGGTGTCGGCACCCAGATATGCGGCGACGCGCACGCGGCCAACTTCGGCCTGTACGGCGACGCCCGCGGCCGGCTGGTCATGGACATCAACGACTTCGACGAGACGCTGATCGGCCCGTGGGAATGGGACGTGAAGCGGCTCGCGGCCTCCCTGGTGCTCGCCGGGCGGGAGGCGGGCGCGTCCGAGGACGTCTGCCGCGCGGCGGCCCATGACGCGGTCGGCGCGTACCGGCGCACCATGCGGCTGCTCGCCAAGCTGCCGGTGCTCGACGCGTGGAACGCCATCGCGCACGAGGAGCTCGTCGCGCACGCGGACGCGCGGGACCTGCTGGGCACGCTGGAGCAGGTGTCCGCCAAGGCACGGAAGAACACCAGCGCGAAGTTCGTCGCGCGGTCGACGGAGCTGCTGGACGACGGCGGGCGGCGCTTCGTCGACGCCCTGCCCGTGCTGCGCCGGGTGCCGGACGGGGAGGCGGCGGCGGTCGCCGGGGCGCTGGACGGCTATCTGCGGACGCTGTCGGAGGACCGGCTGCCGCTGCTCGCGCGCTACGCGGTGCACGACGTGGCGTTCCGGGTGGTGGGGACCGGGAGCGTGGGGACCAGGTCGTACGTGGTGCTGCTCCTCGACCACCTGGGGGAGCCGCTGGTGCTCCAGGTGAAGGAGGCGCGGGCGTCCGCGCTGCGGCCGTACGTGGAGAAGGCCGGATACGTGGGTGCCGAGGCGGGCGCGGGAGCCGGTGCCGCGGGTGCCGGTGCGGGCGGGGGTGCCGGTGCGCTGTCGGCGCACGACGCGCACGAGGGGCGGCGGGTGGTGCTCGGGCAGAAGAGGATGCAGGTGGTCAGCGACATCCTGCTGGGGTGGACGTCCGTGAACGGGCTGCCCTACCAGGTGCGCCAGTTCCGCAACCGGAAGGGGAGCGTGGACCCGGCGTCGCTGGAGGCGGGGCTGATCGACGACTACGCGCGCATGACGGGGGCGCTGCTCGCCCGGGCGCACTCGCACAGCGCGGATCCACGGCTGATCGCCGGGTACTGCGGGAAGAACGAGGAGCTCGACACGGCGATCTCGTCCTTCGCGGTCGCGTACGCGGACCGCACGGAGGCGGATCACGCCGAGCTGCTCGAGGCGATCAGGACGGGGAAGGTCGCGGCGGAGCTCGGCGTCTAGAGCGGCCGGCGCGACAGCCGGCGCGACAGCCGGTGAGGTGACCGGTGAGGTGACCGGTGCCGCGGCCGGTGCCGCAGGCCGCGGGCCGTCTGCGGGGCAGCCGGCGGGGCAGCCGGCGCGGCCTCGGTGGAGGGGCGCGGGACGGGGGGCCGCCGGAATCCGTACGCTGTGCGGGTGACGAACCCGGAAGCGGAACAGGTGGATCAAGCGGCCTCCCAGCGGTTGGCGAAGGCGGTGCGCGCCGCTGAGCAGGCACTCATCGAGTTCGAGATCGCGGTGGAGACCTTCCGGGTCGAGGTGGACAACTTCTCCCGGCTGCATCACCAGCGGCTCGGCCCGATGTACGCCCGGCTGGATGAGCTGGACGCCCTCATCGCGGAGGCGGTGGCGGCGAACAGCGGCGACCGCGCGGACATCGAGCGGGCCTGGGAGGCGCGCGCCCTCGTCATGCCCATGCCGGGGATAGAGGAGCTCTTCGAGGGGATGCTCGGCTCGGACGGCGTCCGGCCGGTCGAGGACCCGAACCCGCCGCGCCGGGTGCGGCCCGGCAAGGAGGCGCAGCGGCTCTACCGCGAGCTGGCCCGCAAGGCGCACCCGGACCTGGCGCAGGACGAGGCGGAGAAGGAGCGGCGCAGCGTCTTCATCGCGCGGGTCAACGAGGCCTACGCGGACGCGGACGAGGATCGGCTGCGCGAGCTGGGGGCGGAGTGGGACGCCGGGCCGGTGCTCGAGGAGGAGCTGCCGACCGAGGCGGAGGTGCTCTACGCCCGGCTGGAGTGGCTGGCCGAACGCAAGGAGGCGCTGTCCGTGATCGCCACGGATCTGGACAGCAGCGCCATCGGGCAGATGATGAAGCTGTCGCCCGACGATCCCGACGGGCTGCTCAACGAGATCGCCGAGCAGCTGCTGGAACAGGTGGGCGCGCGGGAGACCCGGCTCGCGGAGCTGGTCCGGCCCGCCGAGGGCTGAGGTAGTTTTCTCAGGTCCGTGCGTGTCGTGTGCGCCGAGCCCGTTGTGCCGAGGAGGCCCTTCCCATGTTCAACTCCCAGCTGCCCGCCGTCGACGCCTCCGGCGTTCCCGCCGACGGCATCCTGCTGGACGTCCGGGAGAACGACGAGTGGGCGGCCGGACACGCGGAGCAGGCGCTGCACATCCCCATGGGCGAGATCGTGGGCCGGATCGCCGAGGTGCCGGACGGCGGCACCGTGCACGTGATCTGCCGGGTCGGCGGACGGTCCGGGCAGGTCGCGCAGTACCTGATCGCCCAGGGCGTCGACGCGGTGAACGTGGACGGCGGGATGCTCGCCTGGGAGGCGGCCGGGCGGCCGCTCGTGACGGACGGCGACGGCCCGGCCTTCGTGCTGTAGGTCGCGGGGCGGCTGCGGGGCGGATGCCTGCCCAGGAGACGGCCTAGCCGAGGGGGTGGGCGGCGATCAGGTCGCCGAGCACCTCCTCGTGGGCGGCGGCCGGACCGAGCGAGAGCTCCAGCTGCTTGGCCCAGGCGTGGTAGCGGTGCAGGGCGTAGTCGGTGTCCGCGCCGAAGCCGCCGTGCAGGTGCTGCGCGGTCTGGACGACCCGCCGCACGCCTTCCGAGGCCCAGATCTTCGCGACCGCGACGTCCCCGGTGAGCGGCAGCGCGCCCGGGGTGCCGATGCTGAGCCGCCAGGCGGCCTGCCAGAGGGTGGCCTCCATCGCCCGCAGGTCGATGTAGCGGTCGGCGGACTGCACCGCGACCGCCTGGAAGGTCGCGATGGGGTGCCCGAACTGCTCGCGCTTGCTCGCGTAGGCGCTGGTCATGCCGAGGACCGCCTCGCCGACGCCGAGTGCCAGCGCGCAGGTGCCGACGGCGAGCACGTTGCGCAGCCACTCCCAGGCGCCGTCCGCGGTGATGACGTCGTCGGCCGGGATCCGGACGCCGTCGAGGGTGATCTCGGCGAGGCGCTCCCCGCTGGTGGAGATCTGCTCGGCGAGGGTGACCCCCTCGTGCTGCCGGGGGACCACCGCGATGACGGTCCCGCCCTCGGTGGTGTGGGCGGGCACCAGGACGTGATCGGCCTGCTGCGCCCAGGGCACGGCCGTCTGCACCCCGTCCAGCAGCCACGGGCCGTCCGGCGCCGCGCTCCCCTGCCCCTGCCGGCGCGCCTCGACGGCGAGCTCGGCCCCGTCGTGGCCGGTGCGGCCGTTGGCGGCGACGGTGAGGACGACCCCGCCGCTGCCCGCCGCCGGGAGCAGCCGGGCGCGCAGCGCGTCGGAGCCGTGGGTCTGGACGGCGAGACCGGCGGCGTACGTCTCCAGCAGCGGTACACGGGCGAGCACCTTGCCCGCCTCGCGCAGCACCAGGCACAGCGCTATCGGGTCGAGGCCTGCGCCGCCGTAGGTCCCGGACAGGGCGAGGCTCAGCAGGTCGCCGTCCACGAGCTTGCGCCACAGTGCGCGGTCGAAGTCCTCGGCGACGGCCCCGTGCGTCAGGGCGGGGCTGGGGACCGCATCCGGCGCGACGCCCGCGAACACGGCCCGCGCCGCCTCGACCGCCGCCAGTTGCTCTTCGGTGAAGCTGAAGTCCACTGCTCGCCCCTCCCACCGCCACGGCCTACTGACAGTGCGTCAGGTTAGAACACGTTCTAGTGAGAGGGAAGAGCGAGGGCACCGCTACGCGTCGAAGTCCAACTCCACCCGGTCGGTGAGCGGATGCGACTGGCAGGCCAGCACGTATCCGGCCTCCGTCTCGTCCGGCTCCAGCGCGAAGTTCCTGTCCATCCGGACCTCGCCGGAGACCAGCCGGGCCCGGCAGGTCCCGCACACCCCGCCCTTGCACGCGTACGGGGCGTCGGAGCGGTTGCGCAGCACCGTCTCCAGGACGGACTCGCCGCCCTCGGACGGCCAGCTCCCGCCGCGCCCGTCGAGCGTGGCCGCGACCACGCTGCCGACCGGGGCCGGGGCCCGGACCGCGTCGGTGACCGGGCCGTCGTCCACGTGGAAGATCTCCTGGTGGATCCGGGAACGGTCCACCCCCAGGCCGCGCAGCGCCTGCTCGGCACCCCGCACCAGGCCGAAGGGGCCGCACAGGTACCAGCCGTCCACCGCGTCCACCGGCAGCAGCGCGGGCAGCAGGGCGGTCAGCCGCTCCTGGTCCAGCCGCCCGGACGGCAGTCCGGCCTGCTGGTCCTCGCGGGACAGCACGTTCACCAGCTGGAGCCGGTCGGGGTAGCGGTCCTTGAGGTCGGCGATCTCCTCCAGGAACATCGTCGAAGCGGCCGTCCGGTCGCTGCGCACCAGGCAGAAGCGGGCCGCCGGCTCCCGCGCCAGAACGGTGGCGATGTGGGAGAGCACCGGGGTGATGCCGCTGCCGCCGACCACCGCCGCGAAGTAGCCGGGGCGCGGTTCGAGGACGAACCGGCCCATCGGCGGCATGACGTCGACCACGTCGCCCACGGCCAGCTCCTTGTGGGCGTACACGGAGAACTCGCCGCCCTCGACCAGCCGCACGCCGACCCGCAGGCTCGCCGGCCCGGCGGGACCGGGGGCGGGGTCGCAGACCGAGTACGTCCGCCGGATCTCGGAGCCGTCCACGAACCGGCGCACCGCGAGGTGCTGCCCGGCCGCGAAGCGGTACGTCTCACGCAGGGGGGCGGGCACGTCGAAGGTCACGGTCACCGAATCGTCCGTGAGCCGCTCGATCCCGGTGACCCGGAGCGGATGGAACATTCACAACTCCTTGAAGTGGTCGAACGGCTCACGGCAGCTCTCGCAGCGGCGCAGGGACTTGCACGCGGTGGAGGAGAACCGGCTCAGCACGGTGGTGTCCACCGAGCCGCAGTGCGGGCAGCGCACCGCCAGGGCGACGGGGACCGGACCGCCGCCGCCGACCGGGCGCGGCGGCGCTATCCCGTGCTCGGCGAGCTTGCGCCGCCCCTCGTCGCTGATCGCGTCGGTCGTCCAGGCCGGCGCCAGCACCGTATGGACGGACACGTCGGTCATTCCGTGCTCGCGCAGGATCCGGGTGATGTCGGTGACCATCGTGTCGATGGCCGGGCAGCCGGTGTACGTCGGCGTCAGCCGCACCTCGACCCGGCCGGGGCCCAGCAGCCGCAGACCGCGCAGCACCCCCAGCTCGGCGAGCGAGAGCACCGGCAGCTCGGGGTCGGGGACCGAGCCCGCGAGCCGCAGCAGCTCCGCCTCCAGCGCGCTGTCGGCGACCGCGCCGCCGGTCACCATGTCGCACCCGGATGGGCGCGGTGCAGGTGCTGCATCTCGGCCAGCATCCGCCCGAACGACTCGGTGTGGACGCCCTGCCGGCCGGCACCCGCCGACCAGGCCGTCACGTCGGGCCCTTCCGGCATCGTCAGCGTCGCCTGCCGGACGACGGCCGAGACCCGCTCCAGCCAGGGTTCGCGCAGCGCGCCGAGGTCGACGCCCAGGCCCTCTAGGGGCTGGAACAGCTCGCCGGTGTACCGCCACAGGGCGTCCAGGCCCCGCTGCATGCGCGCGTGGCTCTCGGCCGTGCCGTCGCCGAGCCGCAGCGTCCACTGCCGGGCGTGGTCGTGGTGGTAGGCGACCTCCTTCACCGCTTTCGCGGCCAGCGGCGCCAGCTCGCCGTCGCCCCGGGCCAGCTCCGTGTAGAGCAGCTCCTGGTACGTGGAGAAGTAGAGCTGGCGGGCGATGGTGTGGGCGAAGTCGCCGTTCGGCTGCTCGACCAGCTGGACGTTGCGGAACTCGCGCTCCTCCCGGCCGAAGGCCAGCTCGTCCTCGTCGCCGACCAGCGACAGCAGCACCCGGGCCTGCCCCAGCAGGTCAAGCGCGATGTTGGCGAGCGCGACGTCCTCTTCGAGGACCGGCGCGTGCCCGGCCCACTCCCCCAGCCGCTGGGCGAGCACCAGGGCGTCGTCACCGAGGGGCAGCGCCGAGCCGACGATCACCGGGTTCACAGGTGCCGCACCCCTTCCGGGATCTTGTAGAACGTCGGGTGCCGGTACGGCTTGTCCCCGGCCGGCTCGAAGAACGAATCCTTCTCGTCCGGCGACGAGGCGGTGATCTGCGTCGACGGCACCACCCAGATCGACACGCCCTCCGCCCGCCGGGTGTAGAGGTCGCGTGCGTTGCGCAGCGCCATCTCCGCGTCGGGGGCGTGCAGGCTGCCCGCGTGGCTGTGGCTGAGGCCGCGCCGGCTGCGGACGAAGACCTCCCACAGCGGCCAGTCAGTGGCAGTCATCAGCGCACCTCTCCGTGCTCGGTTCCCTGCTTGGCCGCGTAGGCCGTGGCCGCTTCCCTGACCCAGGCGCCCTGCTCATGGGCGGTACGGCGCTGGGTTATCCGCTGCTCGTTGCACGGCCCGTTGCCGCGCAGCACCTCGTGGAACTCGGTCCAGTCGATCTCACCGAAGTCATGCGCGCCCCGCTCCTCGTTCCACCGCAGCGCGGGGTCCGGGAGCGTCAGCCCGAGGACCTCGGCCTGCGGGACGCAGATGTCGACGAAGCGCTGCCGCAGCTCGTCGTTGGAGTGCCGCTTGATCTTCCAGGCCATGGACTGCTCGGAGTGCCCGGACTCGGTGTCCGGCGGGCCGAACATCATCAGCGACGGCCACCACCAGCGGTCCACCGCGTCCTGGGCCATCGCGTGCTGCGCCTCGGTGCCCTGGCTGAGGGCCAGCAGCAGCTCGTACCCCTGCCGCTGGTGGAAGGACTCCTCCTTGCAGATCCGCACCATGGCCCGGGCGTAGGGGCCGTAGGAGCAGCGGCACAGCGGCACCTGGTTGGTGATCGCGGCGCCGTCCACGAGCCAGCCGACCGCTCCGACGTCGGCCCAGGTCAAGGTGGGGTAGTTGAAGATCGAGGAGTACCGCTGGCGGCCGGCGTGCAGCTTGTCGAGCAGCTCGTCGCGGCTGACGCCGAGGGTCTCCGCGGCGCTGTAGAGGTACAGCCCGTGCCCGGCCTCATCCTGCACCTTGGCCATCAGGATCGCCTTGCGGCGGAGCGAGGGGGCGCGGGATATCCAGTTGGCCTCGGGCTGCATCCCGATGATCTCGGAATGTGCGTGCTGGGCCATTTGGCGGACAAGCGTCGCGCGGTACGCGTCGGGCATCCAGTCGCGCGGCTCGATCCGGGAGTCTTCGGCGAGTGCCGACTCGAAAGCGGCGAGAAGGTCGGCCTGCGGTGCCGCCTCCTCGACCGTGGCTGCCGTGGTCATCTGTGCCCCCTACGTTGTCCCGCTCCGGCTCAACCGACCGACCGATCGTTCGGTTCAATGGTCGGCTGAGCGCCCTGGGGTGTCAAGGCCATCTCGGCGGCTGTGGATAACCCGGTACGGTCACCGTTGGCGCAAGGGCATGAGTAGCGTTCCGTGCGGAAGCGGAGCGCGGTGAGGAACGGGGAGACCATGGAGCCACCTGAGAGGCCGGTACCGGGCACGGGGCCGGGCTCGGGACCGGGCGCGGATCCGGGCGACGCCGCCCGTCCGGTGGCGAGTGCCGGGACCGGCGCGCGACCCGGACCCGGGACCACGTCCTGGGGCGTCGGCGACACCGCGGCCGACAAGGGCGCGGACACCGGTGCGGACGCGAACGCGGACACCGGCGCCGGCGCGGGCGCGGGCGCGGAGACAGACGTGGACGCGGAGGCCGCCGAGACGTGGCAGCTGCCGTCTCTCTCCACCGGCTCCTGGGTCGTGGTCTCCCTCGCCGTCGCAGCGGTCACGGTCGGCGTCGTCTTCCACCTCGCGATGGTGTTCCTGCACGTCGCGCCGTCGAACACGGCCAGCAAGGAGTACCAGTCCACGGTCGACTCGTACGTCTATCCCGAGTTCGAGCAGAACTGGAAGCTCTTCGCGCCCGACCCGCTCCAGTCGAACATCCATGTGCAGGCCCGCGCCCAGGTACGCGGCGCGGACGGAAAGCTGCAGACGACGGGATGGGTCGACCTCACCGACCTCGACCTGACCGGCATCCGGCACACCGTCGCCCCCAGCCACACCCGGCAGAACGAGCTGCGCCGCGCCTGGAGCTTCTACACCTCCTCGCACGGCGACAACAACACGCCCAACGGCGTCCGCGGCCGGCTCAGCCAGGAGTACGTGCAGCGGATCGTCGAGAGCCGGTTCGGCCCGAGGCTGAACGGTGGTGACGTCGTCCGTGTGCAGGCGCGCTCCGCGACCACGGCCGTCGCCCCGCCCTCCTGGAGCGACGCGAAACCCGACACCGCGACGCAGTACCAGGAGACGCTCTGGTGGTCGGTGGCCACCTCCGGACAGGAGAACGCCTCGTGAGCGCTCGCAAGGATCTGCCGCCGTCCCCCTTCGCGGGGTTCGGCAGCAAGCTCGACAACGGACTGATCCGCGGGCTGGCCCGGATCACCACCACCGCCGTGGGGCCGTACCAGAGCGCTGTCGTCCGGATCGGCTTCTCGCTGACCTGGCTCCTGTTCCTGCTCCGCGAATGGCCGCACCGGGCCGAGCTGTACGGACCCGACGGCGTGTGGACGTGGGACATGGCCCAGCGGCTGATGGCCGCCACCGACACGGGCACCCCGTTCAGCGTGCTGATGTGGACGGACAGCCCGCTCTGGTTCGAGTTCGTCTACGGCATGTCGATCATCGCGAGCCTGCTGCTGCTCGTCGGCTGGCGGACCCGTACCTCAGCGCTGCTGTTCATGGTCGGCGTGCTGTCGCTGCAGAACCGCAGCATCTTCATGGGCGACGGCGGCGACAACGTCATCCACCTGATGGCGATCTACCTCGTGCTGACCCGCTGCGGCCAGGTCTGGTCGCTCGACAAGCGGCGCGCGGACCGGGCGCGGGAGCAGGACCGGTCCCCGGACCGGGACCTGGTCGGCATCGCCCTGTGGTCGGTGTTCGGCGCCGCGCTCGCCCTCGTCACGGCGCTGGGGAAGCTCGACCAGCTCTGGGGCGCGGTCTTCTGGATCTTCTGGCTGGGGCAGGCGGCCTGGTGGGCGGCGCGGCGCCAGGCGCCCGGTGAGCCCCGCAAGGTGCTGGACATCCTCGCCAACCTCCTCCACAACGGCGCCATGCTCGTGATCGTCGTCGAGGTGTGCCTGATCTACGCGACGGCCGGCTGGTACAAGATCCAGGGTTCTCGCTGGCAGGACGGCACCGCGCTGTACTACCCGCTGCACCTGGACGACTTCACCCCCTGGCCCGCGCTCTCGCACACCCTCGCCGGTGCCGGCCTCATCGTCATGGCCATCACCTACGGCACGGTGATCGTGCAGGTCGCCTTCCCCTTCACGCTCTTCAACCGCCGGGTGAAGAACGCGCTGCTCGTCGCGATGATCATCGAGCACGCGTCGATCGCCATCGTGCTCGGCCTGCCGTTCTTCTCCCTTGCGATGATCGCTGCCGACGCGGTCTTCCTGCCGACGAACTTCCTGCGCTGGGCGGGCAGCCGGATCGCCGGCCTCGTGCCGGGACGTGCAGGCGGCCAGGACGCTCCCCGCTCCGGCGACCCCCGCGACCAGGACCGGAAGGCCGAGGACGAGGACCAGCACCGGGTGCGGGAGCTGGGAACGACGATCGGCCGGCCCGCCGCCGAGCCGCAGCTGGCCCAGGGCGAACCGGGCGCCGCCGGCGACGGCTACCGCGTCTAGCCGGGGGCTACCGCTGTCAGAGGAGCCCGGTGCCCGGTTCCGGCAGCCAGTGGTAGAGCGCCATCGCCACCGTCGTGGCCAGGTTGAAGCTGGAGACGTGCGGGCGCATGGGCACCGCGATCAGTTCGGTCGCCCGCCCGCGCAGCTCCGGCGAGATGCCGTGCCGCTCCGAGCCGAACGCGAGCAGCGCGTCGTCCGGGATCTTCACGGACCTGATGTCCTTCCCCTCCGGGTCCAGGACGTAGAGCGGCCCGGGCGGCAGGTCGGGGAGGTCCAGCCGCTCGACCGCGGTGGCGAAGTGCAGGCCGGCGCTCGCGCGCACGACGTTCGGGTGCCAGGGGTCGATGTCCCCGGTGGTGACGACGCCGGTCGCGCCGAACCCGGCGGCGAGCCGGATCACCGCCCCGATGTTGCCGAGGTTGCGCGGGTTGTCGAGGACCACGACCGGTGACCGCCGCGGCGCCGCGTTCAGGACGCCGAGGTTGGTGCCGGCGCTCGGCCTGACGGCGAGCGCGGCCACACCGGTCGGGTGGACGCGCGGCAGCAGCTCGCGCAGCACCTGTCCTGGAACCTCGACGAGGATCGCGCGCAGCCGCTCGGTCACATCGTCCGCGAGCTCCTCGGACAGCGTCAGGGTGGCGGTCCGGTCGCTGGTCAGCGCGAGCCGCACCTCGGCGCCGAAGCGCAGCGCGTGCTTGAGGGCATGGAAGCCGTCGAGCAGAACGGCGCCGGGGGCCGCCTCGTGCCACTGCCGTGCCGCACGCCCGGCCTCGTCTTCCGCTTCCGTCATGGCCTCAGCGTACGGCGCCGGAGGAGCCGCCCCGCCAGGGCGCCGACCTGCCTGGATGGCACGGCCCGGACGGCACTGCCCGCACCGCGCCGAGCGGGCCGGGGAGCCCCGTCCGGAGTGACAGGGCAACTCGGGACGGGGCTGGACTGGGGCCGGTGCGGTACGCGCCCGCGCTACGCGGGCCTGCGCACCTCGATGACGCGGAAGCGGCCGGCCACGAAGGCCCCGTCGCACAGCGCCGCGTTGGCCGCCGGGTTGCCACCCGAACCATGGAAGTCGGAGAAGGCCGACGTCTGGTTGACGTACACCCCTCCGGTCAGGTTCAGCGAGAGCTGGGCGCACTCCTCCCAGCACGCCTCCTCCAGCAGCCGCTCCACCTCGGGCGAGGTGGTGTAGCCGCCGACCGTCATGGCGCCCTTCTCCCGGACCGTACGGCGCAGCAGCTCCACCGCGTCGGCCGTGGAGTCGACCGCGACGGCGAAGGAGACCGGTCCGAAGCACTCCGTCAGGTACGCCGCCTGGGCGTCGGGCTTCGCCCCGTCCAGCTTCACCAGCACCGGGGTGCGGACCGTCGCGTCCGGGAAGTCCGGGTGGGTGACGGCACGGGAGGCGAGGGCCACCTCGCCGATCGAGGGCGCCGCCTCCAGCCGCGCCTTCACATCCGGGTTGACCAGCGCGCCCAGCAGCGCGTTGGCCCGCGCGTCGTCGCCGAGCAGGCCTTCGACGGAGGCGGCCAGGTCGGCCACCACCTCGTCGTACGACCGGTGGCCCGCGTCCGTGGTGATGCCGTCCCGGGGGATGAGCAGGTTCTGCGGGGTGGTGCACATCTGGCCGCTGTACAGGGAGAGCGAGAAGGCCAGGTTGGCGAGCATCCCCTTGTAGTTGTCCGTCGAGTCCACGACGACGGTGTTGACGCCCGCCTTCTCGGTGTAGACCTGCGCCTGGCGGGCGTTGGCCTCCAGCCAGTCGCCGAAGGCGGTGGAGCCGGTGTAGTCGATGATGCGGATCTCGGGCCGGACGGCGAGCGTCTTGGCCAGCCCCTCGCCGGGCCGCTCGGCGGCCAGCGCGACCAGGTTGGGGTCGAAGCCCGCGTCGGCCAGCACCTCACGGGCGACCGCGACGGTCAGCGCGAGCGGCAGTACGGCACGGGGGTGCGGCTTGACCAGCACGGCGTTGCCGGTCGCCAGGGAGGCGAAGATGCCCGGGTACCCGTTCCACGTCGGGAACGTGTTGCAGCCGACCACCAGGGCGATGCCGCGGGGGACGGCTGTGAAGGTCTTCTGCAGTCGCAGCGGGTCCCGCTTGCCCTGCGGCTTGACCCACTCGGCCGCGTCGGGCGTACGGACCTGCTCGGCGTACGCGTAGGTCACGGCTTCCAGGCCGCGGTCCTGCGCGTGGGGGCCGCCGGCCTGGAACGCCATCGTGAAGGCCTGGCCCGAGGTGTGCATCACCGCGTGGGCGAACTCGTTGGTCCGCGCGTTGATCCGCGCCAGGATCTCCAGGCACACCATCGCCCGCAGCTCCGGGCCGGCGTCCCGCCACGCGGGCATGCCCGCCCGCATCGCCGGGAGCAGCACCTCGATGTCCGGGTGCGGGTACTCGACCCCGAGCTCGATCCCGTAGGGCGAGGTCTCGCGGCCGGTCCACTCGTCGGTGCCGGGCTGGTCGAGCGGGAAGCGCTGTCCGAGCAGCGCGTCGAACGCGCCCTTGCCCTCGGCTCCGTCTCCGTAGGCCTTCGGGTGTTCGGGGTACGGCGACCAGAACTCGCGCGTCCTGATCGCTTCGAGTGCCTTGTCGAGAGTGCCGCGATGCCGTTCGATCAACGGGACAGCGGTGAGATCGGCGGCCATGGGGACCAACTCCTCGTCGAGCTGGGCTGGGTAGGGGAACACCGCTAGATTAACCGAATGTTCGGTCGGTTCAAGAGGGCGGCCGGAGCTGTGGACAACTTGGCGAGGAGCAGTCGGCATCATGATCGCGCTTGATCGAACCCGCACCGTCGCTGTCATCGGCGCCGGCACGATGGGTCAGGGAATCGCCCAGGTAGCACTGGTCGCCGGCCATCGCGTACGGCTCTACGACGCCGCTCCCGGCAGTGCCGAGCGCGGTGCGGCCGCCGTGGCCGCCCGGCTCGCCCGGCTGGCCGAAAAGGGCCGGATGGACGCGGCCGAACGGGATGCCGCGCTGGCCCGGCTCGCCCCGGCCGGGGCCCTCGGCGAGCTGGCCGACGCCGCGCTCGTCATCGAGGCGATCATCGAGGACCTGCCGGCCAAGCAGCGGCTCTTCGCCGAGCTGGAGGACGTCGTCGACGACGCGTGCCTGCTCGCCACCAACACCTCCTCGCTCTCGGTGACCGCCGTCGCCGGCGCTCTGCGCCGCCCCGGCCGCTTCGTGGGCCTGCACTTCTTCAACCCCGCGCCGCTCCTCCCCCTCGTGGAGGTGGTCTCCGCCGCCACCACCGACGAGGACGCGGCGGACACCGCGTACGCGACCGCCGCCGCGTGGGGCAAGTCCCCGGTGCGCTGCACCGACACCCCGGGGTTCATCGTGAACCGGGTCGCCCGCCCCTTCTACGCCGAGGCTTTCCGCCTCCACGAGGAGGGCGTCGCCGACCCCGCCACCATCGACGCGGTCCTGCGCGAGTGCGGCGGGTTCGCGATGGGGCCGTTCGAGCTGACCGACCTGATCGGCCAGGACGTCAACGAGGCCGTCACCCGCTCCGTCTGGGAGTCGTTCTTCCACGACCCCAAGTTCACGCCGTCGCTCGCCCAGCGCCGCCTCGTCGAGTCCGGGCTGCTCGGCCGGAAGTCCGGGCGCGGCTGGTTCCGGTACGGGGACGAGCAGGACCGGCCGCTCCCGGCGACGGCGCCGCCCGCGCCCGCGCCGGAGTGGGTGACGGTGAGCGGGGACCTGGGGCCGGCGGAGGAACTCGTCGCCCTCATGGAGGAGGCGGGCATCGCCGTCGAGCGCGAGGAGGACGGCGTGGGCGCGATCGTTCTCGACGACGTGACGCTCTTCCTCGCCCAGGGCGGCTACGCCTTCGAGTACGGCGACAACGTCATCCACTACGACCTGGCGCTGGACTACCGGGCCGCCACCCGCATCGCCCTGGCGCCCGCCGACACCGTGGACCCGGAGGGTGTCCGGGCGGCCGTCGGGCTGTTCCGGGCGCTGGGCAAGCAGGTCAGCGTGATCGAGGACGTCCCGGGCATGATCGTCGCCCGCACGGTGGCGATGCTGGTGGACCTCGCCGCCGACGCGGTCGCCAAGGGCGTCGCCTCGCCCGCGGACATCGACACCGCGATGCGGCGGGGCGTGAACTACCCCATCGGCCCGCTGGAGTGGGGCGACCGCCTCAGCGCGGACTGGGTGAGCGTGTTCCTGTCCGAATTGCACGATGCGTGCCCCGGTGGCCGCTACGCCCCGTCGGCACTGCTGCGCCGCCGTGGGGCCTCCGAAGGGAAGCTGCTCTAATCGTGACCATGGCCGAGCCCCACAGTCCCCGCGTCAAGAGGGACACGTACACCCCCGACACGCTGCTCGCCGTCGCCGTCGAGGTGTTCAACGAGCGCGGCTACGACGGCACCTCCATGGAGGACCTGTCCCGCGCCGCCGGGATCTCCAAGTCCTCGATCTACCACCATGTGCGCGGCAAGGAGGAGCTGCTCCAACGTGCCGTCGGGCGGGCCCTGGACGGACTGTTCGGCATCCTGGAGGAGCCGCGGGCACGGCAGGGGCAGGCGATCGAGCGGTTGGAGTACGTCACCCGCCGTACCGCGGAGGTGCTCATGGAGGAGCTGCCCTACGTCACCCTGCTGCTGCGGGTGCGCGGGAACACCGGCACCGAGCGCTGGGCGATGGAGCGGCGCAGGGAGTTCGACCAGCGGGTGTCCGACCTGCTGAAGGCCGCCGCGAGCGAGGGCGACCTCCGCTCCGACATGGACATCCGGCTGGCGACGCGGCTGCTCTTCGGCATGATCAACTCCATCGTGGAGTGGTACCGGCCCGACGCCAAGGGGGCGCTCGACGGGAAGCACGTCGCGGACGCCGCCGTACGCCTGGCGTTCGAGGGGCTGCGCACGTAGCCGAACCGTGAGGTCCAGACCATTGACCTCCGCGCGGGGCCGCCGACACGATCCAGCCATGTATTCACCTGGACGTACCCGGACCCTCCGCGCGATCGCCGCCACGGCCCTGGCCACCGCGCTTCCCCTGTTGCTGACGGCCTGCGGAGACGACGGCGGCGGCGGGAAGGCGACGGCGGAGCCGTCCCCGACGGCCACGGTGAAGACGTTCGACTGCCTGACCGAGGCCCAGGCCAAGGCGGGCTCGATCAACTTCAAGGACACCGACGGCAACGCGGTGGACGGCTACCTGGCGGGCACCGGCACCACCGGCATCGTGCTCGCGCACCAGTCGGACGGAAACGTCTGCCAGTGGGTGCCCAAGGCGCTGGAGCTGGTCAAGAGCGGCTACCGGGTGCTGGCGATCGACTCCAACGGCACCGAGGTCCCCGAGGTCGTCGCGGGCGCCCAATTGCTGCGCTCCAAGGGTGCGAAGAAGCTGGTGCTCATGGGTGCCTCCAAGGGCGGCACCTCGGTGCTCACGGCCGCCGCGAAGGTGCAGCCGCCGGCGGACGCGGTCGTCTCGCTCTCCGCGCCCGAGCAGTACGGGCAGATGGACGCCGCGGCGGCCGTCCCGGGGCTGACCGCGCCGATCCTCTACATGGCGGCGGACGGGGACACCGCGTTCGCCGAGTCCACCAAGGCGCTCAGCAAGTCCTCGGCGAAGGCCAAGGAGAACGCTCTGTACATCGTGACCGGTGCACATCACGGGGTCTCGATGCTCGACGACGCCGAGAACTGGGCGAAGGTCACCGCCTTCCTGAAGAAGTACGGCGGCTGAGCGGGACGGGCAGCCCCCTGGCGTAGCCGGGATGGCTCAGTCGCCGACGACGAGGTCGGTCTCCTCGAAGACCAGGAGCGTCCGGCTGCTGAGCACCTCCGGTATGGCCTGGATGCGGGTCAGGACCAGCTCGCGGAGGCTGCGGTTGTCGGCGGTGTGCACCAGCATCAGCACATCGAAATCCCCGCTCACCAGGGCGATGTGGGCCACGCCAGGAAGGGTGAGGAGGGTCTCCCGGACCGTCCGCCAGGAGTTCTGAACGATCTTGAGGGTGATGTACGCGGACGCGCCCTGCCCGGCGCGTTCGTGGTCCACCCGCGCGGTGAACCCGCGGATGACGCCGTCCTCGATGAGGCGGTTGATCCGTGCATAGGCGTTCGCCCGGGAAACGTGCACGCGCTCGGCCACCGAGCGGACCGAGGCCCTCCCGTCCTCCTGCAGCAGCCGCAG
This sequence comes from Streptomyces sp. NPDC006733, assembly GCF_040636125.1. Classification (NCBI taxonomy): domain Bacteria; kingdom Bacillati; phylum Actinomycetota; class Actinomycetes; order Kitasatosporales; family Streptomycetaceae; genus Streptomyces; species Streptomyces sp. NPDC006733. Next base: position 31,768 of record NZ_JBEYJD010000031.1, on the reverse strand, counting down.
AATCGTCCGGTCGATGGAATCGAGGGGGCGACTGTGCGGATCGGGCTCGGCCATCTGTTCTCGCGGCATGCCCCCGAACCTCCTTACCATGGACGGACTGGCTCCATTCCAGGCTGTGGAGAACCGTTTGTCCACAGGCTGAACGCACCTGTGGCCAAAATGCCTCCGACAACCGAACAATCGGTTGGGAGGGCGTGATCCGTCCTCCAACCTACGAGGAGGTGCTCGCGATGACCGTCATGGACCAGAAACCCGCTCCTGGCCACAGGCATGGGGGACCCCAGCGCCCCCCCATCGACGCCACGCCGCTGCTGCCCGAGACCGTGCCGTTCCGGCTGCTGGGCACCCCCGACGCCGCCGAGCTCGACCCCGCGCTGCTCACCGAGCTCTACGCCCAGCTCGTGCGCGGCCGCCGGTACAACCGGCAGGCCACCGCGCTGACCCGGCAGGGCCGGCTCGCCGTCTACCCCTCCAGCACGGGTCAGGAAGCCTGCGAGGTCGCCGCCGCGATGGCGCTGCGCCCGCAGGACTGGCTCTTCCCGAGCTACCGCGACACCCTCGCCGTCATCGCCCGCGGCGTGGACCCCGTCGAGGCGCTCACCCTGCTGCGCGGCGACTGGCACACGGGCTACGACCCCCGCGAACACCACGTGGCACCGCTGAGCACCCCGCTGGCCACCCAACTGCCGCACGCGGTCGGCCTCGCGCACGCCGCCCGCCTCCAGGGCGACGACGTGGTCGCGCTCGCCATGGTCGGCGACGGCGGCACCAGCGAGGGCGACTTCCACGAGGCGCTGAACTTCGCGGCCGTCTGGAACGCGCCGGTCGTCTTCCTCGTGCAGAACAACGGCTTCGCCATCTCCGTGCCGCTCGACAAGCAGAGCGCCGCCCCCTCGCTCGCCCACAAGGCGGTCGGCTACGGGATGCCGGGCCGGATGGTCGACGGGAACGACGTCGTCGCCGTGCACCAGGTGCTCACCGAGGCCGTGGACCGGGCCCGCGCGGGCGGCGGACCGACCCTCGTCGAGGCCATCACGTACCGCATGGAGGCGCACACCAACGCCGACGACGCCACCCGCTACCGGGACGAGGCCGAGGTCGAGGCCTGGCGCGACCACGACCCGATCACCCTGCTGGAGCGCGAGCTGAACGAGCGCGGTCTGCTCGACGACACGCTGCGGCACGTCACCGAGGAAGCCGCCGAGAAGATGGCCGCGGACCTGCGCGAGCGGATGAACGCGGAACCGCTGCTGGACCCGATGGACCTCTTCGCGCACGTCTACGCCGAGCCGACCCCGCAGCTGCGGGAGCAGGCGGCGATGCTGCGCGCCGAGCTCGACGCCGAACGCGACGGCGGGCACACCGACCACACCCAGCACGCCGGAGCCGGTTCATGAGCACAGCGACCGCCCCCGCCGCCACCGCGCGCAAGCCCGCCACCATGGCGCAGGCGCTCAACCGCGCGCTGCGGGACGCCATGGCGGAGGACCCGTCCGTCCACGTCCTCGGCGAGGACGTCGGCGCGCTCGGCGGCGTCTTCCGCATCACGGACGGCCTCACCAAGGAGTTCGGCGAGACCCGCTGCACCGACACCCCGCTCGCCGAGGCCGGGATCCTCGGCACCGCGGTCGGGATGGCGATGTACGGGCTGCGACCGGTCGTCGAGATGCAGTTCGACGCCTTCGCCTATCCCTCCTTCGAGCAGCTGATCAGCCATGTGGCCAAGATGCGCAACCGCACCCGCGGGGCGGTCCCGCTGCCGATCACGATCCGGGTGCCGTACGGCGGCGGCATCGGCGGCGTCGAGCACCACAGTGACTCCTCGGAGGCGTACTACCTGCACACCCCCGGCCTGCACGTGGTCACCCCGGCGACGGTCGGGGACGCGTACGGGCTGCTGCGGGCCGCCATCGCCTCGGACGATCCGGTGGTCTTCCTGGAGCCGAAGCGGCTCTACTGGTCCAAGGACGAGTGGAACCCGGACGATCCGGCACCGGTGGAGCCCATAGGGCGCGCCGTGGTGCGGCGCCAGGGAAGCGGTGCCACCCTCATCACGTACGGCCCCTCCCTGCCGGTCTGCCTCGAAGCCGCGGAAGCGGCCCGCGAGGAGGGCTGGGACCTGGAGGTCCTGGACCTGCGCAGTCTGGTCCCCTTCGACGACGAGACGGTCGCGGCAGCCGTGCGCAGGACGGGCCGGGCGGTCGTCGTGCACGAGTCCGCCGGATTCGGCGGCGCGGGAGCGGAGATCGCGGCCCGGGTCACCGAGCGCTGCTTCCACCACCTCGAGGCACCGGTCCTGCGGGTCGCCGGCTTCGACATCCCGTACCCGCCGCCGATGGTCGAGCGGCACCACCTGCCCAGCGTGGACCGGATCCTGGACGCGGTCGGCCGGCTCCAGTGGGAGGAGCGCTGATGGCCGTCGTGAAGGAGTTCACCCTCCCGGACCTGGGAGAGGGGCTGACGGAGGCGGAGATCGTCCGCTGGCTGGTGCAGGTCGGCGAGGTCGTCGCCATCGACCAGCCGGTCGTCGAGGTCGAGACGGCCAAGGCCGTGGTCGAGGTCCCGTGCCCCTACGGCGGGGTCGTCACCGCCCGGTACGGCGCGGAGGGCGAATCGCTGGCCGTGGGCCGTCCCCTGATCACGGTGGCGGTCGGTTCCGCGCTGGGTTCCGACGCCCCGGGCGGCGGTGCCGCGTCCGCCGCGGGAGCCGCGGCCGAGGGATCCGGCAACGTCCTGGTCGGCTACGGCACGGCTGCGCCGGGGGCGCGCCGCCGCCGGGTCCGGCCGACGGGCGCCGACCGGCACCCGTCACCGGCGGGACAGCCCACGCCCACGCCCACGCCCGAACCTGCGCCCGAACCCGTCCCCGCCCCTGCCCCCGTACGGGAAGCAGTGCGCGTCGACGGCCCCGTGGCGGTCATCTCGCCGCTCGTGCGGCGGATCGCGCGGGAGCACCGGCTCGACCTGCGGTCGCTGGCGGGGTCGGGACCGGACGGGCTGATCCTGCGCGCGGATGTGGAGCGGGCGGTCGCCGCGGCGGGCGCACCGGTCGCGACAGCCCCGGCGACGACGGCCGCACCGGCCGCCGCCGTGGCGGGGGAGCGGGTGCCGCTGCGCGGGATCCGCGGAGCGGTGGCCGAGAAGCTCAGCCGCAGCCGCCGGGAGATCCCGGACGCCACCTGCTGGGTGGACGCCGACGCTACGGAGCTGCTCGCGGCCCGGGCGGCCATGAACGCCGGCGGTGGACCGAAGGTCTCCGTGCTCGCGCTGTTCGCGCGGATCTGTACGGCGGCACTGGCGCGGTACCCCGAGCTCAACTCCACCGTCGACACCGAGCGGAACGAGATCGTGCGGCTGCCCGCCGTGCACATCGGCTTCGCCGCGCAGACGGAGCGCGGGCTGATGGTCCCGGTCGTCAAGGACGCCCAGACACGGACCACCAGGGAGCTGTCGGCGGAGATGGCCCGGCTCACCGAGGCGGCGCGCACCGGCCGCCTCACGCCCGCGGACCTCACCGGCGGCACGTTCACCCTCAACAACTACGGGGTGTTCGGCGTCGACGGCTCGACGCCGATCATCAACCACCCCGAGGCGGCGATGCTCGGAGTCGGCCGCATAGCCGCCAAGCCCTGGGTGCACCAGGGGGAGCTGGCCGTCCGTCAGGTCGTCCAGCTGTCGTTCACGTTCGACCACCGGGTGTGCGACGGCGGTACGGCGGGCGGCTTCCTGCGGTTCGTCGCCGACTGCGTGGAACAGCCCGCGGTGCTGCTCGCGGCGGTCTGAGGGCGCCGGCCCGGCCCGGGTTCGGGGGCCGGGCGGGGCCGTCCGGCGGGGCGTCACGGCATACTGCGCGGTATGAGTGCACATGACGCCGTGGTGCTGGCGGGCGGCGCCGCCCGGCGCCTGGGCGGGGCGGACAAGCCGGGTCTCGACGTCGCCGGGCGCCCGCTGCTCGACCGGGTGCTGGAAGCCTGCGAGGGCGCTGTCGACACGGTGGTCGTCGGTCCGCGCAGAGCCACCGCGCGGCCGGTCCTGTGGGCCCGCGAGGAGCCGGCGGGCGGCGGACCGCTGCCCGCCCTCGCCGCCGGTCTGGTGCGGGTGGGTGCGGAGACGGTGCTGGTGTTCGCCGCCGACATGCCGTTCCTGACACGGGCGACGGCGGACGCGCTGCGGGAGGCGCTGCGGGACGCGGCGGACGCGGACGGCGTCGTGCTGACCGACCCGTCCGGCCGGGACCAGCCGCTGGCCGCCGCCTACCGGACGGAGTCCCTGCGCCGGGGGCTGGCGCTGGTCGCCACCGAGCACGGCACGCTCGCCGGGCTGCCGTTGCGACTGCTCGCCGAGGAGCTGCGGCTGCACCGGCTGCCGGACCCCTCGGGTTCGGATTCCTTCGACTGCGACACCTGGGACGACGTCGCGGTCGCACGGGCGCGACTGGAGCAGGGGTGAGCCTGCGCGGCGATGGGCGCCGCATCGGGGACGATGGGCCTGTGTTGGATGAATGGATCGCCGCAGCCAAGGCCGAACTGGGGATCGAGCTCGAGGTCGACACCACGGTCCTCCTCGACCTCGCCCGTGATGCCGCGCATGGTGTCGCCCGCCCCGCCGCACCGCTGACCACGTTTCTGGTCGGCTACGCCGCCGCCCAGTCCGGGGGCGGCCCCGAGGAAGTGCGCAACGCCGCCCGCAAAGCGGCCGAACTCGCCGAACGCTGGTCCGCCGAGGCGGCCAAGGAAGCCAAGCCCGCCGAGACCGCCAAGGGCGGCGACACCGGGTCCGGTGATACCGGCCCCTCCCAGGCAGGGAGCCCGGCCGGATGACGGATCAGGAGGAGGCCGCCCTCAACGCGATGGGCGAAGCCCTGCTGCTCGCCAACGAGGGCAGGTCCCCCCAGGCGTACGCGGCCGGAAGCGGCGGCACGCACAGCGGAACGTTCACGGGCACGGGCGCAGGCAGGGGTACCGGCGCAGGCGCAGGAGCAGGCACCGGCACCGGCACCGGCACCGGACGAAGTGCCGACCGAGCCCCCGGCCCCGACAGCCTCGACCCCCTCGCCACCGCGGGGCTCGACGCCGACGACGCGCAACGCCCCGAGCCCGCGAAGCAATCAGCGCCGGAATCCGGGCCCGGCGCCCGGACCGAGCCCCCGCCCCGCCCCCACGACCTCACCTGGCCCGAGGCCCGCAGGGCCGCGCGCGCCGCCGGCCGGCGGCTGCCCGCCGTCAGCCGGCCGCTCGCCGGCGCGCTCGGGTACGCGCTCGCCGCCCCGCTCACCGCGCTGACCGATCTGCCGTCCTTCGACACCTCGGCGATGGACGGCTGGGCCGTGGCCGGCCCCGGCCCCTGGCGGCTGGAGAGCCGGCAGCTCCTCGCAGGCCAGCGGCCCGGCGTGGCGCTGCTCGACGGCCACGCCATCGCGATCGCGACCGGCGCGGCCCTCCCGCCCGGCGCCACCGCGATCATCCGCAACGAGCACGGCAGGACCGAACGGCGCACCGACGGCGAGTTGCTGCACGCCACCCGCGGAGCGCCCACCCCCGGCCAGGACGTGCGCCCGCGCGCCCAGGAGTGCCGAGGGGGAGACGAACTGCTCTCCCCCGGTGTCGTCGTCACGCCCGCCGTGCTGGGCCTCGCGGCGGCTGCCGGGTACGACGAGCTGCGCGTGATCACCCGCCCCCGGGTGGAGGTGCTGGTCCTCGGCGACGAGCTGCTCGACCACGGACTGCCCCACGCCGGATTCGTCCGCGACGCCCTCGGCCCGATGCTGGCCCCGTGGCTGGAGGCGCTCGGCGCCGAAGTGATCGGTACCCGGCGCGTCGTGGACGAGGTCGACGCGCTCATGAGCGCGATCGGCGGCACCACCGCCGACCTGCTGATCACCACCGGCGGGACGGCCGCCGGGCCGGTCGACCACGTCCACCCCGTCCTGCACACGCTGGGCGCGAAACTGCTGGTCGACGGCGTCGCCGTCCGTCCGGGCCACCCCATGCTGCTGGCCGAACTCCCCGCGGGCGGCCATCTCGTGGGGCTGCCGGGCAATCCGCTGGCGGCGGTCTCCGGCGTCGTCACCCTCGTCGCGCCCCTGCTGCGCATGCTCGCGGGCCGTCCGGTCCCGGCCCCGTACACCGCGGCGCTCACCGCCGACGTGCCCGGCCATCCGACCGACACCCGCCTGGTGCCGGTCGTCTTCGACGACGAATCGGCCGTCGTCCCGCTGCGTTTCCACGGGCCCGCCATGCTGCGGGGCCTGGCCACCGCCGACGGGCTGGCGGTCATCCCGCCCGGCGGCGCGGTGGCGGGGCAGGAGACGGCCGTGCTCGACCTGGGCTGGGGGACGGCGGGTTGCTGACAGCGGGCATACCGGTGCCGGCGGGCATACCTGGGATGCCGGTGCCGGCGGGGGCACCAGGAGTTCCGGGGACACCGAAAGCACCAGGGACGGCGGTTCGACCGTCACGAGAGCGCCGAGAGCCACGAGGTGAAGTCCGTTGAAACTGCCCCGCCACGACGCCGCCGCGGGCCGGGCGGACAGGGACCCCGGCACCCACGACCCCGCCGACCCCACGGATTCCACCGACGGCCAGAGTGATGACCAGGGTGACGGCCAGGGCGACGACTCCGCCGCGGTCTTCCACCGCGGCGGCCACCGCGCCGACCACGACCACCCGGGCAGCGCGGCCTACCGCGTGATGTTCCCCCGGCAGGCCATCGGCCCGCTGGTGCAGGTCTCGCGGCGGCTGGCGATGGCGCTGCTGGTGCTGCTCGCCACGGTCCTCATCGTCTATCTGGACCGCGGCGGGTACCACGACAACGCCGACGACGCCGTCTCGTTCCTCGACGCGCTCTACTACGCGACGGTCACGCTCTCGACGACCGGCTACGGCGACATCGTCCCCTACAGCGTCAGCGCGCGGCTGTGCAACGTCTTCCTGGTGACCCCGCTGCGCGTCATCTTCCTGATCATCCTGGTCGGCACGACCCTCGAGGTGCTCACCGAGCGCACCCGCGAGCAATGGCGGCTCAAACGCTGGAGGTCCACCTTGCGCGACCACATCGTCATCGTCGGATACGGCACCAAGGGCCGGTCCGCCGCGCAGACGCTGCTCGGCCGGGGGATCCCGGTCGAGAAGATCGTGATCATCGACCCCAGCCCGAAGGTGGTCCAGGCGGCCACCGCCGAGGGCTTCGTCGGGGTGGTGGGCGACGCGACCCGCAACGACGTGCTGCTGCGCGCCGAGGCCGAGCGCGCCAAGGAGATCGTGATCGCGGCGCAGCGTGACGACACCGCCGTGCTCGTCACCCTGACCGCGCGTCAGCTCAACAAGCGGGCGAACATCGTCGCCTCGGTGCGCGAGGAGGAGAACGCCCCGCTGCTGCGCCAGTCCGGCGCCAACGCGGTGATCACCAGCTCCAGCGCCGCCGGCCGGCTGCTCGGCCTGTCGATGCTCAGCCCGAGCGTGGGGCAGGTGATGGACGACCTGATCACCTACGGCAGCGGGCTCGACCTCATTGAGCGGCCGGTCACCAAGGCCGAGGTGGGCAAGGCGCCGCGGGACGTGTCCGACCTCGTCGTCTCCATCAAGCGCGGCCACCGGCTGCTGAGCTTCGACGATCCGGACGTGGGGACGCTGCAGTTCGCCGACCGCCTGATCGCCATCCATCGCGCGGGCCCCGACCTGCCGACCGGGGAGTAGCCTCGCCAGCATGTATGCGATCACCATCCCCGAAGCCGGCGGACCCGAGGCGCTCGTCTGGGCCGAGGTCCCGGATCCCGTACCCGCCGCGGGCGAGGTCCTGGTCGAGGTCGTGGCCGGCGCCGTCAACCGTGCCGATCTGCTGCAGCGCCAGGGCTTCTACGACCCGCCGCCCGGCTCGTCCCCCTACCCGGGCCTGGAGTGTTCCGGCCGGATCGCCGAGCTCGGCCCCGGCGTCGCCGGCTGGGCGGTCGGCGACGAGGTGTGCGCGCTGCTCTCGGGCGGCGGTTACGCGCAGAAGGTCGTCGTCCCGGCCGGGCAGCTGCTGCCGGTGCCCAAGGGCGTCGACCTGGTGGCCGCGGCCGCGCTGCCCGAGGTCGCGTGCACCGTATGGTCCAACGTCTTCATGGTCGCGCACCTGCGCCCCGCCGAGACGCTGCTGGTCCACGGCGGTTCGAGCGGGATCGGCACCATGGCGATCCAGCTCGCGAAGGCCGTGGGCGCCAAGGTCGCGGTGACGGCCGGCAGCGCGGAGAAGCTGGAGGCGTGCCGGGAGCTGGGTGCGGACATCCTCATCAACTACCGCGAGCAGGACTTCGCGGAGCTGGTCTCGGCCGACGTGATCCTCGACATCATGGGCGCGAAGTACCTCGAACGGAACGTGGACGCGCTGGCGGTCAACGGCCGCCTCGTCATCATCGGGCTGCAGGGCGGCGCCAAGGGCGAGCTGAACCTCGGCAAGATGCTGGCCAAGCGCGTGGCGGTCGCCGCGACCTCGCTGCGCGGGCGCCCACTGGGCGAGAAGGCCGCGATCGTGGCGGCCGTGCGGGAGCACGTCTGGCCGCTGTTGGAGGCCGGTACGGTGCGGCCGGTGGTCGACCGTACGGTCCCGATGTCCGACGCCGCAGAGGCGCACCGGATCGTCGAGGGCAGTACGCACATCGGCAAGGTCGTGCTGACGGTCTGAGGCCCGTCACTGCGACGGCCCGGCCACGTCCCCTTCCTGACGCCCGCCCGAGATGCCGCAATTGACCCCCTGTGTGAGGCTTTGTTTCACAGTGGAGTCGGCGGCTGAGAGGGGCGGGCGTCTTGCGTGCGGCACCCGTTGGGCGAGTGGCGGCGACAGCCGCACTGGCCGGAGCGCTCCTGCTGCTGCCGGCCGGATCGGGGTGGGCGGCACAGGCGCGCGCGATGGTGGTGCACGAGGTCACGCTCGCGGCGCCCCCGCCCACGGCGCTTCCCGCGCTGCCCCGGCTGGTGCGGAAGCCGCTGCGGCTTCCGCGGCGACCGGAACAGCCGCGACCGCCGACGCGGCTGGAGCGGCCGGAGCTGCCGGAGCTGCCGAGACCTCCGAAGCCGCCCGTGCCGCCCGAGCCTTCGCGCCCGCCGATACCCCGGCCCCCGGAGTTGCCCGAACAGCCGTCCGGGCCGGGCGAACCCTCGGAGCCGCCGCATTCCGCGTCCCCGAAGCCCGAGAAGCCCGAGAAGCCGCAGAAGCCGGAGCAGCCGGGCGTCCCGAAGCCCGCCGAGCCGCGGCCGCCCACCACGCAGCCCACGAAGCCCGCGAAGCCCAGTAAGCCTGCGACCCCCACGAAGCCCGCGAAGCCGACGACCCCGGCGAAGCCGAAAACGCCCGCGAAGCCGAAGCCCGGCGCGACGGTCCCGAGCCATCAGGGCGGGGTGCACGGGATGTCCGACTCCGTCCCCTCGGCCGTCACCGACTCCGACGCCGACTCCGACCCCGGCGCCGACCTCGGCTCCGACGAGGACCGCTTCGCGGCGGAGTACCAGCCCCCGGACGATGGCCCGCCGGAAGGCGCCGACGGCGCCGAGGAGTACGGCCCCGCGGGATCCGCGCCGTCCACCTCGCCCGTCCCCCCGCAGAAGCCGCCGGTGCTGCCGGGAGCGCCCGTCCTGGCCCGTGTCACGGACGCTCCTGCCGTCGAGCAGGATGCCGCGGACCCCGTGGGCCGCGCGGTGAGCGTGCTGCCGCTCGGTGCGGGGCTGGCCCTGGTGGGGCTCGGTCTCGGCTTCCTGGGTCTGCGCCTGCGCCGGTCCTGATCGGCCGCCTCGCCGCCCCCCTCGTCCTTGCTCTCCGTGACCATACTCGGTATACATACTCAGTATGTCGATCCGTCACGGCCTTCTGGCCCTCCTCGATCGCGGTCCCCGCTACGGCTTCCAGCTGCGCACCGAGTTCGAGTCCCGCACCGGTTCCACCTGGCCGCTGAACGTGGGCCAGGTCTACACGACCCTCAACCGGCTGGAGCGCGACGGCCTGGTCGTGCCGGCGGGGGAGGACGACGGCGGACACGCGCTGTACGCCATCACCGATGAGGGACGCAGCGAACTGCGCACCTGGTTCTCCACACCGGTGGACCGCGCGAACCCGCCGCGCAACGAGCTGGCGATCAAGCTCGCGATGGCCGTCGGCTCGTCCGACATCGACATCCGCGCCGTCATCCAGGCGCAGCGCCACCACACCCTCCAGGCCCTGCAGGACTACACCCGGCTGAAGGCCCAGGCGCTCGTCGCCCTGGAGCAGGACCAGAACCGCGACGACGTCGCGTGGCTGCTCGTCATCGAGCAGCTGATCTTCCAGGCGGAGGCCGAGGCCCGCTGGCTCGACCACGCGGAGACCCGTCTCGTACGGCTCGCCGGCGCGATCGCCGCCGACAAAGGTGCCGACCTGAAGGACCCGAAGCAGCAGGACTCGGCGCAGGACAGGGGACTGCGGAGCGCCCTGGCGCGCTCGCGCCCCGGCCGCCGCTGAAACCGCGCTCCCCGCGCCCCACCGGCACTCCGGCACACGCATGCCGAGCGACCAGTGACCCGACCGACCTGACTGACCCGACCGACCCAAAAGACCTGATCACAGGGGGATCGACCCATGTCTGCCCAAGAGCATCAGCCCGTCCTGCAGTTGCAGGAGCTGACCCGAGTTCATGGCAGCGGCACCACCGAGGTGCACGCGCTGCGCGGCATAGACCTGTCCGTCTTCCCCGGTGAGCTCGTCGCCGTCATGGGCCCGTCCGGCTCCGGCAAGTCCACGCTGCTGACCATCGCGGGCGGACTCGACCTCCCCACCTCGGGCCGGGTGCTCGTCGAGGGCACCGACCTCACCACCGCCAACCGCAAGCAGATGGCCGCGCTGCGCCGCCGCAGCATCGGGTACGTCTTCCAGGACTACAACCTCATCCCGGCGCTGACCGCCGTCGAGAACGTCGCCCTACCCCGCGAGCTGGACGGCACCTCCGCCCGCAAGGCCCGCCGCGAGGCGCTGGCCTCGCTGCAGGAGATGGACCTCGACCACCTCGCCGACCGCTTCCCGGACGAGATGTCCGGCGGCCAGCAGCAGCGGGTCGCCATCGCCCGCGCGCTGGTCGGCGACCGCCGGCTGGTCCTGGCCGACGAGCCGACGGGTGCGCTGGACTCCGAGACCGGCGAGTCGGTGCTCGCGCTGCTGCGGGCCCGCTGCGACGCGGGCGCCGCCGGCGTCCTGGTCACCCACGAGCCGCGGTTCGCGGCCTGGGCGGACCGGGTGGTGTTCCTGCGGGACGGCTCCGTCGTCGACACGACGCTGCGCTCGTCCGCCGAGTCCCTGCTCACCGGCGGTGTCGCTCAGTGAACGGCTGGCTCAACTCCTGGCGTGCCGCCGTGCGGATCGCACGGCGCGACGCCTGGCGCTACAAGGGGCGCAGCCTCCTCGTCCTCGCCATGATCGCGCTGCCGATCCTGGGCGTCAGCGCCGCGGACATCACCATCCGCAGCTCGCAGCTGTCCGCCGAGCAGAAGCTGGCCCGCGACATCGGCGCGGCCGACGCCAGGCTCTCCGACGCCGGATACGACGGCCAGCCGGTCTACCAGGCGCCCGACGGCCAGAACAAGGCGCTGGTCAACGAGAACTCCGAGGGACACCTGGTGTCGGGCCGCCCCGGCGCCAACGCCGATGTGCCGGCCGCCATCCCGGCCGGGGCGAAGTCGCTGAAGGACTCCACCGGCACGGGCAAGGTCCACACGAAGTACGGCCTGCTGGACGTCGACATCCGTGAGCTGAAGGCCTCCGACCCGATGGCCGCCGGGATCATGGAGCTGGACCGCGGCCGCTTCCCGGCCGCGCCGGACGAGGTCATCGCGACCAACGCGTTCCTCAAGACGAGCGGGCTGTACGTCGGCTCCTCGGTCTCCGCCCGCGACCTGCCGACCAAGTACAAGATCGTCGGCGCTTACGACCTGCCCGGCGAGCTGAAGACCCTGCAGATCAACGCCCTGCCGGACTCTTTCCTGGCGCCGCTCGCGAAGGCGCTGAAGGCGGCGGGACGCGACGGGCCGGGCACGTCCTCCACGTACCTCGTGGCCCTGGACGGTGGTTTCACGTGGAACATGGTGAAGGAGTCGAACGCCAAGAGCGTCGTCGTCCGCTCCCGAGCGGTGACGCTCGACCCGCCGGCCGAGTCCGCCGTGCCGCTCTTCGTCAAGTACCCCGACTGGAACCGCGACTACAGCGGCAGCACCGCTGAGCGGGCCGCGCTGCTCGCCGTCGGCGCGACCATCGTCGGCCTGGCGATGCTGGAGATCTGCCTGCTCGCCGGCCCCGCGTTCGCCGTCGGCGCCCGCCGCTCGCGCCGCCAGCTCGGTCTGGTCGGTGCCAACGGCGGCGACCGCCGCCACATCCGCGCGATCGTGCTCTCCGGTGGCCTGGTGATCGGGGTGGCCGCGGCCGTCATCGGCACGGTGCTCGGACTCGCGCTGACCTACGCGCTGCGCGAGCCGCTGGAGCAGTACGTCGGCGCGCGCTTCGGCGGGATCTCGCTGCACCCGCTCGAACTCATCGGGATCGGGCTGCTGGCGATCCTCACCGGGCTGATGGCCGCCATCGTCCCGGCGATCGTCGCCTCCCGGCAGAGCGTGCTGGCCGCGCTGACCGGCCGCCGCGGCGTCCGGCACGCCAACCGGGTGCTGCCGGTGCTCGGCCTCGCCGCCGTCTGCCTCGGCGCCGGCATCGCGGCCTTCGGCTCGTCGAAGACCGACAACGTGCTCGCCGTCGGCGGCGGCTCCGCCATCGCCGAACTCGGCATCGTCGCCCTCACCCCGACCCTCGTCGGGATGTTCGGACGGCTCGGCGGCTGGCTGCCGCTCTCCCCGCGGCTCGCGCTCCGCGACGCGGTGCGCAACCGGGGCCGTACGGCGCCGGCCGTCGCCGCCGTCCTCGCGGCCGTCGCGGGCACGGTCGCCGTGGCGACGTACACCGCCAGCAGCGACCTGGAGTCGCGCAACGGGTACGAGGCACGGGCACCCTACGGTGTCACCACGATCAGTATCGAGCGGGAGCAGGGCCGTGACCTGGACGGGGTCCGGGCGGCCGTCGAGAAGCGCTTCCCCGTCTCGGCCCGCGCGGACGTCTCCCGGCTGGTCGTCGGCAAGAAGTCCTGCACGATGTACCGCGACAACCCCGGCTGCGGCCGGGTGCAGATGATCCTCCCCCCGGCGAACGCGTGCCCCACGGACGGGCCGGACAACGAGACGCGGTTCAGCGTGGCCGAGCGCCGGAAACTGGCCACGGACTGGCGCTGCGCCCGGACGTACCACCCCAGCGCCATCACCACGGATTCCGACGTGCTGGTCGGTGACGCCGGAGTGCTGCACGCGCTCGGCATCCACGACCCCGGGGCCGAGCAGGCGCTGGCGGCGAACCACACCGTGCTCTTCGACAAGCACTACGTGGAGAAGAACCGGCTGACCTTCCGGATCATCGAGGACTCCTCGAAGCCGGTCGCCGAGGGCCAGGAGCCCGTCGGCCCGCTGAAGTCCTTCCCCACGTACGTGGCCAAGGACGGCACGGAGTCCTACGGCGTGCGCGCCCTCATGACGCCCGCCACGGCGCAGGCCGCCGGGCTGATGACCGTTCCCTACGGCTCGTACTTCGTGAACGAGAAGGCGCCCAGCAGCGAGCAGCGGCAGGCGCTGGACGACGATCTCGCCAAGCTGGGCGCCGACCCGGACCTCTACGTCGAGCGGGGGTACGTCAGCGACAACAACATCGTCCTGCTGGCGCTGACCGTCTTCGCCGGCCTGGTCACCGTCGGTGCCGCGGGCATCGCCACCGGCCTGGCCCAGGCGGACGCCGAGCCCGACCTGAAGACGCTGGCGGCGATCGGCGCGGATCCGCGGGTCCGCAGGACGCTGTCCGGCTTCCAGTGCGGGGTGGTGGCCGTGATGGGCGTCGTCCTCGGCTCGGCTGCGGGCGTCCTGCCCGCGATCGGGCTGCGCAAGGCCGAGGAGCGGCAGCAGCTGAAGTTCTACCACGAGGCGCTGGACCGGGGCTGGGGCGGCCAGACCACGCCCCCGCACCTCCCGATCGTCGTGCCGTGGCCGACGCTGGCGGCCCTGATCGTCGCCGTCCCGCTGGGCGCGGCACTGCTGGCGGCCCTGGTCACCCGGTCCCGCACCTCGCTGTCGCGCCGCGAGGCCTCGTGAGCCGCTGACGACCGGCCCGAACTGGTCAAATGAAGAAACGTATGCCCTCTGACGTGGTGGATCAGCCGCGCCAGGGGGCACACCTTCAGGAGAACGCGGTGTGCGAGAGAATGGCGGCATGGAGATGCCGATGAACGAACGGTCGCAGGAGAGCCCGCAGGTCCTGATCATGGGGCCGGACGGAATGGCGCTCGGCGGCACCCCTGGCGGCGGCGAGGAATCGCGCGAGGTCCCGGTGACAGACATGGTGGAACAGCCGGCGAAGGTCATGCGCATCGGCAGCATGATCAAGCAACTTCTGGAGGAAGTGCGGCAGGCGCCTCTCGACGAGGCGAGCCGCGTGCGTCTGAAGGAGATCCACGCCAGCTCCGTGAAGGAGCTGGAGGACGGTCTCGCCCCCGAGCTGGTGGAGGAGCTGGAGCGACTCTCCCTGCCTTTCAACGACGACTCGATCCCGACCGAGGCCGAGCTGCGCATCGCGCAGGCCCAGCTGGTCGGCTGGCTCGAGGGCCTCTTCCACGGCATCCAGACGGCACTGTTCGCCCAGCAGATGGCGGCCAGGGCCCAGCTGGAGCAGATGCGCCGCGCGCTCCCGCCCGGTGCGGGCGGCCATGACGACGACGAGGGCGGCCACCCGAACGCGCGCTCCGGCCCGTACCTCTAACGAACGCCGACAGGCGACAGCGGCAGCGAACGGCGAAGGGCCCGGCACACACCAGGTGTGCCGGGCCCTTTCCGCAGGTCCGCCGGTCCGAGGGTCCGCTGCTCGGAGGTCGTCGTCCGCTCAGCTGGCGCCCTTGCCGGTGGAGACCCAGATGGTGATCTTGCTTGCGTCGTTCTTCTGCGTGACGTTGTAGTCCGCCAGCGCCTTGGGCGTCTGGTCGACGACCGCGCCCTTGCCCCACTGCTGCTCGTTCGTGTACTTGACGGTGTACTTCCATCCGGCGGCCTTGAGGCACGCCTCGACGGAGTCCCGGTACTTGGTGTTGAACTGCGGGAACAGCACCACGTTGGGGTCCGTGTTGGTGAAGCCCTGGGTGGCCCCGGTGCACGCCGACGACTCCAGCGTCCGGGTCTTGTCGCCCTGGACGATCCCGCCGTCGTTGCCCCCGGTCGACGGCGACGTGCCGCCGCTGGAGGCTCCCGGCACGGCCTGGCTGGACTGGCTGGTCGACGGGGTCGGGTCGGGGTCCTTGTTGGCGGTGTTGTCCTTGTCGTCCCGGTTCGCGATGATCAGGCCGACGATCAGGGCCACGACCACCACCGCCACCGTGGCGCCGATCAGCACGGCGCGGTTCGACCGCCCGCCGCTGTTCCCGCCGGTACCGCCGCCGTGTCCGGCCGGGCCGTGCGGCTGCACCTGCTGCGGGTAGCCGGCCGTCGGAGCCGGCGTCTGGTACTGCGGCGCCTGGTGCTGGACCTGCTGCGGGTAGCCGTACGCGGCCGGGGTCGCGGGTGCCGGAGTGCCGGGACCGTACGCGCTGTGCTGCGGCGCGGGCGTCTGGTACGGGCTGTGGACGTTCGGCGGCGGGGTGTGCAGACCGCCCTGGACGGGCGGGAAGACCGTCGCGGAGACGCCCTCGCCGCGGCTGTGGGCGGGCGGACCGCCGCCGATGATCAGCGGGGTGGTGCCGGCCTGCCCCGAGGCGCCGACCCGCTCCAGCTCGTCGTGCATGGCGTCGGCGGTCGGGAAGCGCTCCGCGGGGTTCTTCTTCAGGGCCCGCGCGATGAGAGCGTCCACCCCCGGGGTGATCGCCCGGTTGTACTGCGACGGCGCGGGCGGGATCTCCTGCACGTGCTGGTAGGCCATGCCCAGCGGCGAGTCGGACTCGAAGGGGATGCGCCCGGTCGTCAGCTCGAAGAGCATGCAGCCGACGGAGTACAGGTCGGAGCGCTCGTCGACGCCGCGGCCCAGCGCCTGCTCGGGCGACAGGTACTGCGGGGTGCCGACGACCATGCCGGTCTGCGTCATCGACGTGACCCCGGACTGCATGGCCCGCGCGATGCCGAAGTCCATGACCTTGACCACGCCGCGCTTGGTCACCATCACGTTGCCGGGCTTGATGTCGCGGTGCACCAGGCCCATCTCGTGGCTGACGGCGAGCGCGGCCAGCACGTCGCCGGTGATCTTCAGGGCCTTCTCGGCCGGCATCGCGCCGTACTGCGCGATGTCCTCGGCCAGCACCACGTTGAGCGGCTTGCCCTCGACGTACTCCATGACGATGTACGGGACCATCGCGCCGTCGAGGGTGTCCTCGCCCGAGTCGAAGACCGAGACGATGTTGGTGTGGTTGAGCTTGGCGACGGCCTGCGCCTCGCGGCGGAACCGCTCGCGGAAGGACTGTTCGTTCCCCAGGCTCGTGTGCAGCGTCTTGACGGCGACCGGGCGGTCCAGCACCGTGTCGTGTCCCAGGTGCACCGATGCCATGCCGCCCTCGCCGAGGAGATCGCGCAGAACGTAGCGACCGCCTCCGACCGAGCGACCCGCATAACCGGTCTGCGCGCCGTCCCCGCTGCTCATCTGTACCGCTTCCCCCTAGAGAAGGCCCTCGTCCCGCGAGCTTGCCCGCCAAGTCTGGCTTATCGCGCGAGCACGTCAAGTTTGGTGACCATCTCGTCACCTGATGGGCATACGGCCCATACACGAGCGGCCCGCCGCGGTCCCCGGAGACGGTAGCGTGACCGACCAGAAAACCTGTAAGGCGAGGCACAAGCGACGGCGAGGACTGATGGTCGACCCCCATGAGACGACCGCAGGAACCGGAGCGTCCGATTCTCCCGAATTGTGGGGCGCCCAGGGAATGGTCGGTGACGGGCGTTACCGGCTCACCCACCGGCTGGGACGCGGCGGAATGGCCGAGGTGTTCGCGGCCGAGGACGTACGGCTGGGACGCATCGTGGCGATCAAGCTGCTGCGCTCCGACCTGGCCGAGGATCCGGTCTCCAAGGCGCGCTTCACCCGCGAGGCACAGTCGGTCGCCGGGCTGAACCACCACGCGGTGGTCGCGGTGTACGACTCCGGCGAGGACCGCACCCCCACGGGCACGGTGCCCTACATCGTCATGGAGCTGGTCGACGGACACACCATCCGCGACCTGCTGACCGGCGCCGAGGCGCCGCCCATCGACCAGGCGCTGATCATCATCTCCGGTGTGCTGGAGGCTCTCGCCTACAGCCACCAGCACGGCATCGTGCACCGTGACATCAAGCCGGCCAACGTCATCATCACCAACACCGGCGCCGTCAAGGTCATGGACTTCGGCATCGCCCGCGCCCTGCACGGTGCGGCCAGCACCATGACCCAGACCGGCATGGTCATGGGCACCCCGCAGTACCTCTCCCCCGAGCAGGCGCTCGGCAAGGCGGTCGACTACCGCTCCGACCTGTACGCGACCGGCTGCATGCTCTACGAGCTGCTCGCGCTGCGGCCCCCCTTCACCGGCGAGACGCCGCTGTCGGTGGTCTACCAGCACGTGCAGGACGAACCGCAGGTGCCGTCCACGGTCAGCGACCGGGTGCCGCCGGAACTCGACGGCATGGTGCTGCGCGCGCTCGCGAAGCACCCGGACGACCGGTTCCAGAGCGCCGAGGAGATGCTCGGCGTCGTGCAGTACGCGCTGCACATGCTGCAGGAGCAGGGCGGCTGGAACAACGTCTGGGACACCGGCGTCGTCCCGCAGTCCTCCCCCGGCGGGCCGTCGGCGGGCGCGGCGGGTACCCCCGGCGCGACCATCGGCCGGCAGGGCAACAGCACCACCGCGGAGTTCAGCCGGCCGGTGATGCTGGGCGCCGCGGGCGGTGGGGCCGACGAGACGCGCGGCTACCACGAGCCGCAGCACGGCGGCGGTGGTGGCGGCAACAAGTGGCTCAAGCCGGTGCTCTTCGTGCTGGCCGCGGTGCTCGCCATATCGCTGGGCGTGTACTTCGCCATCGGGCAGGCGGGGGACAAGAAGGACCCGGGCAAGGACGTGGTGTCGCCGAGTTCGCAGACCTCGCAGGGCCAGACCACCGCGCCGAGCCAGGACACCTCCACGGACCCGAACCAGGGCAGCGGGGGCGCCACCCAGGAGACGACGCAGCCGCCGTCCCACCGGCCGACGCGCACCTCCAGCCCGACGCCCACGGAGACGGCGACCGAGACGGGGACGGAGTCCCCGACCGCGACGCCCACCGAGACGGTGACGGACTCCCCGACGCCGACCAAGGAAACGCCGACGTCCCCGCAGACGACGGCCCCGACCGGCGGCGCCACCGGCGGCGGCAACAACCAGGGCAAGCCCGGCGGCAACTGACCGGACGCGATCACCGGCCTGACCGACCTGACCGGCCACCGGCAACCAGGCCGGTCAGCCGGTCGGTCAACCGGTACGCCGGCCCGGTCGGTCAGCCGGTACGCCGGCCCGGCCGGTCAGCCGGTACGCCCGGCCCGACCGGTCAGCCGGTGAACGCGTCGCTGACGGCCTCGTACTCGCGCGTCCACCACACGGCGAGCGCCGAGGACGCCGGGAAGAGCGGGTCGGAGCGCCGGTCGTGCTCCTGGTAGCGCCAGCAGAGCATCCAGAAGTCGTTCAGACGCTCCCACCAGACCCGGTGGACGGCCGCGGCCAGCTCCACCTGGGTCACCCCCGCCGCGAGCCGGTAGGCGCGCGCGTAGGGCCGCACCTTCGCCAGGTCCAGCTTCCCGTCGCCCGGCCGGACGAAGAAGATCGCGGCGGCGCGTACCGCCTCCTCGGCGCGCGGCTGCACGCCGAGCCGGTCCCAGTCCACGATCGCCACGGGCTCGTCACCCCGGTAGAGCAGGTTCAGCGGGTGGAAGTCGCCGTGCACCCAGCCGGTGGCGGGCGCGTCCGGTGCGGGCGGCCTGCGGTGGGCGTGCCGCTCCAGCAGGGCGCGGCGCTCCAGCAGCCGGTGCTCGGCCAGCTCGTCGAAGATCTCCCGCGGCTCGTGCGCGTGGGCCAGCCGCAGCAGCTCGTCGATGAGCGCGTACGTCCGCGCCGGGTCGGCGCTGGGGTGCGGGATCCGGTCGGCCTCCGGCGAGGGCTGCACGCGGGCCAGACCGGCGTGCACGCGGCCCAGCAGCGCGCCCAGCCGCCGGGACTGGGCGGCGGTCAGCTCGGTGCCCTCCCGGTGCCGTCCCTCGACCCACGGGTAGAGCGCGTAGCAGCGCCCGCCCACGACGGCGACCGTCCTGCCCTCCGTGTCGGCGACGGGCGGGGCGACGGGCAGCCCGAGGCCGTCCAGGAGCAGCGTCGCGCGGTGCTGGCGGGCGATGACGGCGGCGTCGGCGGTGTCCGGCGCGAGGTAGTGCTTGAGGAAGAAGCGGCCACGGGTGGTGGCGAGCCGGTAGCCGCGGTTCAGCAGTCCCTGGGGAACCGGATCGCAGGCCAGCGGGGTGCCGGCGCCTTCGTAACGGCGCAGCAGCGTGCTGAGCGTGCCTTCGGGGAGCAGCTCCGTCGCCGTGCCCGTCACTTGGTCAAGCGTAGATCACGCGGCGTGTGCCTCCGGCCACTGTGCGACATCCCGTACGAATTGCACGTCCACGAACGCGGGATCGATCCGCAGGTGCACGGGGTCGAAGGCGGGCTCCTCCACGAACGAGGGAAGCGGTCCGAACACATCGTCGGGGCCGTCCGGCGCCGGGGCCCGGTGCGGCGGGACGACGCGGGCGGTGCCGGTGACGTGCACGGCCCAGACGGAGTCGGCGGCCGTGTGCAGGTTGTCGGCCTGGTAGCCGACGACGGAGCCGTCGCAGGCGCCGTGCACGCCCCAGCCGCGGTGCACCCGGATCAGCAGGTGGTCGTCGACCACGGCGTGCCGGGCGACGGCGATGTACGGCATGGCGTGGCGCGAGAGGGCCAGCCGGCCGTAGCGGACGGTGGCCACGAGCGCCATCGCGCGTCGATCCTGTGGGGACATCCCTCCACTGTGGCGATCGGCGGCCGGGACGAAACAGGGCCCCCGGGCCCTTTCCCAGGGGCCCTAGGTCCCCAGGTCCCCGCTCCCCAGGTCCTGCCGCCTCAGCGCTGCCGGTTCCCCTCCGCCTGCATCCTGGCGACGTACGCGGCCGCCTGGGTCCTGCGCTCCATGCCGAGCTTGGAGAGCAGCGAGGAGACGTAGTTCTTGACGGTCTTCTCGGCGAGGTGCAGCTTCTCGCCGATCTGCCGGTTGGTGTGGCCCTCGCCGATCAGGTCCAGGATCTTCTTCTCCTGCTCGGTGAGGTCGGCCAGCCGGTCGTCGCCCTTGTCCGCGCCCTGCCGCAGCCGCTCCAGCACCCGGGCGGTCGCGACGGGGTCCAGCAGCGACTTCCCGGCGGCGACGTCACGGACGGCGCTGAGCAGGTCCGTCCCCCGGATGGCCTTGAGGACGTAACCCGCCGCACCGGCCATGATCGCGTCGAAGAGCGCCTCGTCGTCGGCGAAGGACGTCAACATCAGGCACTTGATGTTCGGATCGTTCGAGCGGATCTCCCGGCAGACCTCGACGCCGCTGCCGTCGGGCAGCCGGACGTCCAGGACCGCCACGTCGGGGCGGGTGGCGGGGATCCGGGTCAGGGCCTCGGCGGCGGTGCCCGCCTCGCCGACGACCTCGATGTCGTCCTCCACGGAGAGCAGCTCATGGACGCCCCGGCGGACCACTTCGTGGTCATCGAGGAGGAATACATGGATTTTTCCGTCTTCGCGCACGAATCGAGCATCCCACACGATTCGATCTCCAGACCTCTTACGCCAATTCGATCGGCGAGATACCGTTCTGCTGTCCCGGTGGCCTGCGACAACGCCTATTTACTAGGTAATCCAAGCAAAACCGCAGGTAGGACGCCTTCGCGCGATTGCGGATGTAGTAGGTAACGTCTTTCTTGCAGGCCACTTGCCGGGGCACTGTCACGCCTGGCTCGGCCATGCCGCACATACCCCGTGCGCCGCGTCGAACCAGGTGAGCCGCAACTGGCCTCCCGGCGGATCCCGGGGGCCGGACAGACGGAGGAGCGAACGTGAGCGTGAAGAGCACTGCCGCGCGGCGGACCACCCGCGGCGGCGCGAAGCGCCGTGGGGGCGAGCCCGAGCTCGTACAGCTGCTGACCCCCGAGGGCAAACGCGTCGAGCACAGCGAGTACTCCATCGACCTGACCCCGGACGAGCTGCGTGGCCTGTACCGCGACATGGTGCTGACCCGCCGCTTCGACGCCGAGGCGATCACACTGCAGCGGCAGGGCGAGCTGGGCCTGTGGGCCTCGCTCCTCGGCCAGGAGGCGGCACAGATCGGATCGGGCCGGGCCACCCGACCGGACGACTACGTGTTCCCCACCTACCGCGAACACGGTGTCGCCTGGACCCGTGACGTGGACCCGTTGAACCTGCTGGGCATGTTCCGCGGGGTCAACCACGGCGGCTGGGACCCGAACGAGAACAACTTCCACCTCTACACGATCGTCATCGGCTCGCAGACGCTGCACGCGACCGGTTACGCGATGGGTGTCGCCAAGGACGGCGCGGACTCCGCCGTCATCGCCTACTTCGGCGACGGTGCCTCCAGCCAGGGCGACGTCGCGGAGGCGTTCACCTTCGCGGCCGTCTACAACGCCCCGGTGGTGTTCTTCTGCCAGAACAACCAGTGGGCGATCTCCGAGCCCACCGAGAAGCAGAGCCGGGTGCCGATCTACCAGCGCTCGGCCGGCTTCGGCTTCCCGGGCGTCCGGGTCGACGGCAACGACGTGCTGGCCGTGCTGGCCGTCACCAAGGCCGCCCTGGAGCGGGCCCGCACCGGCCAGGGGCCGATGCTCGTGGAGGCGTTCACCTACCGGATGGGCGCGCACACCACGACCGACGACCCCACCCGCTACCGCGCCGACGAGGAGCGCGAGCAGTGGGAGCTGAAGGACCCGATCCTGCGGCTCAGGACGTACCTGGAGGCCGAGGGCCTCGCCGACGAGGAGTACTACGCCTCGATCGACAAGGAGAGCGACGCGCTCGCCAAGCGGGTGCGGGACGGTGTGCGCACCATGCCGAACCCCGACACCATGGCGATCTTCGAGAACGTCTACGCGGACGGGCACGCGCTCGTCGACGAGGAGCGCGCGCAGTTCGCCGAGTACCTCGCGTCGTTCGCCGACGAGACTGAGGGGCACTGACCATGACCACGACCACGTTGACCATGGCCAAGGCCCTCAACGAGGCACTGCGCCAGTCGCTGGACACCGACCCCAAGGTCCTGCTCATGGGCGAGGACATCGGGAAGCTCGGCGGCGTCTTCCGCATCACCGACGGCCTGCAGAAGGACTTCGGCGAGGAGCGGGTCATCGACACCCCGCTGGCCGAGTCCGGCATCGTCGGCACCGCGATCGGCCTGGCGCTGCGCGGCTACCGCCCGGTCGTCGAGATCCAGTTCGACGGCTTCGTCTTCCCGGCGTACGACCAGATCGTCACGCAGCTCGCCAAGATGCACGCGCGGGCGCTGGGCAAGGTCAAGATGCCCGTCGTCATCCGCATCCCGTACGCGGGCGGCATCGGCGCGGTCGAGCACCACAGCGAGTCCCCGGAGACGCTCTTCGCGCACATCCCGGGCCTCAAGGTGGTCTCCCCCTCCAACCCGCAGGACGCCTACTGGATGCTCCGGCAGGCCATCGACTGCGACGACCCGGTGATCTTCTTCGAGCCGAAGCGCCGCTACTGGGACAAGGGCGAGGTCGACACCGAGGCCATTCCGGGCCCGCTGCACAAGGCCCGGGTGGCCAGTGCGGGCACGGACCTCACCCTGGCGGCGTACGGCCCCATGGTGAAGGTCTGCCTGGAGGCCGCCGCGGCGGCCGCCAAGGAGGGTCGTAGCCTGGAGGTGGTGGACCTGCGGTCCTTGTCGCCGATGGACTTCGACACGATCCAGGCGTCGGTCGAGAAGACCCGCCGGCTGGTGATCGTGCACGAGGCTCCCGTCTTCCTGGGGACCGGCGCGGAGATCGCCGCCCGGATCACCGAGCGGTGCTTCTACCACCTCGAGGCTCCCGTGCTGAGGGTCGGCGGCTTCCACGCCCCGTACCCGCCGGCGCGGCTCGAGGAGGAGTACCTGCCCGGCCTGGACCGCGTACTCGACGCCGTCGACCGCGCGCTGGCGTACTGAGAGGCGAGGAGAGCGTGACAGTGACCGACATTGCGCAGCGCTTCCGCGAGTTCAAGATGCCCGACGTGGGCGAGGGACTCACGGAGGCCGAGATCCTCAAGTGGTACGTCAAGCCGGGTGACACCGTCACCGACGGGCAGGTCGTCTGCGAGGTCGAGACGGCGAAGGCGGCCGTCGAGCTGCCGATCCCGTTCGACGGCGTCGTCCACGAGATCCGCTTCCCCGAGGGGGAGACGGTCGACGTGGGCACCGCCATCATCTCGGTGGACACCACCCCGGGCGCCCCCGACGAGGCTCCCGCCACCGCGGCCGTCCCGGCTTCGGCCGCGCCGGCCGAGGCCGCGCCCGAACCGCCCGCCGAGCCGGCGAAGCGGCAGGCGGTGCTGGTGGGCTACGGCGTCTCCGAGGCGTCGACCGTCCGCCGGGCCCGCAGGACGCCGGGCGGCGTCCCGGACCGGCCCAAGGGCCGGCCCGCGAGCGAGGTGAACGGGCACGGCGCGAGCACGGCGGGCGGTTTCGACGCCCCCGCCGGGGACCGCCCGCTGGCCAAGCCGCCGGTGCGCAAGCTCGCGAAGGACCTCGGCATCGACCTGAGCGCCGTCGTCCCGAGCGGCCGCGACGGGACCATCACCCGCGAGGACGTGCACGCGGCGGTCGCGCTCGCGCCGTCCGCGCCGGCGATGGACGTGGCACCCGCCGCCGCTGCCGCCCCCGAGGCGGCCGTGGAGCCGGGCGCGCGGGAGACCCGTACGCCGATCAAGGGCGTCCGCAAGGCCACCGCGCAGGCGATGGTCACGAGCGCCTTCACCGCGCCGCACGTCACGGAGTTCGTGACGTTCGACATCACGCGGACGATGAAGCTGGTCCAGGAGCTCAAGCTGGACCCGGCGTTCGCCGGCCGCAAGGTCAGCCCGCTGCTGCTGGTGGCGAAGGCGCTGCTGGTGGCGATCCGGCGCAACCCCGAGGTCAACGCGACCTGGGACGAGGCCGGCCAGGAGATCGTCCGCAAGGAGTACGTGAACCTGGGCATCGCGGCGGCGACCCCGCGCGGGCTGATCGTGCCGAACATCAAGGACGCGCACGCGAAGACGCTGCCCGAACTCGCCACCGCGCTCGGCGAGCTGGTGGCGACCGCGCGCGAGGGCAAGACCTCCCCCGCGCAGATGCAGGGCGGCACGGTGACCATCACCAACGTCGGCGTCTTCGGCGTCGACACCGGTACGCCGATCCTGAACCCGGGGGAGTCCGCGATCCTCGCCTTCGGCGCGGTCAAGGACATGCCCTGGGTGCACAAGGGCAAGGTGAAGGTCCGCAAGGTCACCACGCTGGCCCTGTCGTTCGACCACCGGGTGGTCGACGGCGAGCTGGGCTCGAAGGTGCTCGCGGACGTCGCGGCGCTGCTGGAGCAGCCGAAGCGCCTCCTGACCTGGGCGTAGGTTCCCGCCGGCAGGCGAATGTCACCCGAAAGAGGCCCGGACGTACAAACGTCCGGGCCTCTTTGCCGTGTCCGGCAGCCGGGAAACGCGCCTTCTGTGGCGATATACAGGGACAACCCCAGATGTCAGGCTTCGAGCCCGGAGGACGCCGTGGCCGTATCCGTATCCGCCATCCTGCTTCTCCTGATCATGGCGATCGTCTTCCTGCGCAGCGGATCCCTGAAGGTCTCGCACGCCCTGGTCTGCGTCTTCCTCGGCTTCTACCTCGCGAGCTCCAGCGTCGCCCCGACCATCCAGAACGGCCTGACGGCGACGGCGAACGTGGTGAGCAGCCTGCACCCGTGACGGTCCGGCCGCCGTCTGCGGTCCGCATCCCGGACGCGGGTTTCTCGTGGATACGTGATGTATCTATGATGCGTCCATCATGATTCCCGCTCCCGTGACGGCTCCGGCCGCCAAGTCGCCGCCCGCCGCCGAGCGGGTCTATGTCCACGTCAAGCAGGGTGTCCTCGACCGCAGTTACGAGGGCGGCACCCTGCTCACCGAGGGCGATCTCGCCGAGGCCGTCGGGGTCTCCCGGACGCCGGTGCGCGAGGCGCTGCTGCGCCTGGAGGCGGAAGGGCTGCTCAAGCTCTACCCGAAGAAGGGCGCGCTGGTCCTGCCGGTCTCCATGCAGGAGATCGCCGACGTCGTCGAGACCCGGCTCCTCGTCGAGCAGCACGCGGTCGCCAAGCTGGTGCCCGCCGCGCCGCCCGCGCTGCTGGCCCGGCTGGAGGAGCTGCTCGCCGAGCAGCAGGGCCACGCCCACGCCGGCGACCTCGCGGCGTTCGCGGTCGCCGACCGCTGCTTCCACGCCGAGATCGTCCGGGCGGCGGGCAACCGCATCCTCGCCCACCTCTACGACCAGCTGCGCGACCGGCAGCTGCGGATGGGCGTCGCCACGATGCACGCCGAGCCCAGCCGCGTCGCGAAGAACCTCGTGGAGCACGGCGAGATCCTCGCCGCGCTCAGGGACGGCGACGGCGACCGTGCCGCCGCCCTGGTGCACCGGCACGTCTCGTGGGTGAAGGTCATGGCGCGGGGGGACGCGTGAGCATGAACGGCGAACCGCCCGGCGGCCGGCGCGCCGCCACCGTGTGGGGCATCGGCACGCTCGTCTACATGGTCGCCGTGGTGCACCGCACCAGCCTCGGCGTGGCCGGGATCGACGCCGCCGAGCGCTTCCACATCGGCGCCTCCGCGCTCTCCACGTTCTCGATCCTCCAGGTGCTCGTCTACGCCGGACTGCAGATACCGGTCGGGCTGATGGTCGACCGGCTCGGCACCAAGAAGGTGCTGACCATCGGCATCGTGCTCTTCACCGCCGGCCAGCTCGCGTTCGCGCTGTCGCACTCGTACGGGATGGCGCTCGCCGCCCGCGCGGTGCTCGGCTGCGGTGACGCGATGACGTTCGTCAGCGTGCTGCGGCTGGGCTCGCGCTGGTTCCCGGCCCGCCGGGGGCCGATGATCGCGCAGGCCGCCGCGCTCTTCGGCGTCGCGGGCAACCTGATCAGCACGGTCGCGCTCTCCCGCGTCCTGCACTCGGCCGGCTGGACCGCCACGTTCACCGGCACGGCGGTCGGCGGCGCGTTCGTCCTCGTCCTGGTGCTGCTGTTCCTCAAGGACCACCCCGAGGGGTACGAGCCCGCCCCCGCCGAGCACGCGGGCTTCGGCTACGTGCGCCACCAGATCGTCTCCGCCTGGCGGGAGCCCGGCACCCGGCTCGGCATGTGGGTGCACTTCACCACGCAGTTCTCCGGGATGGTCTTCCTGCTGCTGTGGGGGCTGCCGTACCTGGTGGAGGACCAGGGCATGTCGCGCGGGGCGGCCGGCTCGATGCTCACCCTCGTGGTGCTCGCCAACATGGTGTTCGGCACGCTCTTCGGCCAGCTGATCGCCCGTCACCACGGCGCCCGGATGCCGATCACGCTCACCGCGATCGGGGCCAGCACCGTCGCCTGGGCGACCGTGCTGGCCTGGCCCGGCGGCCACGTCCCGCTGTGGATGCTGATCTGCCTGTGCGTCGCGCTCGGCGCCTGCGGCCCCGCGTCGATGATCGGCTTCGACTTCGCCCGCCCGGCCAACCCGCCGGAACGATTCGGCACCGCCTCCGGCATCGTCAACGTGGGCGGCTTCACCGCGTCGATGATCACCCTGCTGGCGATCGGCGTGCTGCTGGACGCGACGGGGGACAACTACCGGATCGCCTGGTGCAGCGTGTTCGTGCTCCAGGCGATCGGCACCGTCCAGATCCTGCGGCTGCGCGGCCGCGCGACCCGGCTGGAGAAGGACCGGATCGCGGTCAGCCGCGTCGAGAGCGTGCACGTGCCGGTGTAGCGGGGGCCGGGACCCACGGGGCGACCGGGACCCACGGGGTGAGGGCCGGGACCTACGGGGTCAGGGCGATGTGCGCCAGGATCGCGTTCGCGAGCTGCTGGTCGCCCTCCACCTTCACCCGGTCCATGACGGCCGCCGGGCGCACGCGCCCGCAGACCAGCCGCAGGAACGTCTCCCAGTCGGTGCTGAACGTCACGGCCGGTCCCAGCGAGACGGCGGAGTCGATCGTGCCGCGCCCGTCCTGGTCGACCCGGACCGTCCGCATGAACTCCAGCGGGCCGTGGATGTCGAAGACCACCGCGGAGCCGGGCGGCGCGCCCGCGTCCTTGGCGATCACCTTCGGCAGCGCGCGGAGCAGGAAGTCCCGCGCGTACACGGCGGCGGGAGACGCCAGGTTCCCCGGCGTGCCCAGCGCGCGCCGCAGGTCCTGCTCGTGGACCCAGACGTCGAAGGTCCGCATCCACAGCAGGTGTTCGAGGGTCATCTCCTGGCCCATCGGGCCACGCATGATCTGCTCGGGGCCGCGCGACTCGTTCCGCAGCTGTCGGGAGCGCCGGATGATCGTGTATTCGAGCTCGGAGGTCATCTCCGGAGCCGTGTGGTGCCGCCGGGTGTCGACCGGCACCTCGATGTAGCGGGCGAACTCGCTGGTGATGTGCCGCAGATCACTCGGCAGGGTGTGGATCGGGCGCGGGTCGCCGAGCATCTCGCACTCGTAGCCGATGACGTGGGACACCACGTCGCGCACCGACCAGTACGGGCACTCGGTCCGCCGGTTCCATTCACCCTCGACGAGGGGGGCGACCAGTTCGTTGATGGATTCTATGGAGTGGGTCCAGGCGTCGATGTACGGCTGGATCTTACTGTGGACGGTCACGGGACCCCTCGACGGATCGATGCGCGGTCGTGGTGGTGTGCGCCTAAGTTACGCTCCGCGCGGGTACCCACGCAGTGCTTTCGAGTGACGATGGTAGGCCCGACTTGACGACCAAACGTATGGGCGGTGGGTGTATGCGCGCTTCTTTGCTGCAGATCGACGTCGACTTGAACGAAACGGTCGCCGAAAGGCGCGTTCGGGCGGCCGCGCTGGTGCGTGCGCAGGCCGGGGCGGATCTGGTCGTACTGCCCGAACTGTGGCCGGTCGGCGCCTTCGCGTCGGACACGTTCGCGACGGAGGCGGAGCCGCTCGACGGGCCGACGGCCGACGCGATGTCAGCGGCGGCGCGGGAGGCGGGGGTCTGGCTGCACGCCGGCTCCATCGTCGAACGGGATCCGGACGGCCCCCTCTACAACACCTCGCTGGTCTTCGATCCCGAGGGCGGGCTGCGGCACACCTACCGCAAGATCCACCGCTTCGGCTTCGACCAGGGCGAGGCCGCGCTGATGGCACCCGGCGAGGAGATCGTCACGGTCGCGCTCCCGGACACCGTCCTGGGCCTGGCGACCTGTTACGACCTGCGCTTCCCCGAGCAGTTCCGGCTCCTCGTCGACGCCGGCGCCCAGGTCCTCGTCATCCCGGCCGGCTGGCCGGCGAGGCGGCTGGAGCACTGGCGGCTGCTGGCGCGGGCCCGCGCGGTCGAGTCCCAGACCTACGTCCTGGCCTGCGGCACGGCCGGCACCCACGCGGGCGTCGAGCTCGCCGGCCACAGCATGGTCGTCGACCCGTGGGGCGACGTCCTCGCCGAGGCCGGCACCGGCGAGGAGGTCCTCACCGTCGACCTGGACCCGGCCCTCGTCACGAAGACCCGGCTCGACTTCCCGGTGCTGCGCGACCGCCGCCTGGGCTGAGCGGGCGGCTGGGCCGGGCGGAGGCCCGTCCGGTTCAGCCGTCCCCGTGCTCCTTGTCGACCAGCCGGTCCACGCACACCGCGATGGCGACGAGCATCCCCGCGTCCGCGTCCTCGCGCTCCACGTCGATCGCGTACGTGTCGCGCATCCGGAACCACTTGCGGGAGATCCGCGCGAGCCGCTCCCCCTCGTACTCGATGTCGAACTCCTTGTCGACGATGTCCCCGCGGACCTCCAGCTCCTCCCCCGAGGCCAGCTCCGCCCGGTACACGTCCCGCAGCAGCGTCAGCCGCTTCTTCCTGACGGTCACCAGGACGTCGCCGCCGCGCTCCACCTCCATGGCGTCCCGCAGGCTCACCAGCTTCTTGCGGATCACCGCGACCTCGTTGCCCTGGGCGTCCCGCAGCTCCAGCGTCTCCCGGATCCGCAGGACCTTCCCGTCGACGTAGAACGCCCGGTCACCGCGCTCGTCCTCGATCCAGTAGTCGTCACCGACCGCGAACAGCTTCTCCCGCACGAGGTATTTCATGGAGGAATGTCTACCCCCTGAGTGCTGTTGGATGGGGGTATGACTGCACGTGCGCGCGTTCGAGCCCCGGAACTCATCGGCAAGGGCGGCTGGCTCAACACCGGTGGCCGCCCCCTGACCCTCGCGGAGCTGCGAGGGCGTGTGGTCATTCTCGACTTTTGGACGTTCTGCTGTGTCAACTGCCTGCACGTGCTCGACGAGCTGCGGGAGCTGGAGGAGAAGCACCGGGACACCGTGGTGATCGTCGGGGTGCACTCGCCGAAGTTCGTGCACGAGGCGGAGCACCAGGCGGTCGTGGACGCCGTCGAGCGGTACCAGGTGCACCACCCGGTGCTCGACGACCCGGAGCTCGGCACGTGGAAGCAGTACGCGGTGCGGGCCTGGCCGACGCTGGTGGTGATCGATCCCGAGGGGTACGTCGTCGCGCAGCACGCGGGCGAGGGGCACGCGCACGCGCTGGAGGCGCTGGTCACGGAGCTGGAGGCGGAGCACGGCGCCAAGGGGACGCTGCGGCGGGGCGAGGGGCCCTACGTGGCGCCGGAGCCCGTGGCGACGCACCTGCGGTTCCCGGGGAAGGCGCTGGCGCTGGACGGCGGCGGGTTCCTCGTCTCGGACACGACCCGGCACCAGCTCGTGGAGCTGGCGGCCGACGGCGAGAGCGTCGTGCGGCGGATCGGCGACGGGGAGCGCGGGCTGGTGGACGGCGGCCCGGACGTGGCGCGGTTCAGCGAGCCGCAGGGGCTGGCGCTGCTGCCGGACGGGTCCGTCGTGGTCGCGGACACGGTGAACCACGCGCTGCGGCGGCTGGACCCCGCGACCGGCGCGGTGACCACGATCGCCGGGACCGGCGGCCAGTGGTGGCAGGGGTTCCCGACGGCGGGTCCGGCCCGTGAGGTGGCGCTGTCGTCGCCGTGGGACGTCGCCTGGTTCGCCGGCCGGCTGTGGATCGCGATGGCGGGCGTGCACCAGTTGTGGACGTACGACCCGGTGGCGGAGACCGTCGGTGTGGCGGCCGGTACGACCAACGAGGGGCTGGTCGACGGGCCCGCCGAGGAGGCGTGGTTCGCGCAGCCGTCGGGTCTGGCGGCGGCCGGCGACCGCCTGTGGGTGGCGGACTCGGAGACGTCGTCGGTGCGCTGGGTGGAGAGTGACGGCGTCGGGTTCGTGGTCAGGACCGCGGTCGGGACCGGGCTGTTCGACTTCGGGCACCGGGACGGCGCCGCGGGACAGGCGCTGCTGCAGCACCCGTTGGGCGTCACGGCGCTGCCGGACGGATCCGTCGCGATCAGCGACACGTACAACAACGCGCTGCGCCGCTTCGACCCGGCGACCGGCGAGGTGACGACGCTCGCGACCGATCTGCGGGAGCCGTCGGACGCGGTGCTGGCGGGTGAGGACGTCGTCGTGGTCGAGTCGGCGCGGCACCGGCTCACCCGGCTGCGGCTGCCCGAGGAGGCGGTGCGGGTGGAGTCGGCCGCGCACCGCACGCGGCGGCCGGCGACCGAGGTGGCCGCGGGGCCGTTCCGGCTGGACGTGGTCTTCACCGCGCCGGCGGGGCAGAAGAGCGACGATCGCTACGGTCCCTCGACCCGGCTGCTGGTGAGCTCGACCCCGCCGGAACTCCTGCTGGAGGGCGAGGGGAAGGGCACCGATCTGGGGCGGGACCTGGTGCTGAACCCCGAGGTCGCCGAGGGGGTGCTGCATGTGTCGGCGATGGCCGCCTCGTGCGACGACGACTCCGACAACGAGTTTCCCGCCTGCCACATGCACCAGCAGGACTGGGGTGTCCCGGTCCTGCTGGCCGCCGGCGGCGCGGGCCGGCTGGCGCTGGTGCTGGCGGGGATGGACGAGCCGGGCGAGTAGCCGCCCCCAGCGTCAGCGGGTGTCCGTGGACGTCAGTGGACGTCCGTAGGCGTCACGGGGGACGTCACCGGGGCCGGAACGCGGCCCCGGTGCACGTCACTCGTAGTAGCGACGCTCCTCGACGACGGGCTCGACGCCGCCTCGTACGGTCTCCAGCCGACGCCGCTTGAAGATGCTGACGTAGGCCGCGACGCCGATCGCCCCGACGGCCATCATGATCAGGCCCACGAGGTCGATGTTGACGCCTGACATGTCCCAGTCGGTCGCGAAAGTGAGGATCGCGCCGACCGCGATCAGTGCGATGCAGCCGCCGATTCCCATGATGTCCGCCTCCGTCGTCCCTTGGCCGTGCCGGTTGCTTGTGGAGGGGCGTCTACCCCCGACCGGAACGGCCATGCGCGGCTGCGGAGTTGGCCACGCTTCACTCCGGCCACGTGCGTCATTCGCTACAGTCGCCCCGCAACAGGACTCACCCGTTCGGGTTAATCCGCGAC
>NZ_JBEYJD010000030.1:0-124592 GCF_040636125.1 Streptomyces sp. NPDC006733 | reverse complement strand
CTGGAGATCGCCGCCGTCAACGGCCCCCGGTCCACCGTCGTCGCCGGCGAGCCCGCCGCACTCGACGCCTTCCACACCGCGCTGACCGGCGAGGGCGTCCGCGCCCGCAAGGTCCCCGTCGACTACGCCTCCCACACCAGCCACGTCGAACGCATCGAACAGGAGCTGGCCCGCGTGCTCGCCGGCCTCACCCCGCACACTCCCCTCATTCCGATGTATTCCACCCTTGACAATGCCTGGCTCGGGGACAGCACCCCGCTCGATGCCTCCTACTGGTACCGGAACCTGCGCCACCCGGTGCGATTCGCCCAATCCACCCGAGCACTGACCGCCCAGCACCACCGCGTCTTCATCGAAGTCAGCACCCACCCCGTCCTGACCACCGCCATCCAGGAGTCGTTCGGCACCGGCGTCGCGGCCTCGCGCTCCGTCGCCGTCGGATCGCTCCGCCGCGACGACGGCGGCCTGCGGAGGTTCCACACCTCCCTGGCCGAGCTCCACGTGCGGGGCGTGCGCGTGGACTGGGCGCCGGTGTTCGACGGTGCCGCGCCCCGGCGCGTCGACCTGCCCACGTACGCCTTCCAGCGGCAGCACTACTGGCTCAAGACGGTCCGGCCCGCCGCGAACGCCGAGGACACGACCGTGCCGTCCATAGAGCAGCAACTCGAGGAGACCGAGATGCCAGAAGAGGAATCGATCACCGACCGCATCGCGGGGCTGACCGCGCAGGAGCAGACGGCGGCACTGCTGGAGCTGGTGCGCGCCGAGGCGGCCGTCGTGCTCGGCCACCCCACCCCCGACGCCATCGAGGACGACGAGGGCTTCTTCGACGTCGGCTTCAACTCGCTGACCGCCGTGGAGCTGCGCAACCGCATCGCCGCGGCGATCGGCTCCGAGCTGCCGGTGATGCTGCTGTTCGACCAGCCCACGCCGTCGCTGCTGGCCGAGTACCTGCAGCAGCAGCTGCAGCAGGCCGCCGTGGAAGTCGGCTGATCCCCCCGCCACTGTCTTTCGATCACGAGAGGTTCCCGCATGTTCGACGTCGATGACTACCTGGTGAAACTGGGCTACTCCGGGCCCCGTACACCCGACCTGGAGACCCTGCGTGTCCTGCACAAGGCCCACCTCATGGCCGTGCCCTTCGACAACCTGCTGAACGAGGAGCGCGGCACGGCGATCTGGACGGGCGTGAACATCGACGCCGACGCCGTCTTCGAGGAGGTGATCGTCGGCGGGCGCGGCGGGGTCTGCTACGAACTCAACGGACTGTTCCGCGAGTTGCTGACCCGGCTCGGGTTCGAGGTCGTCATCCTCTCCGCGGGCGTCCGCGGCCCGGACGGCAGCTACGGCCCCGAGCTGGAGCACCTGTTCAACGGGGTGCGGATCGGCGAGGACTGGTACCT
This sequence comes from Streptomyces sp. NPDC006733, assembly GCF_040636125.1. Taxonomy (NCBI): domain Bacteria; kingdom Bacillati; phylum Actinomycetota; class Actinomycetes; order Kitasatosporales; family Streptomycetaceae; genus Streptomyces; species Streptomyces sp. NPDC006733. Next base: position 123,189 of record NZ_JBEYJD010000030.1, on the reverse strand, counting down.
GGCGGACGTGGGCTACTCGGGCCCGTCGCTCATCGAGCCGGTGCGCGTCTCCGAGGAGCCGCAGGAGCAGTACGGCTGCACCTACCGGGTGACCGAGTCCGACGAGTTCCTGGTGCTGGAGCGCAAGCCGCTGGAGGGCGAGTGGGCACCCGTCCACCGCTTCCTGCCGCAGCCGCGCCGGTTCGTCGAGTGGACGGGCGACAACCCGGGCCTGGAGGCGTACGCGAAGACCATCGCCGCGCACGTCACGTACATCCGCGGCCGGGCGCTGGAGAACGGCCAGATGACGCTGACCGGCCGGCGCCTGCTGACGGTCGAGGACGGCCGCGAGAAGGTGCGCGTCCTGATCAAGCCCGAGGACTTCGACGCCGTGGTGAAGAACATCCTGCTGCAGGACCAGCCCGTCACCGCATGACGGCGGCGGACCGAAGGAAGGAAGGGAGTGAGCCATGCACGCGTCACCGGTGAGGGACGGTGCCTCCCGCGAGGACGATGCGGACCTGCTCGTCGTCGGCTACGGCCCGGTCGGGCAGGTGCTGGCGAACCTGATGGCGCAGCGCGGCTGGAAGGTCACGGTGGTCGAGCGCCATCCCCGGCCGTACACCATGCCCCGTGCGGTGGCCTTCGACGGGGAGGCGGCCCGGATCCTGGCCGCCGCCGGCGTCGGCGACCACCTGCGAAGGGTCGGTGAGCCCTCCGGGGACTACCTCTGGCAGAACGGCAGGGGCGAGGACCTGCTGTACATCGGCGCCGCCGAGGAGCACGGCCGCAACGGCTGGCCGGAGTCGACCTCCATGTACCAGCCGGGCCTGGAGAACGCGCTCGCCGCCCGCGGCGCGCGCATCCCCGGGCTGAAGGTGCTGCGCGGCTACGAGGCGGTGGAGCTGACCGAGCACGACGACGGCGTCGAGCTGGTCGCCCGGGATGCCGACGGCGGGCGCCGGTCGATCGCCGCCCGCTGGATCGTGGGCTGCGACGGGGCCAACAGCTTCGTCCGGGACCGGATCGGCACCGGCGCCAACGACCTGGGCTTCGCGCACGACTGGCTGATCTGCGACGTCGTGCTGCACGACGCGCGCTCGTTCACGCCGAACAACCTCCAGGTGTGCGACCCGGACCGGCCCAGGACCCAGGTGTCGGCGGGCCCCGGCCACCGGCGCTGGGAGTTCATGCGGCTGCCCGGCGAGACCAAGGAGGAGCTGAACACCGTCGAGACGGCCTGGCGGATGCTCTCCCTGTTCGGGATCACCCGGGCCGACGGGGTCATGGAGCGGCACGCCGTCTACACCTTCCAGGCGAGCTGCGAGCTGAAGTGGCGCTCCGGGCGGATGCTCATCGCGGGCGACGCCGCCCACCTGATGCCGCCGTTCGCCGGGCAGGGCATGAGTTCGGGCTTCCGGGACGCGGCCAACCTCGTCTGGAAGCTGGACCTGGTGCTGCGCGGCGTGGCCGATGAGGCGCTGCTCGACTCGTACACCACCGAGCGGTGGGCGCACGTGCAGCACGCCATCGGGATGTCGGTCAACCTCGGCAAGGTCATCTGCCAGACCGACCCGGTCGCCGCGGGCGACCGGGACACGATCATGATCGCGACCCGGGAGCGGAACCTCGCCCGCCCGCAGCAGTCCCCCTTCCAGCCGCTCACCAAGGGGCTGCTGGGCAGGACCGAGGCGGGCAGGAAGCTGCCGGGGGCCGGCGACCAGGTGCCGCAGCCACGGGTGGCGCGCGGCGCCGCCAGCGGGCTCTTCGACGAGATTGTGGGCCGTGGCTTCGCCCTGGTCTCGCTCGACGATCCGCGGGACGTACTGGACGTGGGCCGGCTGGAGTTCCTGCAGAGCATCGGCGCGCACCTGGTGCGGCTGCTGCCCGCCGGCACGCCCGTCGAGCAGGCGCGCGGCGGCGCCGTCGTCGACACCGAGGGCACGTACACGGCGTACCTGGACGGCATCGGGGCGCGTACCGTCCTGGTCCGCCCGGACTTCTACGTGTTCGGCGGCAGCACGGACGCGGAGGGCACCCTGCCGCTCGTGGACGCGCTGCGCGACGCCCTTCCCCAGAGCGCGCTCACCGGCCCCGCGGCGGGGCCGCGAAGCCGGTGGTCGGTGTGAGTGCCGCCTCAGGCCACCCGGCCGGCGACCGCCAGGTGGTCGCGCGGCGTACCGGCCGCGCTCTCGCCCGCGGCGCGGCCGTAGGCGACCCGCGCGTCGTCGATCTCGTGCCGGTGCCGCTCCGCCCAGCCGGTCAGCGCCCGCAGGGAGTCGTAGAGCTCCCGCGCCATGGGCGTCGCCGTGTACTCGACCTTCGGGGGCACGGTGGGGTACACCGTGCGCGTCAGCAGGCCGTCGCGCTCCAGGTTGCGCAGGGTCAGCGTCAGCATGCGCCGGCTGATGCCCTTCACCTCGCGCTCCAGCTCGGTGAAGCGGGCGGGCCCGCGCGTCGTGACGAGCAGGATGCCGATGCTCCACTTGCCGCTGATCCTGTTCAGCGTCTCCAGCACCGAACAGGCCTCCTGCGCACCGGGAGTTTCGCACTCCGCAGCGGCTCCGACCTGCTCTGTCACACCGGTGTTCCTCTGGGACATGAAAGTGCCTCCTTCCGCTCCGTTCCATGGTCCCAGATCATGGTCTCTGTAACAAGACATGCACTGAGGAAACGATCTGTGCCCAGCCCCGTCCGACCCGACCACACGAAAGAAGCAAAGTCGTGAATCCGACAGACACCACGCAATCCAGCTCGCGCGGGCTGGCGCTCGGCGTCCTCTGCGCGATGCAGCTGATGATCGTCCTCGACGGAACGATCGTCACCGTCGCCCTGCCGACCATCCAGAACGAACTCGGCTTCTCCCAGTCCGGCCTCTCATGGGTCGTCAACTCCTACCTGATCGCGTTCGCCGGCCTGCTGCTCCTGTCCGGGCGGCTCGGTGACCTCATCGGCAGCAAGAAGGTCTTCCTCGGCGGCCTGGTGACCTTCACCGCCGCCTCGCTCGTGTGCGGCGTGGCGAACAGCGAGGGCCTGCTGATCGCCGGCCGGTTCGCCCAGGGCGTCGGCGCCGCGCTCGCCTCCGCGGTGGTGCTCGGCATGATCGTCGGCCTCTACCCGGAGCCGGGCAAGCAGGCCAAGGCGATGGGCATCTACAGCTTCGTCTCGGCCGGCGGCGCCTCGGTCGGCCTCATCGCCGGCGGTGTCATCACCGAATCCCTCGGCTGGCACTGGGTGTTCCTGGTGAACCTGCCGATCGGCGTGGTCGCCTTCCTCGCGGGCATCAAGCTGCTCGCCACCACCGACGGGCTCGGCCTGCGGGCCGGCGCCGACGCCATCGGCGCCATCCTGGTCACCGGTGGTCTGTCGCTCGGGGTCTTCACCATCTCGCAGGTCTCCGAGCCCAGCCAGAGCGCCGGGCGGCTGCTGACCTACGGCGCGATCTCGATCGTCCTGCTCGCCGGCTTCGTCCTGCGGCAGGCCAAGGCGAGCCGTCCGCTGCTCGCCCTGCGCATCTTCCGCAACCGGGAGATCTCCGGTGCCAACATCGTCGTGATCCTGGTCTTCGCGGCCGGCTTCGGCTTCCAGTTCCTCAACGCCCTGTACCTGCAGCGGGTGCTCGGCTTCGACTCCATGCAGACCGGACTCGCCTTCCTGCCCGCACCGCTGGTGATCGGCACGATGTCGCTGTTCTTCTCCGTCAAGCTCACGGTCCGCTACGGCACCCGCCGGGTCCTGCTGACCGGCCTCGCCGCCCTCGCGGTCGGCCTGGTCCTGCTCAGCCGCGCACCGGTCGACGGCAACTACTGGCAGCACGTGATGCCGACGCTCATCATCCAGGGCTTCGGCATGGGCCTCGCGGTCCCGGCGGTCATGATGCGGGCGATGTCCGGCGCGGCCCCCGAGGACGCCGGTCTCGCCTCCGGCCTCAACAGCACCGCCCAGCAGTCCGGTGCGGCCGTCGGCCTCGCCGTCCTGGCCACCGTCGCCACCTCGCGCAGCAACTCGCTGCTCGACAAGGGCGCGGAGAACGTCTCGGCGCTGCGTGACGGCTACAGCCTGGCCTTCCTGTTCTCCGCCGCGTTCGTGGCGCTGGGCTTCCTGGCCACGTACTTCATCCTGAAGGACGCCCCGAAGGCCGAGCCGCTGCCCGAGGCGGCTCCGGAAGCGGCTCCGGCCCTGGACGGGCGGCAGGACGCCGTCTCCGCGCAGAACACCGCGCAGAGCACCGCGCGGGCCGCCGGCGAGACCGTCGCGGCGAAGTAGCCCCACCGGGCGGCGGAACCCCACGACCGACCGGGGCGTGGCCGGCACACGTCGGCCACGCCCCGGTCGTTCGCGTCCCGGGCGCCCCCGCCCCCTCCCCCCGGCACCACACCTCATGAGCACGAAGCACCCAGCACCCAGCACCGACAGAGAAGGACATGGACGTGGCTGACAAGATCCGAGTCGGAGTCGTCGGAGCGCACGCGGGACGGGGGTGGGCGCGGGCGGTCCACCTGCCGGCGCTCGCCGCGCACCCGGAGTACGAGGTGACCGCGGTCGCGGGCACCAGCCTGGAGTCGGCGCGGGCCGCAGCCGGCGCCTGGGGCGCCGAGCACGCCTTCGACGACGCCGAGCAGCTGATGGCGCACCCGGACGTGGACCTGGTCACCGTCGCCGTGCAGCTGCCGCAGCGCGACGGGCTGGTCGAGGCGGCCATCGCCGCCGGCAAGCACGTCTACAGCGAGTGGCCGCTGGCCCTGTCGGCGGACGTCGCGGAGCGCTTCCGCGAACTCGCCGACCGCGCCGGGGTACGGCACGCGGTCGGCCTGCAGAGCCGGCACCATCCGGCGGTCCGCTACCTGCGCGACCTCGTGGCCGAGGGGCGGGTGGGCGAGGTGATGTCCACCTCGCTGACGTACTCGCTCGGTTCGCCGGAGATCTGGTCCCAGCGGTACGCGGCACTGTTCGACCGCACGAAGGGCGTCAACCACCTGGCCGTCGTCGGCGGCCACTCGATGGACATGTTCCGGTACGCGGTGGGCGACTTCAGCCAGCTCTCGGCGACGCTCGCCACCCGCATCACCCGGGTCACCATGGAGGAGACCGGCGAGCAGATCGAGGTCACCTCGCCGGACCAGATCGTGGTCAACGGGCTGCTGGAGTCCGGCGCCGCCGCGTCGGTGCACATCATGACCGGCGGCCCGCGCGGCGCCGGCTTCCGCTTCGAGGTCCACGGGCGGGCCGGCCGAATCGTCATGCGCTCCACGGACGACAACCTGGTCGGCCCCGAGTTCACCCTCGTGCTCGCCGAGGGCGGGGAGGGGCCGAAGCCGCTGGCCGTGCCGGACCTCTACCGCCCGGCGCTGCCCGACGCCTCCCCGGCGGTGCGCAACGTCCACCAGGTCTACACGGACCTCGCGCGCGCCATCAGGACGGGCGAGCCGGCCGAGCCCGACTTCGGCACCGCGGCCCGGATGCACCGGGTCCTGGACGCCATCAAGCTCTCCGCGGCGACCGGCGAACGCCAGCACCTGTCCTGAGCCGCGCGGGACACCCGCACACACCACTGCCGGGCCGCCTCCGGGGAACGGAGGCGGCCCGGCAGTCGTGCCAGGGGGTGGCGCGTCAGGAGGCGGCGGAGGACGGGGCGGACGGGGACGGGGACGGGGACTTCGACGCGGCTGCCGCGGCTGCCGCGGCCGCGCGGCGGCGGGCGAGCCGGGCCTTGTTCCGGGCACCGGAGCCCCGTTCCACGATCCACCACTCGGCGATCAGCAGCGGAATGATCCACCCCGGCCACGAGGCCAGGCCCGCGCGGGTCTGGCCCCACTCGATCAGCTCGGGGATGTTCTGGGTGACGGGCGGCGGCAGGATGGTGTGGTCGTAGATCACCCCGAGGATCCGGCTGACGATGATCGACAGCGTCAGCGCGAAGCTGCGGATCATCCACCTGCGGTGGTCGGTGTACCGGCGCTGCCGCGCCATCCGGAAGCCGGCGACGGTGCAGGCGATCCAGAGCACCGAGGTCGTCATGGTGCTCAGCTGCATCGAGAGGCCGGACGGGCTGACGTAGGCGACGACGATGGCCGTGACGCCCGCGGGCAGCACCCCGGCGAACACGTACAGCCGTCCGCTGGTGCGGTGCACCACCGGGTAGTGCTGCCGCAGCGACGGCCACACCTGCAGGCAGCAGCAGGCCATGGCCACCGAGCCGAAGATGACGTGGGCCACCAGGACGGCGTAGTGCAGCGGGAAGTCCGGATTGGCGGGGATCTTGGACTGCGCGGGGTCGAAGGTCAGGTACCGCGGTACCGAGTGCAGGAAGAAGACCGCGCACACGGTGGCCAGCGGGCCGACCCACGGACGCCGCCACCACGGGGTGCCGGGAGGTCTGCGGACGTCCGTCGGTATCGGTTCACCGGACACCAGATCCGGCTCGGTTGTTGTGGTTGTCACGACCGTTCTCCTGCCTTTCGGCTCAGTCGCCGGCCGACAGGGTCTCGCCGGTGGCCTTGTCGGTGATGCGGATCGCCCGGTAGGGGCAGTAGTCCGCGGCGTCGAGTACGTCCTCGTCGGGCTCGATCCACTCCGCTACCGGGATGGACTTGGCGTCGACGAGCCGGAAGCGGTCGGGGAGGTTGCCGTTGCACAGCCCCGCCCCCATGCACACGCGGTGGTCGACCTCTACGTGCCAGGTGCTCATGGCGTTCACCACCGCACCGGCAGGCCGCTCACCCCGCGGACGACGTTGTCGACCTTCCAGGGGACCTCCTCGGCGGGTACGGCCAGTTCCAGCGTCGGCAGCCGGCGGATCAGGGTCGACAGCGCGATCTGCAGCTCGATCCGGGCCAGCGGGGCGCCCAGGCAGTGGTGGATGCCGTGGCCGAAGGCCATGTGCGGGTTGTGCTTGCGGGTCAGGTCGAGCTCCTCGGGACGCTCGAAGACCCGCTCGTCGCGGTTGCCGATCGCGGGGAAGATCATGACCGCCTCGCCGGCCCTGACCAACTGGCCGCCCAGCTCGATGTCGGCGGTGGCGATGCGGGTGTTCTCGGAGTACGGGCTCAGCGGGGTGTAGCGCAGCAGCTCCTCCACGGCGGTGGGGACCAGCTCCGGGTCGTCCAGCAACTGCTGCCAGTAGGCGGGGCGAGAGAGCAGCGTGTAGAGGTAGTTCGCCAGCTGGTTGGCCGTGGTGTGGTGGCCGGTCGCCAGCAGGGCGATGCCCATGGTGATCAGCTCCTCCTCACTGAGCCGGTCCTCGTCGTCGCGGGCCGAGACCAGGGCGGAGAGCAGGTCGTCGGTGGGCTCCGCCCGGCGCTTGGCGATCAGGGTCGCCAGGTACTCCGGCAGCCGCTCGAAGCGCGCCTCGTTCATCTCCTCGAGGGTGTAGGTCTCGCCCACCGTGAGCCAGGTGTCGATCCAGCCGCGGAACTTGTAGTGGTCCTCCAGCGGCACGCCGAGCATCTCGCAGATCACCGTGATGGGCAGCATCCAGGCGAACCCGCTCGCCAGGTCGCCCTCGGTACGGCCCTCGGCGGTGAGCCGGTCCAGCAGGTCGTCGGCGATCTGCTGCGTCCGGGGCCGCATCTGCTCGACCCGGCGGACGGTGAACGCCTTCGCGACCAGCTTGCGCAGCCGGCCGTGCTCCGGGTCGTCCATGCTGACGATGTTCTTCTCCTCGTAGGCCTTCCGTACCCGGGGTACGTCCTTGCCCACGGTCTCCGCGCGGCTGAAGCGGGGGTCGGCGAGGACGACCTTGATGTCGTCGTACCGGGTCGCCAGCCACGCCTCGCCGCCGTACTGCATGTTGACGCGGGTCAGTGCCTGCTCCGCGCGCAGCTCGGCGTACTTGGGGTGGATATCAACAGCCTCGGCCGGCGCGAAGGGGTAGTTCACAACTTCGCTGTCGGTAACCGTCATCAGACGTCAACCTTCCTTTGTGTGCGTGACGTAGCTGGTCCGTCGGTCCGCTCGGGCGGGATGACGGCGGGTCAGGCACCGATGGCGCGCGGGTGCGTGAAGAAGTTGTCCGGGTCGTACCGCTTGTTGACCTGGAGCAGGCGCGGGTAGTTCTGGCCGTAGTAGGCGGCCTGCCAGTCGGGCAGCAGCGGGTCGGGGAAGTTGATGTAGGAGTGGCCGTTGGAGAAGGGCGCGACGGCGTTGAAGCCCTTGGTGGTCCACGCGATGGCGGCCGCGGCGTCCTCGGGGGTCGGGGTGGCGCTCTGCAGCGCGATGCCGTAGCCGACGTGGAAGAGCGCACTGCGGTGCAGGTACGCGGTGGCGGTCGGGCTGGGGTCGGCCGCCGCGCCGCCCAGGCCCATGAAGCTCAGGTAGCGGGTCTGCCCGGGGCGCCGGTCGGCGTCGAACGCGGCCAGGGCGGCGGCCGAGGCGGCGGCGTCGAAGGGCTGCTCGATCATGCGGGTGCGCATGCGCTGCCAGGGGGTGCGGGCCAGCACGGCCTCGACGCTGGCCTCGTTGGCCAGGCCGTAGACGTGGTGCATGCCCTCGTCGTACGGCAGGTCGAGAACGGTGCTGCTGGCGGGCGTGCGGCCCACCTGCGCGCCCAGCTCGGCCAGCTCGGCGTCGGCCTGGGACTTCGGCCCGTAGAAGCAGCCCTGCTGCAGGATGAACGGGGCGTTGCCCTCGGCGGCGTCCGGCACCACGATGATGACCTGGGCGCTGCTGTTGCGCGGCGACTGGGCGTACCACGCCTGCCAGGCCGGCAGGAACTCCTGGGCGTCCTCCCAGTTCCAGATCTGCTCGTAGAAGACCATCCGCGGCGCCGAGATGGGCCGCACCTCGAAGTCGAGGACGACGCCGAAGTTGCCGCCGCCACCGCCGCGCAGGCCCCAGAGCAGGTCCGCGTGCTGGGTCTCGGTGGCGCGGATGACGGTGCCGTCGGCCAGCGCGACCAGCGCGGAGACCACCCGGTCGCTGCCGATGCCGTACGCCCGGCTCTGGTAGCCGATGCCGCCGCCGGAGAAGAAGCCGCCGGGGCAGACCGTCGGGCAGGTGCCCGTGACGATCTGCTGGTTGTAGGGCTTGAGGGCGGTGACCGCGTCGATGCTGTGGGCGCCGGGGCCCAGGTGCACGGTCGGGTTGCCGCCGCCCTTGATGTGGTTGATGCGCGAGACGTCCAGCACCAGGCCCTCGCCCAGCGACCAGCCGGCGAAGTTGTGGCCGCCGCTGCGGGTGCGCAGCGACAGGCCGTTGTCCCGGGCGAAGCGGATCGCGGCGGTGACGTCCCCGACGGACTCCCCGTACACGATGCCGTCCGGGGTGATCGCGTCGAACTCCGCGATCTTGTTCTGTTTCGCCGTCGGATAGGCGGCGTCGGCCGGAAGCACCACATCGCCCTGTATGCAGCTGCGCAGCCGCGCCCAGTCGGGGCCGGCGGCCCTGCTGCCCGCGGCGGCGGCCGAAGCGGCGTTCCCGACGACCGAGGCCCCCAGGGCGAGTGCTCCTCCGGTGCGAAGCAGAGACCTTCTGTTGATCATCGTTCCTCCGATGAAGAGATAGATAGCGAAATCACGAGAATCCCCCGTCGATTCGCGGCGAGACTAACCCGCCGGAGCGGGCCCGTAACTCCCCTTATTCGCCCGGCACTTCGCGGCCGGCAATGGCTGAAAAGAGAGGGGGGTGATACGGGACTGTTCGAACGTGCGGGCTACCTAAAATCGCCGTGAACCCTGGCAGCGAGAGGAGCTCGGACGTGCCCGCAACCATGCCGGTCGTGGATTCCGATCCACGAATACCGGAGCGCACCAGTCTCAATTCCCTGACGGGCATGCGGCCTTTTGCCGCACTGCTCGTCTTCGCGATTCACATACTGCAGCCCTTCGACCCGATCAAGCCGACCGGGCCGATCAACCCCTTCGGCGACAAGGACGTCGCCGACGGCCTCTACGACTTCTTCGCCCCCGCCGGCTACCTGGGGGTGTCCTTCTTCTTCCTGCTCAGCGGCTTCATCCTGACCTGGTCACTGCGGCCCGGGGACCGGGTGACCCACTACCTGCGGCGCCGGCTGGTCAAGATCTTCCCCAACCACCTGGTCACCTGGGGCATCGCGCTGGCCCTCTTCGCCGGCGCCTACGCCCCGGTGGGCGCATGGCTCTCCAGCCTGTTCCTGGTGAACTCCTACAGCACGGACGCCGCTCTCCAGATGGGCGTCAACCCGCCCGCCTGGTCGCTGTGTTCCGAATTGCTCTTCTACATGCTGTTCCCGCTGGCGCTGCTCGCGGTGAGCCGGATCCGGCTGAACCGGCTGTGGCTGTGGGCCGGCACCATGGTCGCGTGCACGGTGGGGGTGGGACTGGTCACCACCTATATCGTCACCGACTCCCCCAAGAACCCGATCATTCCGCTCTCGATGACGCAGATGTGGTTCAACTACACGTTCCCGCCGATGCGCCTCTTCGAATTCATCCTGGGCATGCTGCTGGCGCGCATCGTCATGGCGGGCAAGTGGCCGCGCATTCCCGCCGCCGCCGTCCTCGGTCTGCTGGTGGCCGGCTACGCCGCCGCGCTCTACGTACTGCCGCCCTTCAACTTCGTCTCCGCCACGATCATTCCGTTCAGCGTGGCGATCGGCGCCGCGGCCTCCGCCGACATCCGGGGGGCGCGCACCTACCTCAACGGCCGGTTCATGGTCTGGTTCGGAAACGTCTCCTTCGGCTTCTACATGTGCCAGGGGATCGTCGTCTTCTGGGGCCGCCCCGCACTCCTGGGCGCGGACACCTACAGCACCCCGGTCGCCGTCCTCGTGGTGATCGGCTACTTCCTGGCGACCCTGCTCGCCGGCTGGCTCCTGCACGTCCTGGTGGAGAAGCCCGCCATGCGCGCCTGGAGCCGGTCCCGCAGAACCCCGCCGCGGAGCGATCCCGCCGCGCCGCGGGAGGCGGAGCCCGTCGCCGCCGGCTAGCCGGGGTGACGACCGCACCGACCACCGCCTGCGCCGGGCTCCGACCGAGCCCGCCGCGGGCGGTGGCGTGCCGGGGCCCGCCCGGCCGGCCCTCAACGGCCGGACGGGCCCGGTCATCCCCGCACCAGCTCGGCGACGAGGAAGGCCAGCTCCACGGACTGCTGCGGGTTGAGCCGCGGATCGCAGCTGGTCTCGTAGCGGCCGGCCAGCGCGGTGTCGTCGATCTGCTGGGCGCCGCCCAGGCACTCGGTGACGTGGTCGCCGGTGAGCTCGATGTGCAGCCCGCCGGGGTGGGTGCCGAGGTCGCGGTGGACCTGGAAGAACCCCTTGACCTCGTCGAGGATGTGGTCGAAGTGCCGGGACTTGTAGCCGCTCGCCGTCTCGTGGGTGTTGCCGTGCATGGGGTCGCACTGCCAGATCACCCGGTGGCCGGAGGCCGTGACCTTCTCCACGATCGCCGGCAGCACCTCGCGGATCTTCCCGTACCCCATCCGGCTGATCAGCGTGAGCCGGCCGGGCACCCCGTCGGGGTCGAGGCGCTCCACGTACTCGGCCGCCTGCTCCGGCGTGGTGGTCGGCCCTATCTTGAGGCCGATGGGATTCGCCAGCATCGCGGCGAGGGCGATGTGCGCGCCGTCCGGCTGCCGGGTGCGCTCCCCGATCCACAGGAAGTGCGAGGACAGGCTGTACAGCCGCTCCGCGCCCTCGGGGCCCGCGGCCCGCAGCAGCCCCCGCTCGTACTCCAGCAGCAGCGCCTCGTGGCTGGCATAGATCTCCGTGGTGTGCAGGGCCCCGTGGTCGACGTTGCACGCCGACATGAAGCGCAGGCCGTTGTCGATCTCCGCGGCCAGCGCCCGGTAGCGCTCGCCGGCCGGGGAGGTGCGGACGAAGTCGCGGTTCCAGTCGTGCACCTGGTGCAGGTCGGCCATGCCCGCCGAGGCCATGGCCCGGATCAGGTTGAGGGTGGAGCCGGAGTGCGCGTACGCCTGGAGCATCCGGTTCGGGTCGGGGATCCGTGCTGTCGGTGTGGGGGTGGCGGAGTTGACGATGTCCCCGCGGTAGACCGGCAGTCCGAGGGTGTCGCTGCTGTTCGAACGGGGCTTGGCGTACTGGCCCGCGGTGCGCCCCACCTTCACCACCGGCAGGCTGGCCGCGTAGGTCAGGACCACGGCCATCTGCAGCAGGGTGCGCAGGTTGCTCTGCACGTGGGCCTCGGTGTTCCCGGCGAACGTCTCCGCGCAGTCGCCGCCCTGCAACAGGAACGCCCTGCCCAGGGCGACCTCCGCGAGCCGGGTCTGCAGCCGGTCGACCTCGCCGGGCACGACGAGCGGCGGCATCCGCTCCAGCACGCCGCGGGCCTCGCGGACCGCTTCCGGGTCCTGGTACTCGGGCTGCTGGGCCGCGGGCAGCGCGAACGCCGCGTCCGCGCGCGCCCGCAGTCGGGCCGGCAACGGGTCCCGCACCGGCGGTGGTTGGGGCTGGGTCGCGATAGCTGGTGACATACCGAGCAGCGTAGGAAGGGGCGGCACACTGACCGGTTATCGCGCAGTAACCGCCCGGCCACTGAACCGGTCGCGGGCCGCCGGGCGCTCGGATCGCGCCAGTTCGTCCAGCCCGAAGAACTCCCGGTAGAGCGCCAGTTGCTGCGCCAGCATCGGCGCGCCGTACTGGGTGCGCAGCCCGCGCGCCTCGGCGGCCCGCAGCAGCGGGGTGACGCGCGGCTTCATGATGATGTCCGCCACCACCGCGCCGTCGGGCAGCCGGGCCGGGTCGAAGGGCAGCGGGTCGGCGGGGTTCAGCCCCATCGGGGTGGCGTTCACCGCGATGTCCGCCGCCTCCAGGGTCGGCCGCGCCGATCCCGTCACCCGTCCCGGCCAGTGCTCCGCCAGCTGCGCGACCAGCGCCTTCACCCGCGCCAGGTCGCGGTCCCAGACGGCCAGTTCCGCTCCCGCGAGCAGCAGCGCGACGGCGATGGCGCGCCCGGCGCCGCCCGCGCCCGCCAGCGCGATCCGCTTGCGGTACGGGTTGTGGCCCGCGGCGAGCAGCCCCCGGACGAAGCCCTCACCGTCGAAGTTGTCCGCGTGCCAGGCGCCGTCGGCGGCCCGCCGGATCGCGTTGGTGCCCCCGCTCAGCTCGGCGGCGGGGCTGACCAGGTCGGCGAAGCGCAGCGCGGCCGCCTTGTGCGGCACGGTGATCAGCAGCCCGTCCACGTTCTCGGTGCGCTGCAGCCCGGTGACGACCTGCCGCAGGTTCTCCGGGCGGGCGTGCACGGGCACCAGGACGGCGTCCGCGCCCAGCTCGACGAAGAGCGGGTTGACCATCGACGGGGCCTGGACCTGCGCGACGGGGTCGCCGATGACCGCGAACAGCCGGGTCGTGCCGGTGATCCGCGGGTTGCCGGTGCTGGTGCCGTCCATGACGCTCCTCGCTGGGCCGGGGCTGTCGGCCGGGACCTGGACGGCCCGGCCGTGGCCGGAATGCGGCTGAAATCAGCCTCGCAGGAGTCCGTTCGCGATACCGGACCGGCGGCGGAGACAGGGAGGTGTTAGGGGGTGGGTGAGGCGGTCCCGCGGGGCAGGGAAGGCTGTCCGCCGGTTCGGCGCGGGTCGGCCGCGGCGACCGCGGCGGCCCGGTCCTCCCCCACGGCCACGTCGGCGACGGTCCAGCCCGCCGGGCCGGTGGCGGGCGCGTCACCGGTCCCCACGTAGTCCAGCGAGGGGTCGCGGCCGAGGCCGATGCCCAGCCCCTTGAGGTACGCCTCCTTGCGCACCCACGCCCGTGCGAAGGCGGCGGGCCGCTCGGGCGGGCGCAGGGCGTCCAGTTCGGCGATCTCCACCCGGTGCAGCACGGCGGCGACGTCCGCGACCGCGTCGGCCGACGGGACCGTCTCCACGTCCACGCCGACCGGGGTCGCGGCGACCGCCAGCAGCGCGAAGCTCCCGCTGTGCGACAGCGAGAAGTGCACCGCGCCGCCCTCGACGGCCGGACGCCCGTGCGGCCCGCCGCACCCCGGGCACGCCTCGCGGACCAGCACCACGTCCTGCGGCGCCGTGCCGAGGTGGGCGCCGAGCAGCAGCCGCAACCCGACGTGCGCGGCGCGGTAGCAGTCCCGGTCGGCGTCGGCTCGGAAGGCCGCGGCGCTGCGCAGCTCCCGCGGGTCGAGGACGCCGGGCGCCAGCCGGGCCGCGAAGGCGGCGTGCCGGGCCGCGTCCACCAGCCACAGCCGCGGCGGGTCGCCGGGGGCGGGAAGCGCCATCGGCTCGACGGGCAGCACCGGGTCGAGCTCACTGGGAACGCGTATCGCGGCCGTATCCACCGGCTCATCGTAGATCGCCGGGGTTCCCGGCCGGGCGGATCCGGCCGCCCGCCCGGCCGCGGGCCCCGGGCGGCCGGACGCGTCGGGGACCGGACACGGTGGCAGACTGGGGCCGTGACCAGCATCGACCGCGACGCCGCGCCCCAGTTCGTCCTCCCGCTCGTCGTCCGCATCGAGAAGGACGACCCGCCGGCGCGCACCGACGCCCTGGAGACCGCGGCGCGCGCCGTGCTGACCCTGCTGTCGGACGAGCGGGCGACGGGCGAGGGCGAGTGGGCCGAGGCGGTGCGGGACTGGCAGGACGCCCGGATCCGCAAGGTCGTACGGCGGGCGCGCGGCGCGGAGTGGCGCCGCGCGGGGTACCTGCCCGGCATCACCGTGACCGGGAAGGAGGCCGAGGTGCGGGTCTACCCGCCGGTCCCGCTGGACGGCTGGCCGAAGGTGCTGGCGAAGCTCCAGGTCTCGGGCACCGAGCTGGACGACCCCGAGCCGCCGCTGCCCGCCGAGGAGGGGCTGCCGGTGCTGTGGATGAGCCCGGAGCTCGACATGTCCGCGGGCAAGGCCATGGCCCAGGCGGGCCACGGCGCGCAACTCGCCTGGTGGGAGCTGACGGACGCGCAGCGCACCGCCTGGCGCGACGCCGGCTTCCCGCTCGCGGTCCGCACCGCCGCGCCCGCCGACTGGCCCGCGCTCACCGGCTCGGGCCTGCCCGTGGTGCGCGACGCCGGCTTCACGGAGATCGTCCCGGGCTCCTGCACCGTCGTCTCCGACTTCCGCCCGGTCGCCCGTACCTGACACCTCCGGGCGGGCGTCACCACTCGGACGACGGACCTTCGTGCGGGGCTGCCGCCGTACCGGCTTCTGGCATGCCAACCTCAAATCAAGCTCTGAACCGGGCGCCGGCAGGGTTCGCCCCGCCCCGGCGGGGTCATCACCCCGGCACGGCGTGCGTGTGCGGTGACGCGGAGGGGGACGGCATGAAGGACTTGGGTACGGGTATCGGGTGGCGGCCGGAGATCGCGGACGCGATCGACGAGCTGCCCGGGGTCGACTGGGTGGAGGTCGTCTCGGAGAACCTCTGCGCCGACCACCTCCCCGAACCGCTCCGGCGGCTGCGGGAGCGCGGCACGACGGTGATCCCGCACGGGGTCTCGCTGGGCCTCGGCGGCGCGGAGCGCCCGGACCCCGGACGGCTGGCGGCACTCGCCGCGCGGGTCGGGCTGCTGGGGGCGCCCCTGGTCACCGAGCACATCGCGTTCGTGCGGGCCGGCGGCCCGCTGACCGGCTCGCCCCGGCTGGAGGCCGGCCACCTGCTACCCGTGCCCCGCACGCGCGACGCGCTCGACGTGCTCTGCGCCAACGTCCGCGTCGCGCAGGACGCGCTGCCCGTGCCGCTCGCGCTGGAGAACATCGCGCCGCTGCTCGGCTGGCCCGACGAGGAGTTCACCGAGGGCGAGTTCCTGTACGAGCTGGTGGAGCGGACCGGCGTGCGGCTGCTGATCGACGTCGCCAACCTGCACACCAACCACGTGAACCGGGGCGAGGACCCGGTCGCGGTCCTCGACGGCCTGCCGCTGGAGGCCATCGCCTACGTGCACGTGGCGGGCGGCGTCGAGCGCGACGGCGTCTGGCACGACACGCACGCCCACCCCGTGACGCGGCCGGTGCTGGACGTGCTCGCGGCGCTGTACGAGCGGACCACCCCGCCGGGCGTCCTGCTGGAGCGGGACGACGACTTCCCGTCCGCGGCCGGGCTGGCCGCGGAGCTGAGCGCGATCCGCGCGGTGTGCTCGGCGGAGCGGCCCCGGGAGGCGCACTGTGTCTGACACCGCCCGCACCCCGGCTACCGGCCTCGCCGCCGACCCTGAGAACGGCCCCGAGAACGGCGTCACCACCGCCACCCGGCAGCGGCTCGCCCTCGCGCAGACGGCGCTGCTGTCCGCGCTGGTGGCGGGCACTCCCGTACCGGAGGGCTTCGACCGCGGCCGGATCGGCGTCCAGTCGCGGGCCCTGGCGGCCAAGCGCGCGGACGTGACCGCCAAGGTCGCCCCGGAACTGCCGCGGATCCTCGGGGACCGCTACCGTCCCGCCTTCCTGCGGTACGCGGCCGCCCACCCGCTGGAGGGCGGCTACCGCCTCGACGCGCTGCGCTTCGCGGAGCACGTGCTGGCGGGCGGGGCGCCGGGGCTCGACGGGACCGCCCGGGGGCTGCTGGACGACTGGTGGCGCGAGCGCTCGGGCCCGGCCCCGCTCTCCGCGGCCGCCCGCTCCGGCCGCTCCGGCCCGCTCGGCCGGTTCCTGGGCCTCCTGGGCGCGGCGCGCACCGCGCTCGCGGGGCGGTGACCGCGATGCCCGTCATGGACGCCCTCACGCTCGCCGTGTACCTGCTGATCGCCGCCGCCTCGGCGTACCTCGTCGGGGAGAAGGTCCGCGCCCGCCGCTTCACCCGCCCGTACCGGGGCGAGGCTCCCCGGGACCCGCTGGAGACCGCCTTCCTGTCCGGCGGCCCCGGCCGGGTCGCGGACACGGTGATCGCGGCGATGCACGGCGACGGCCGGATCGCCGTGACCCCTCCCGGCCGGCTGACCGTGATCCGGCCGGTGGCCCAGAACCCGGTCGAGGTCGCCCTGCTGGAGGCTGTCGGCGCCGAGTGGGACGGCGGCCTGCGCCAGGTCCGTACGGCGGTTCTCACCGGTCCCTCGGTGCAGTCGATCGGCGACCGGCTCGCCCGCCGCGGCCTGTTCTTCCAGCCCGCGGTGCACAGCCGGTGGCAGCGGGTCTCGACGCTCTACAAGACCGTCTGGTTCCTGCTGCTGTTCCTGTCGCTGGCGGAGGTGATGCCGCACCTGGTCGTCGGCTCGGGCCTGCCGCTGGTCCTGCGGGTGCTGCCGGGTCTCCTGCTCGGGCTCCTCGTCCTCCTGCTGTGCTCGGCGCCCCGCGGCAGGCTGACGCCGGCCGGCCGGCGGGTGCTGAACGAGCTGCGCCTGCGCCACCGGCCGCCGCACCCTCGCCGCCCCGTCCCCGGCACCTCCGACCCCATGGTGCTGTTCGCCCTGGCGGGGGCCGCGACGCTCCAGGACGACATGCTGCGGGGCGAGTTGGCCCAGTCCTCGCAGCCCGCCTCGGAGCCGGGCGCCTGGGGTGACGCGGCGGGCGCCTGGGCCGGCGGGGGCGGGGGCTGCGGGGGCTCCGCGTCGGGCTGCGGTACGGGCTCCGGTGCCGGTTGCTCTTCCGGTTCGGGTTCCGGCTGCTCGTCCGGCTCCGGTTCCAGCTGCTCGTCCGGCTCGGGGTCCAGCTGCTCGTCCAGCTCCGGTTCCAGCTGCGGCAGCAGCAGTTCGTAGGGCCCGCGCCGGACCGGCGGGAGTGGTCGGGGGCGACACCCGCCGCCGGTCCTTTACTTCGCCCACCACCGCCCCAAGGATCCCTTTTGTCATGACCTGACAGGAGAGGATCCTTTGTGCGATCGATCGCGCTGTACGGCGTCGCAGGAACCCTGACGCTGAGCACCCTGGCCATCGCTCCCCCGGGCTCGGCCGCCGTCGCACCGCCGTACGGCGACCGGGTGGCCGAGGCGCGCGGCGCGGTCGTCGCCGCCGAGCGCGCCGGCCGGGCCGGGGTCGCGTTCGGCGCCTGCGCCAAGGCGACCCGGCTGCCCGCCCCGGTCCGGTGCGGCACCGTGTCCGTGCCGCTGGACTACGCCCGGCCGGACGGCGAGCAGCTGAAGCTGGTCGTCAGCCGGGTCGCCGCCACCGGAAAGGCCGGCGAGCGGCAGGGCGCCCTGCTCTACAACCCGGGCGGGCCCGGCGGTTCGGGGCTGTACTTCCCGCTGTTCAGCGCCCTGAAGGTCAAGGAGTACGCCGAGGTCGCCCGCGCGTACGACTTCGTGGGCTTCGACCCGCGCGGGGTCGGCCAGTCCGCGCCCGTCTCCTGCGAGGACCCCGCCGACCACCTGAAGGCGCCCACCCGCGACCCGCGGCCGACGGGCGAGCGGGACAAGCAGGCCCGGATCGCGGACGCGAAGGCGTACGCCGAGGGCTGCGAGGAGCGCTCGGGGCATCTGCTGCCGCACCTGACGACGCTCGACAGTGCCCGCGACCTGGACGTCATCCGCGCGGCGCTCGGCGAGCGCGGGCTCACCTTCTACGGCGCCTCCTACGGGACCTACCTCGGCGCGGTGTACGCGACGCTCTTCCCCGGGCACGTGCGCCGCATGGTCTTCGACAGCGTCGTCGACCCCGACCCGCGCCAGATCTGGTACCGGGCCAACCTCGTGCAGTCCGCCGCCTTCGAGACCCGCTGGGCGGACTGGCGCGACTGGGTGGCCCGGCACGACGCCGTCTACCACCTGGGCACCGACCGGCGGCAGGTGCTGACGGCCTACGACGCGGTGCGCGAGGAGCTGGCCGTGCGGCCGGCCGGCGGCGTGGTCGGCCCCGGACAGCTGCAGAGCACGTTCCTCGACGCCGGGTACTACGACAGCACGTGGGCGGACCTGGCCGGCATCCTGTCCGCGTACGTCCACGGCGACCCGAAGCCGCTGATCGCCGAGGCCACCCCGAACCCGGCGCGGGCCGCCGCCGGCGAGAACGGCAACGCGGTCTACACGGCGGTCGAGTGCGCCGACGCCCCCTGGCCGCGCGACTGGTTCACCTGGGACCGCGACAACACGGAACTGGCGCGCACCGCCCCCTTCGAGACCTGGGACAACGCCTGGATGAACCTGCCGTGCGCCTTCTGGAAGGGGCCGCACCGGCAGCCCATCGAGGTGGGCGCGTACGGCCGCGAGCTGCAGCCGGTGCTGCTCGTCGCCGCGGAGCGCGACGCCGCGACCCCGTACCAGGGCGCCGTCGAACTCCAGCGCCGGCTGCCCGGATCCGTGCTCCTCACCGAGCGGCGCTCCGGCTCGCACGGCGTCGTCTACGGCCCCAACGCCTGCGTCAACCACCGGGTCGACGCGTACCTGCTGCGCGGCGAGACGGGAGGGGGCCACACGCTGACGTGCGGCCCGCACCCCGAGCCCGTGCCGTAGGCCGGGCGCCCTGCGCCAGGCCTACGCCAGGCCCGCCACCAGCTCGCTGATCTCCTTGCGCCGCCCGGTGTAGAACGGCACCTCCTCGCGTACGTGCATCCGTGCCTCGGACGCCCGGAGGTGCCGCATCAGGTCCACGATGCGGTGCAGTTCGTCCGCCTCGAAGGCGAGGATCCACTCGTAGTCGCCGAGCGTGAACGACGGGACCGTGTTGGCCCGCACGTCCGGGAAGCCGCGGGCCATCTTGCCGTGGTCGGCGAGCATCCGGCGGCGGTCCTCGTCCGGCAGCAGGTACCAGTCGTACGAGCGCACGAACGGGTACACGCTGACGTAGTCGCGCACGGTCTCGTCGGCGATGAACGCCGGGACGTGCGACTTGTTGAACTCCGCCGGGCGGTGCAGCGCCATGTTCGACCACACCGGGACCAGCGCGCGGCCGAGCCGGGTGCGGCGGAAGAGGTTGTAGGCCTCCTGCAGCGCGTCGGAGGTCTCGGAGTGCCACCAGATCATGAGGTCGGCGTCCGCCCGGAGCCCCGACACGTCGTAGGTGCCGCGCACCGTGACGTCCTCCGCGGCGAGCTGCGCGAACAGCTCCTCCACCTCGTCGGCGTATCCGGAGCGGTCCTCGGGCAGCACATCGCGCAGCCGGAAGACGGACCAGAGGGTGTAGCGGACGATCTCGTTGAGATCCTTCGCCTTCTTGCCGGCGTTCGGAGTCCTGTCCGGGGCGTCGGGGGCAGCAGTCGAGTCAGTCATGCCGTCATTCTCCCGTGCCCCGCGCGCCGCCCGTCGCCCGGGTCGCGGCCAGGGAGGCCAGCACCTCGTCGGCGGCCCTGCGGGAGCTGGCGACGCAGGCCGGAATCCCGACCCCGTCGTAGACCGCGCCGCAGACCGCGAGCCCCGGCAGCTTGCCGACCTGCTCGCGGATCCTGGCGACGCGCTCGACGTGGCCGACGGGGTACTGCGGCAGCCCGCGGTCCCAGCGGGTGACGCGGGCCGCGACGGGCGCGGCGGACAGCCCGATGGCCTCGCCCAGGTCGCGCCGCGACAGGCGGACGAGGTCGGTGTCGTCCCAGGCGAGGTCCGCCTCGTCGCCGTGCCGGCCGACGGAGGTGCGCAGCACGAAGGTGTCGGGTCCCGCCTCGTCGATCCAGCCCCACTTGTGGGAGGAGAAGGTGGACGCCTTGATCGTCCGGCCGTCGACCGGCGGCACCAGGAAGCCGGTGCCCTTCGGCATCCGCAGCACGTCGCGGCGCCGGAACGCCATGGTGACCAGCGCCATGCTCGCGTACTCCACCGCCGACAGCTCCGCGGCGGCGACGGGCGACTCGGCCGCCAGCAGCCGGGCGGCGGCCGGGGCGGGCGCGGCGATCAGGACGGCGTCCGCGTCGAGCACCCGGTCGCCGACGGTGACCTGCCAGCCGTCCGCGGTGCGCCGCAGCTCCCGGGCGGCGGCGTCGGTCTCGATGGTGACGCCCGCGGCCCGGCACGCCTCGGCGACGGCGAGCGGCAGCTGCCCGACGCCCCCGCTGATGCCCATGAAGACCGGTCCGGCCGGGGCGGCGGCGGTCGCGCGCCGCTGGACGCCGCGCACGGCCTCGATGAGGGAGCGTCCCGACCTGGCCGCCTCGAAGAGCTGCGGCATGGCCGCGCGCAGCGAGATCCGGTAGGCGTTGCCCGCGTAGACGCCGCCCAGCAGCGGCTCCACCAGCCGGTCGACGACCTCGTGGCCGAGCCGCGCGGCGACGAACTCGCCCACGGCCACGTCCTCGCCGATCCGGGTCCGCGGCAGCACGTGGTCCAGCGGCAGCCGGGCCAGGCCCGCGGGCGACAGCAGGCCGGAGGCGGCCAGCGGCCCCAGGTCGCCGGGGACGCCCATGACGTGCCCCTGCGGCATGGCGCGCAGCCGGCCGCGGGTCCACAAGGCGGCGCCCGCGGTCGCGGGCGGCTGCAGCCGGTCGCCGAGCCCCACCTCGCGGGCGAGCGCGACCGCTTCGGGGCGGCGCGCGAGCATCGACTCGGCGCCCAGGTCCACGGGGACGCCGGCGATCTCGTCGGCGTACAGCTTTCCGCCGAGCCGCGCCGAACCCTCCAGCACCGTCACCCGCGCGCCGCCGCCGGCCAGGTAGTGGGCGGCGGCGAGTCCGGAGACCCCGCCGCCGACGACGATCACATGCCCTGTTCCGCGGTGTGTGTCGGTCATGCCCTCCACTGTCCCAGATTCCCGAACGAGCTCTGAACGTGACCGCTTCGGGACCGCTTCGGGATCCCGGAACCGAAACCCGGTCCGACCCCCGCCCGTCGTAGGACCAGCACCGGTCGCACTCCGGTGAACGACCCCAGGGGGAGTTCGATGCGCCAGCCGACCAGCAGCCACAGCACGCACCGCAGACGGCGGACGGCCCTCGCCGCCGCCCTGCTCGCCGCCGCCCTCACGATCGCGGGCTGCGGCAGCGCCGGGAAGAACGGGGACACTGCATCGAAGTCCGACAGCGGCGCGGACAGGGCCGCGGGCGCCCCGCGGCAGGCGGACGCGCCGTCCGCGGCACCGTCCGCGGCACCGGGCGCCGCGAAGGGCGCCACCACGAGGACCCCGGCCGCGTCCCGGAGCTACGTGGTGCGCACCGCGACGCTGAGCGTCGAGGCGAAGGACGGCGTCACCGCCGCGCTCGCCGCGGCCCGGGCCGCGGTCACCGGCGCGGGCGGGTACGTCGGCAACGAGAACACCACCCGCGACAGCGACGGCACGGAGCACTCCAGCATCACGCTGCGGGTGCCGCCGGAGAGCTACGACAAGGTGCTGAACGATCTCGCGGGCCTCGGCAGGCTGATCGAGCGCAAGGTCGCCACCGAGGACGTCACCGGCCAGGTGGTGGACGTGGAGAGCCGGATCCGCTCGCAGCAGGCGAGCCTGGCGCGGGTGCGGGAGCTGATGAGCCGGACGACGCGGCTGAGCGACGTCGTCACCCTGGAGGGTGAACTCAGCACCCGCGAAGCCGCCTTGGAGTCCCTGCAGGCGCAGCAGGCCGCGCTCAGGGAGCGCACGGACCTGGCGACGATCACGCTGGTGCTGTCCGCGCCGCGGCACCCCGCCGCCGCACCGTCGGCCGAGAAGGAGGACGGCTTCCTGGACACGGTCGGCAACGCGCTGGCCACCGGCTGGCACGCCTTCTCCGTGACCGTGCGCGGCATCCTGGTCGTGCTCTCGGTGGCGCTGCCGTTCGCGGTCGTGGCCCTCGCCGGCTGGTTCGCCTTCGTCGCCGTCCGCCGCCGGCTCTCCCCCGCACCGCGCGTGGTGGCGGCGCGGGCGGAGGAGGGCACGGACGACGAGTAGCGGGCCCGTCCGGCCCGCTCAGACCTCGGTGGTGCGGTGGACGAAGTCGACGAGGCGGGTGAGGGCGTCGGGGTCGGTGCTGGGCAGGACGCCGTGGCCGAGGTTGAACACGTGTCCCGGCAGGTCGGCCGCCGCGTGCAGCACCTCGCGGGTCTTCGTCTCGACGGCGGACGTCGGGGCGAAGAGCACCGCCGGGTCCAGGTTCCCCTGCAGCGCCTTGCCGGGGCCGACCCGGCGGGCCGCCTCGTCGAGCGGGACGCGCCAGTCGACGCCGACGACGTCCGCGCCGGCCTCGCCCATCAGCCCGAGCAGCTCGCCGGTGCCGACACCGAAGTGGATGCGCGGCACGCCGTAGCCCGCGACGGCGTCGAAGACCTTCACCGAGGACGGCATGACGTAGCGCCGGTAGTCGTCGGGCGAGAGCGCGCCGACCCAGGAGTCGAAGAGCTGGACGGCGCTGGCGCCGGCCTCGATCTGCACCTTGAGGAACGCGGCGGTGATGTCCGCGAGCCGGTCCAGCAGGTCGCTCCACAGCTCGGGGTCGCCGTACATGAGCGCCTTGGTGCGCTCGTGGTTGCGGGACGGGCCGCCCTCGACGAGGTAACTGGCGAGGGTGAAGGGCGCGCCCGCGAAGCCGATGAGCGGGGTCTCGCCCAGCTCTGCGGTGAGCATCCCGATGGCCTCGGTGACGTAGTGCACGTCGTCCGGCTCCAGGGCGCGCAGCCGGTCGAGGTCGGCGCGGGTGCGGATCGGCTGCTCGACGACCGGGCCGACCCCGGGCTTGATGTCGAGGTCGAGGCCGATGGCCTTGAGGGGTACGACGATGTCGCTGAAGTAGATGGCCGCGTCGACCTTGTGGCGGCGCACCGGCTGCAGCGTGATCTCGGTGACCATGTCGGGCCGCATGCAGGAATCCAGCATGGCGGTGCCCTCACGGAGCTTGAGGTACTCGGGCAGCGATCGGCCGGCCTGCCGCATGAACCACACCGGGGTGTGCGGCACGGGCTCGCGCCGGCAGGCGCGGATGAACGGGGAAGCAGCGGTCTGCTGGTGCGCACTCACGCCTCGAATCTTCGCACGCGCCGCGATGCGTCCCGCGCGCCCGGGTGTTGCTCCACCCGTGGAGGCCGCGAGCGGCCTAGTCTTCCGGGCATGGCAGCGGTTCACGGGCACCTTGCGGACGGGGACGGGGCACCGCTCTCCTTCCAGCGCGCGGTCGACGCGTTGGGATCCGCGCGGGTACGGCCCGAAGTGGAGATCGACACGACAGCTCCGCCCAAGCGTCTCGCGTCGTACGCGTACGCGCTGGAGGCGGCGGTCGTGGTGGACGGCGAGGAGCTGGCGGACGGCCGGCTCATCCTGCTCCACGAACCCGACGGCCACGATGCCTGGAACGGCTCGTTCCGGCTGGTGACGCTGGTGCGCGCCGATCTGGAGCAGGAGATGGCGGTGGACCCGCTGCTGCCCGAGGTGAGCTGGTCCTGGCTGACCGGCGCCCTTCAGGCGCGGGGCGCGGAGTACATCGAGCCCAGCGGCACGGTCTCGCGCAGTTCCTCGCACTACTTCGGCGGGATCGCGGAGCGGCCCGACACGACGGCGATCGAGATCCGGGCGTCCTGGACGCCCACCGAGGTCTCGGACGGCGTCCCCGGCATCGCGGACCACCTCGCGGCCTGGTGCGACCTGCTCTGCGCGTGCGCGGGGCTGCCGCCCACCGAGGGCCACGAGGCGCAGTACCTGCCCGGCGGCGTCGTGCCGATGCCCAAGCGCCGCGGCTGACCGCCCGTTCGGTTTTCGGGTTTCACGGGGGCTTTCGTGGTGTTCCGCTGCGTCCGGGGCGGGCGCTCGACTTGATCTTGTTCGATCGAGCGTCCGATTTGCCGGAATTGTTACCAACAAATCGTGATCATTCCCTAAAGGCCGGAGCAATTGCTGCCGAAGGATTGGGTGACCCTCTCAGTCCCCCGCTTTCGCCACAGGAGGCCCGGTGTCAGTTCTTCTCGAGCAGCCCACGAGCCTGGTCGCCTACCGTCCGAACAAGCCGACGGCCATGGTCGTCGTCGCCGACCCCCGCGTCCGCTCCACCGTCACCCGGCACCTCTGGGCGCTCGGTGTGCGCGATGTGATCGAGGCCTCGTCCATCGCCGAGGCCCGCCCGCGGGTCAGCAGCCCCCGCGACATCTGCGTAGCCGATGTCCACCTCCCCGACGGTTCCGGCCTGACCCTTCTCGCCGAGACCCGCGCGGCCGGCTGGCCGAACGGCCTCGCGCTCTCCGCCGCCGACGACATCGGCGCCGTCCGCAACGCACTCGCGGGCGGCGTCAAGGGATACGTCGTCACCGGCACCCGCAACAACCTCGGCGGTATGCCGGGCCGCCCCGGCGCCGCGCCGGTCGGTTCGGCCGGCGCCCGCATGCAGCGCCGCCCCCCGGGCACCCCCGGCCACCCCGGTGGCTACCGCGAGCTCTCCGGCCGTGAGGTCGAGGTGCTGCGGCTGGTCGCCGAAGGCCAGTCGAACAAGGCGATCGGCGTCTCGATGGGCCTGTCCGCGCTCACCGTGAAGAGCCACCTGGCCCGGATCGCCCGCAAGCTCGGCACCGGCGACCGCGCCGGAATGGTCGCCGTGGCCCTTCGCACGGGCATCATCCACTGACTCTCCAGCACCCCCGCATGGCCGCTGCGCCCGTCGACGGAACGTTCCGTCGACGGGCGTTCGCCATACACGGATACTCTTGGACAGTGACCGACGCCCGAGAGACCGCAACAGAGGCTGCCCCGGCGCCGGTCCCGCTGCTGGACCCGCGCGAGGGAATCCCGCCGGTGACCGCCAGCCCGGAGGCCCTCGCAGACATCGTCGCGGCATTCGCCGCGGGCTCCGGTCCGGTCGCCGTGGATGCCGAGCGCGCGTCCGGATACCGCTACGGACAGCGGGCCTATCTGGTCCAGCTGCGCCGTGCGGGAGCCGGGACCGCGCTGATCGACCCGGTCGGCTGCCCCGACCTTTCCACCCTGGGCGCCGCCCTCACCGACACCGAATGGGTGCTGCACGCCGCCACCCAGGACCTTCCGTGCCTCGGCGAGATCGGCATGCACCCCAAGAGCCTGTTCGACACCGAGCTGGCCGGCCGGCTCGCGGGCTTCCCCCGGGTCGGACTCGGCGCCATGGTCGAGAACGTCCTGGGCTTCGCCCTGGAGAAGGGCCACTCGGCCGTCGACTGGTCGACCCGCCCGCTCCCCGAGCCCTGGCTGCGCTACGCCGCGCTCGACGTCGAGCTGCTGGTGGACCTGCGGGACGCGCTCGAGGAGGAGCTGCGCGAGCAGGGCAAGCTCGACTGGGCGCTGGAGGAGTTCGCGGCCATCGCCGCCGCTCCCCCGCCCGCGCCGCGCGTCGACCCGTGGCGGCGCACGTCCGGCATGCACAAGGTCCGCCGCCGCCGGCAGATCGGCGTGGTGCGCGAGCTGTGGAACGCGCGCGACCAGGCGGCCCAGGAGCGGGACATCTCGCCGGGCCGGATCCTGACCGACGCCGCCATCGTCACCGCGGCCCTGGAGGGCCCGCCGAACGTGGCGGTGCTCGCGACGCTGCCCGGCTTCGGGCACCGGATGGGCCGCCGCCAGCTCGACCAGTGGCAGGCCGCGATCGACCGGGCCCGCGCCCTGCCGGAGCGGGAGCTGCCGCAGCCGGGGCCGGCCTACGTCGGTCCCCCGCCGCCGCGCGCCTGGGCCGACAAGGACCCGGTGGCGGCGGCCCGGCTGTCCGCCGCGCGGGCCGCGGTGAGCACGCTCGCCGAGGAGCTGAACCTGCCGCAGGAGAACCTGATCACCCCGGACACCGTGCGCCGGCTCTGCTGGGACCCGCCGGCCGAGGCCACCACCGAGGAGGTCGCGGCGGTGCTGGCCGGCCACGGCGCGCGCGCCTGGCAGGTCGGGCTGACCGCGCCGATCCTCACCGCGGCCCTCGCCGCCCAGCCGCCGGCGGCCCCGGAGACCGCGGCACCGTAGTTCCCTGCCCCCGCGGATCCCCGGCCGGGGGCGGCCTCGTCCCGTGTGACGTTCGCCGCTCCGGGCGGGGGGACTGTCCCCGTTGGTTACCGGCTAGTAGCATGATGGACGTAGCCGCAGCCTCGCGCCCAGTGGCAGCGAATCCGCATCTGGAGGAGAGCCAACGTGCCTCGTACCGCTAGGGACGTCGTCTTTGTCGACGGCGTCCGCACCCCGTTCGGCAAGGCGGGCCCGAAGGGCATCTACCACGAGACCCGTGCCGACGATCTTGTGATCAAGTGCATCCGGGAGCTGCTGCGGCGCAACCCGGAGCTGCCCGCCGAGCGGATCGACGAGGTGGCTCTCGCCGCCACCACGCAGATCGGCGACCAGGGCTTGACCCTCGGCCGCACCGCCGGCATCCTGGCCGGCCTGCCGGTCACGGTCCCCGGGTACTCGATCGACCGCATGTGCGCCGGCGCGATGACCGCGGTGACCGCGGTCGCCGGCGGCATCGCCTTCGGCGCGTACGACGTCGCCGTGGCCGGCGGTGTCGAGCACATGGGCCGCCACCCGATGGGTGAGGGCGTGGACCCGAACCCGCGCTTCGTCTCCGAGAAGCTGGTCGACGAGTCCGCCCTCTTCATGGG
Source organism: Streptomyces sp. NPDC006733 (assembly GCF_040636125.1). Classification (NCBI taxonomy): domain Bacteria; kingdom Bacillati; phylum Actinomycetota; class Actinomycetes; order Kitasatosporales; family Streptomycetaceae; genus Streptomyces; species Streptomyces sp. NPDC006733. The sequence goes on along the minus strand of NZ_JBEYJD010000030.1, from coordinate 95,997 downwards.
CATGACCGCGGAGAACCTGCACGACCGCTACCCGGCCATAACCAAGCAGCGCGTCGACGAGTACGCCGTGCGCAGCCAGGAGAAGGCCGCCAAGGCGTACGCCAACGGCAAGATCCAGCAGGACCTGGTCCCGGTCTCCGTGCGCAACAGCAACCCCGACGCCGGCGAGACCGGCTGGGGCCTGGCGACCGCGGACGAGCCGATGCGCCCCGGCACCACCCTGGAGAACCTGGTCGGCCTCAAGACGCCGTTCCGGGCCCACGGCCGGGTCACCGCGGGCAACGCGGCGGGCCTGAACGACGGCGCGACCGCGTCGCTGATCGCCGCCGAGGACGTCGCCGTCGAGCTGGGCCTGCCGGTCCGGATGCGGCTGGTCTCGTACTCCTTCGTGGGTGTCGAGCCCGAGGTCATGGGCATCGGCCCGGTCCCGGCGACCGAGAAGGCGCTGGCGCAGGCCGGTCTGACCATCGACGACATCGGCCTCTTCGAGGCCAACGAGGCGTTCGCCGTCCAGGTGCTCGCCTTCCTCGACCACTTCGGCATCGCGGACGACGACCCGCGTGTCAACCAGTACGGCGGCGCGATCGCGTTCGGCCACCCGCTGGCCTCCTCCGGCGTCCGGCTGATGACGCAGCTGGCCCGCCAGTTCGAGGAGCAGCCGCACGTCCGCTACGGCCTGACGACCATGTGCGTCGGCTTCGGCATGGGCGGAACGGTCATCTGGGAGAACCCGCACTTCGACGGAGGCAGCAAGTGACCACCACCGCCGAGCTTTTGAAGGGTGCGGCCGAGCTGTTCCCCGACGAGGTCGTGACGAGCGCGCACGTGCGCCACCTCGACCTCCCGGGCGCCGGACGCTTCGCGCTCATCACGCTGGACAACGGCCTGGACCACACCAAGCCGACCACCTTCGGCCCGCAGTCGCTGGCCAACCTCGACGCGGCGATCGACCGGGTCGAGGCGGAGGCCGCCGAGGGCACCATCACGGGCATCGGCATCACCGGCAAGCCGTTCATCTTCGCGGTCGGCGCCGACCTCAAGGGCGTGGAGCTGCTGAAGCGCCACGAGGACGCGCTCGCCATCGGCAAGGGCGGCCACGAGGTCTTCAAGCGGCTCGCGCACCTCGCGGTCCCGACCTTCGCCTACTACAACGGCGCGGCGATGGGCGGCGGTGTCGAGGTCGGTCTGCACTGCGCCTACCGCACCGTCTCCGCGGCGCTGCCGGCGTTCTCGCTGCCCGAGGTCTTCCTCGGTCTCGTCCCCGGCTGGGGCGGCTGCACCCTGCTGCCGAACCTGATCGGCGCGGACCGCGCGGTGACCGTCGTCATCGAGAACTCGCTGAACCAGAACCGCCAGCTCAAGGGCGCCCAGGTCTTCGAACTCGGCATCGCGGACGCGCTGTTCGAGGGCGCGGACTTCCTGGAGCAGTCCCTCGCGTGGACCGCCGCGGTACTGCGCGGCGAGATCGTGGTGGACCGCCCGGAGATCGACCGCGGCACCGCCTGGGACCAGGCCGTCGAGCGCGGCCGCGGCATCGCCGACTCCAAGGTGCACGGCGCGGCCCCGGCCGCCTACCGCGCGCTGGACATCATCGCGAACGCCAAGGACGGCGACCTGCAGGCGGGCTTCGACGCCGAGGACACCGCGCTGGCGGACCTCATCATGGGCGGCGAGCTGCGCAGCGGCATCTACGCCTTCAACCTGGTGCAGAAGCGGGCCAAGCGCCCGGCCGGCGCGCCGGACAAGAACCTGGCCCGCCCGGTCACCAAGGTCGGCGTCGTCGGCGCGGGCCTGATGGCCTCGCAGCTGGCACTGCTGTTCGCCCGCCGCCTGGAGGTGCCGGTCGTGCTGACCGACATCGACCAGGAGCGCATCGACAAGGGCGTGGGCTACGTCCACGGCGAGATCGACAAGCTGCTCGGCAAGCGCCGCATCAAGCAGGACCAGGCCAACCGCCTCAAGGCGCTGGTGACCGGTTCGCTCGACAAGGCCGCCGGTTTCGGTGACGCGGACTTCATCATCGAGGCCGTCTTCGAGGAGATGGGCGTCAAGCAGCAGGTGTTCGCGGAGGTCGAGGCGGTCGCCCCGGCGCACGCGATCCTCGCCACCAACACCTCCTCGCTGTCCGTCACCGAGATGGCGTCGAAGCTGAAGAACCCCGAGCGGGTCGTCGGCTTCCACTTCTTCAACCCGGTCGCGATCCTCCCGCTGCTGGAGATCGTGCGCGGCGAGGCGACCGACGACGCGTCGCTGGCCACCGCGTTCGGTGTCGCCCGCAAGCTGAAGAAGACCGCGGTGCTCTGCAAGGACGCCCCGGCGTTCGTGGTGAACCGGATCCTGACCCGCTTCATGGGCGAGATCCAGAACATCATCGACGAGGGCACCCCGGTGGAGACCGCCGAGAAGGGCATCGACCCGCTCGGCCTGCCGATGTCGCCGCTGGTGCTCCTGGAGCTGGTCGGCCCGGCCATCGGGCTGCACGTCTCCGAGACCCTCCACCGCGCGTTCCCCGAGCGGTTCACCGTCTCGCAGAACCTGGCCGCGGTGGTCAAGGCCGGCAAGCGCGGCTTCTACGTCTACGACTCCGGCAAGCCGGAGCTGGACCCCGAGGTCGCCGCGCTGCTGGTGCAGGGCGACTCTGTGCTCACCGAGGAGCAGGTCCGCGCCCGGGTGCTGGACGCGGTGGCGCAGGAGATCGGCCTGATGCTCGACGAGGGTGTCGTCGCCGAGGCGCAGGACATCGACCTGTGCCTGATCACCGGCGCCGGCTGGCCCTTCCACCTGGGCGGGATCACCCCGTACCTGGACCGCGAGGGTGTCTCGCAGCGGGTGAACGGCAAGCCGTTCCTCGCGCCGGGCGTCGCGAGCGTGCCCGCGTAACGCTGTGGAGTGACGGCCCCCGGCCGGGTTCTGACCGCTGGTCAGGACCCGGCCGGGGGCTTTTTCCGGCCCGTTTCGGGTGCCGTCACTTCTTCGGCACCTCGGCGACCGGGCCGCGCGCGGTGTAGAAGGCCACCGTCAGGTCCCGGACCAGGGCCTTGCGCTCGTAGTCGTCGAGCTGGACCAGTCCGCGGTCGGTCAGACCGCGCACCGTCTCGCCGACCGCCGCGAGCACGTCGTCCAGCACCGCCCGGCGGTGCCTGGCGTCGAGCGCGGTGAGCTGGGCGCGCCGCATCGCGGTGGCCACCTCGGGCGCGTACTCCAGGCGGACGGGCTGCGCCGAGAAGACCTCGATGCCGACCGGCCGCATGTCGGCGGCGAGCAGCCGGGTGAGCTGGTCGCCGAGGCGCTCGGAGTCCCGCAGGGTCGGCCCCGGGCCGCGGAAGTCGTCCACGGGCAGTTGCGAGACGGCGCGGCAGACCGCGCTCTCCACCTGCTCGCGCAGGTAGCGCGCGTGGTCGTCGATGGCGAAGGCGGCCCGTGCGGTGTCCCGGACCCGCCAGACGATCAGGACGCCGGCGTGCAGCGGGGTGCCGTCCGCGTCGACCGTCTCGATGGCGCGGCTGCGCCAGTGCCGCAGGGTGACGTCCATGCGGCGGCGGCCGAGCAGCGGACTGATCCACAGCAGGCCGGTCTCCCGGACGCTGCCCTGGTAGGCGCCGTGCCGGGTCAGCACCCAGACGCTGCCGGGGCGGCCGCGGGTGAGGCCGCCCGCGGCGAACGCGGCCAGCGCGCCGAGCAGCAGCACCGCGCCCCACAGACCGGTCAGGTCGCCGGGGGCGGGCGCCCCGGGCAGCACGGTGTGGCCGGCGATCCGCTCGGGCAGCGCGCCCGTCCGCCACAGCAGCCAGCCGCCGGCCGCCGCCGCGGCCAGCGCGGTGAGCGCGGCGGTCCAGCCCGGCAGGTAGCGGCCGGGCCTCTCGACGAGCTCGCAGACGGGGACGGTGGTGGCGGTGGCGGCGGAAGGGATGACGGCGGGCAGGACGGCGGTGGCGGCCAGGGCGGCCGCGTCCGCGGTGGGGGCGTGAGTCGTCACAGGAAGAGTCGTCTCCAGGTCTCCGGTCCGGGGTAGCCGTCCGCGTCGCGCCCGGACCAGCCCTGGGCACGTTGGAACGCCTCGACGGCGCGGCGGTCGGCCTCGCCCCAGGTACGGCTGGGGCCCACGCGGTAGCTCTTGCCGAAGCCCCGGGCGACGAGCCGCCGCCCGAGCGTCAGCACGTGGTCGTTGGAGTGTCCGGGCCGGAACGACGCGGCGCCCGGGTAGCGGGGTGCCGTGGAGCCGCCGGCCGGCGGCGGGGCGGGGGCGCCGGCGGGGATGTTGCTGCCGATCCCGTCGACCAGGTACTCCCAGGTGGTGGGTCCCGGCAGGCCGTCGGCGTCGCCGCCGGACCAGCCCTGGGCCCGCTGGAAGGCGCGGGTGGCGTCGCGGTCGGCCGAGCTCCAGAGCGGTCCGGCCCCCACGATGTAGTAGGGCCGGGCGCCGCGGGAGATGAGCATGCCGCCCAGCCGGGTGACGGCGGCGTTGTTCGCGCCGGGCCCGAAGGCGCGGGCGCCGGGGTAGGCGTCCCTCCCCGGTGTCCCGGTGTCCTCCGGCGTGCCGGTGCTGCCGGAGCCGGGGTCGCCGGTTCCGGACACCAGGTACCGGTACCGGTAGGCCAGGTACCGGTCGGAGTTGGTCCAGTAGGCCATGGGCGTCGTCTGGGCCCGGGTGTGCGGCTGGGTCTGCTCCAGCGCGGTGTAGAGGGTGTGGTCGGAGTCGGCCCAGCCGCCGAAGATGACGGCGTGCGAGCCCTTCTCCGGATTGGCCTGGTTGTGGAACAGCAGGATGTCGCCGGGCTGCAGGTCGTCCCGGTCGATCCGCGTCGCGTACTCCGGCAGGCTGCCGGTCCACGCGTTGCTGCCGAGGCCCCAGGCCATGGAGATGAACCCCGAGCAGTCCTGCCGGTACCCGTCCGACCAGAGCGCGGACATGCTGTAGGGCACGTCGGCGTCCAGCCAGCGCTGCGCCCGGTCCAGGATCTGGTCCCGCGTCAGATGCAGCGGGGCCGCGGCCGGAACCGCGATCCGGGCCCGGCCGAGCACGGAGTGGGTGGCCGCGCTCGGGGCGGTGGCCGCGGCGATCCCGCCCGCCGCACCGACGGCCGTGCCGGCGGCAGCCGCCACGACCATCACACGGGTGGCGGCGGTGGCGCTGCCGCACGTACCGGTGTCCCGCGTCACCGAGTCGGTGAGGCGTCGTCGCGCGCACTCCTCGCAGATGCAGCCGGAGAGCGGTTCTACGTCGTCGAACAGCGGTATGGACATGCGCACACTCCTCCGTGATCGGGCGTCACATAACCTTGATACCCGATTTCGTCATAAAATTGACGGAATGTCGGATACGTCTGGTCCATGTGATGACGCGCCCGGTCACGGAGGGGTGGGAACGGGTCTAGCTCGCGAGGCTCGGCTGCCCGGACGGCACGCTCTCGTCGGACACCTTCTTGGCCTCCTTCTCCACCAGCGTGCGCAGCTTGGAGGGCGTCAGCGACGTCCCCGCGTCCGGCACCGTCTCGCCGTTGATCTGGACGACGGGCACCTCGCCGAAGGAACCTGACACGAAGTCAGCGTCGGACTTCGCGACCCAGCCCTCGTGGTCGTTGCCCTTCATGCACGGGACGAACTTGCCCTCGTCGATCTTCCCGGTCTTCTCCGACAGCTCCTTCAGCAGCTTCTCGCTGCTGAGCGCGTCGTCCGACGGATCCGGCTGCCGGTCCCAGACCTGCTGCACGAACTGCGTGAACCGCCCCTGGTCCTGGGCGCACGCGGCCGCGTTGGCGGCGGCCCGGGAGCCGTGGCCGCCCAGCTGCGCGTCGGTGCGGGTGACCAGCCGGTAGTGGATCTCCACCTGCCCGGTCGCCAGCAGCTTCTGGAAGGTGTCCGCGTACTGCTCGGCGAACGCCTTGGACTGCGGGCTGCGCAGGTCCTCGAAGACGGTGAGCTTCACCGGAACGCTGGGGCGCACCGGCACCGCCAGCTTCGGCTGTCCGTCCGCGCCCGCCGCGTTCGCGGGCGCCTTCACCTTGTCGGCCTTCGCGTCGCGCACGTGCGCGCCGATGACCGCGGACGCGCCGAACACCACCGCGAGCACCACGATGCCCGCGGCGTACGGCCGCCAGCGCTGCAGGAGACCCTTGCGGGGCGCCGCCCCGGAGTCCGCCGTGTCGTTCTGGTCCTTGAGTCCCTTGGACTCCGTCATGAAAAACCGCCGCCTCGATCAACGTGCTCTGCCAAGTCGCCTGTATACCACCGGGACGCGCCACGACCGGCCCGGGGGCCCTGGCAGGGCGGGCCCGGGGGCCTAGCGGGATGCCGGGACCCGGGCGTAGAGGACGGCACCGCCGACGGTGTCCACGGGACGGTACCCAGTGTCCAGCATCCGCCGCAGGGTCGGTGTCAGGGCCGGGGCGTACGGCGCTCCGCGGGAGTCGTCGACGATCAGGTCGGCCGGGCGCAGCGCCGCCTCCTCGCCGAAGGTGCGCCAGGCGCCGGGGACCGCGTACCGCTCCCCCACCCGGGCGCCGCCGCGGCCGCCGCTGAAGTTCGTCAGGAAGCCGGCGGTCAGGTAGCGGCTCGCGGGGGTCCGGTCGGCGAGCCAGTACTGCTCGGGGTGCATCCCCCAGACCAGGACGGTGTCCCCGGGGCCGGTACGGGCCCGTACGGCGGCGGCGACGGCCTCGGCGTGGTCCAGCTCGGTGCGGGGCGCGGTCAGGCCCCAGACGGCGAACGCCGCGCTCGCGAGCACCGTCCAGGCGACGGCCGCGGGCCACCAGCGCGGCCGTCCGCGCAGCGCGCCGACCCCGACGAGCACCAGCGGCGGGATCAGCTGCAGGAAGTAGTGGCCGTAGAACTGGAAGCCGAAGACGACGCCGAGCGCCGAGGCGGCCAGCCAGACCCACAGGTCGGCGGCGATCCGGGTCGCGCCTCCCGGGCGGAACGCCGCGAGGAGCGCGGGGACGGCGAAGGCGGCCCCCGCCGCGGCCAGGATCCCGGCGTTCCCCAGCCCGCGTCCCAGCGCCACGCCCCAGGCCCCGGACGCGGACGCGTAGGAACCGGAGCCGGTGACCGTCCAGAACACGAACCCGGACGGGCCGGTGAGCAGCGCGACGGCCCCCACCGGCAGGGCGCAGCCGGCGAGCAGCCGCAGCGCGGCGGCCCATCCCGGCGGGTCCGGCGCGCGCCGGGCGCGCCACAGCATCCACAGCACGGGCAGCAGCACCGCGCCGCCGGTCTGCTTGGTCAGCGCCGCGCCCGCGACGGCCAGCCCCGCCAGGCCCCAGCGGCGGCGGTCGGCCGCCCAGAAGGCCAGCACGGTCCAGGGCACCAGGAACACGCCGAAGGAGGCGGCCTGGGTGTCCTCGGGGGCCAGGCCGATGGAGAGCAGCAGGTACCCGGCGCCCGTGGCGGCGCCCGCCCGGCCGCCCCAGCGGCGGCGGGCGACGGAGGCGAGCAGCAGGGCGGCGGCGAGCTGGGCCACGACGGCCGCGGCGCGCGGCGGCCCCAGCGAGTCGTCGCCGAAGACCGCGAACAGCCCCTGGTAGAGCCAGGGAAGCAGCGGCGGCTTGCGGTCGACGACGGTGTCGTAGAGCGCCCCGCCGTCGGCGAGCATGCGGGCCTGGACCGCGAGGTAGCCCTCGTCGGGGTTCCAGACCGGGCGCAGGAACGACGGGACGCGCACCAGCACGGCGAGCACCGCGAGCACCGCCGTCAGCCGCACCCAGTAGCGGTCCGGCGGCCGGAGCCACCGGGCGCGGCGCGGAGCGCCGCCGCCCTGGTCGCACGGGGCGGGCAGGGCGGCGGCGGGCGCGCTCGTCGTCTTCTGGGCGGGAGGCACGACGGACAACGTACCGCCGGTCAGGCGTCCCTGTTCATGCGGCTGTGGCTGCGGCCGTACACGAAGTAGACGACGGCACCGATCACCATCCAGACCCCGAACCGCAGCCAGGTCTCGGTCGGCAGGTTCAGCATCAGCCACAGCGAGGCGGCCACCGAGGCGATCGGCAGCACCGGCACCCACGGGGTGCGGAAGGAGCGCGGCAGGTCGGGCCGGGTGCGGCGCAGGATGACGACGCCGACCGCGACCAGGACGAAGGCGAACAGCGTGCCGATGTTCACCAGCGCCGCCAGCTCCGAGATGCTGGTGAAGCCCGCGATCACGGCGATGAGGATGCCGAGCAGCACCGTCGAGCGGTACGGGGTGCGGAACGTCGGGTGGACCTTGGAGAAGAACCGGGGGATCAGCCCGTCGCGGCTCATCGCGAAGAAGACCCGGGTCTGGCCGAGCAGCAGGATCATGCAGACCGTGGTGAGGCCGACCGCCGCCCCGAAGCTGATGACGCCCGCGAACCAGGGGTGCCCGGTCGCCTTGAAGGCGTCGGCGAGCGGCGCGTCGACCGACAGCTCGGTGTACTTCTGCATGCCGGTGACGACGATCGACACGGCGACGTACAGGGCCGTGCAGATGAAGAGCGAGCCGAGGATGCCGCGCGGCATGTCCCGCTGCGGGTTCTTGGTCTCCTCGGCGGCGGTCGCGACGATGTCGAAGCCGATGAAGGCGAAGAAGACCACGGCCGCGGCGGTGAAGATGCCCTGGACGCCGAAGCTCGTCGGCGCGTAGCCGAACATCTCCTGGATGAGGGGCGCCTTGAGGCCGGACTCCTTGACGGAGGCCACCGCGTCCGGGATGAAGGGCTTGTAGTTGTCGCCCTTGATGAAGAACGCCCCGGCGATGATGACCAGCAGCACCACGGCGACCTTGATCGCGACGATGACCGAGGTGACCCGCGCGGAGAGCTTCATGCCGAGCACGAGCACCCCGGTCAGCAGCAGCACCAGCAGGAACGCCAGCAGGTCGAACCCGAACCCGTTCGCGTCGCTGGTGCCGGACAGGGCCTGCGGCAGGTGCCAGCCCGCGTTGTCCAGCAGCGACCGCACGTAGCCCGACCAGCCGACCGCGACCACCGCCGTGCCCAGCGCGAACTCCAGTACCAGGTCCCAGCCGATGATCCACGCCGGGAGCTCGCCGAGGGTGGCGAAGGAGAACGTGTACGCGGATCCGGCGACCGGGACCGTGGAGGCCAACTCGGCGTAGCACAGGGCCGCGAGGCCGCACACCACGCCGGCCACGACGAAGGCGAGGGCCACCGCGGGCCCCGCGTTGTCCTTCGCCACGGTCCCGGTGAGCACGAAGATGCCGGTGCCGATGATGACGCCGACGCCGAAGACGGTGAGGTCCAGGGCCGACAGGGACTTCTTGAGCGCGTGCTCCGGTTCCTCGGTGTCGCGCATGGACTGCTCGACGGACTTGGTCCGGAACACTCCGTCCTGGTTCCTGCCCGACGAGGGCGGGTTCTTTTGCGTACTCGTACTCACCGGCGCGCCTCCTGTTCGTCCTGCCGACAGGGTGGGGAGCGTCGGCAGTCGCCACTCCACTCCCGTCAGTCGCTTCACCCGAATAGGCGCGCCTATGCCTGCGCCAATGCGCGAGGGGGTCCACCCGGATGGGTGGACCCCCTCGTCGGCGGGCGGTGCGGGACGGGCGTCAGTCGCTGACGGCCGCCGGCTCGGCCGGCTCGACGCGCTCGCCGTACCGGCCGTCGATCGTCGCCACCAGGCCGGTGACCTGGCGGGCGATGTCGTGCGCGGTCAGCCCGATCTCGGCCATGACCTCCTTGCGGGAGGCGTGGTCCAGGAACTCCGACGGGATGCCGAAGTCGCGCAGCGGCACGTCCACATCCGCGTCGCGCAGCGCCTGCGAGACCGCCGAGCCGACCCCGCCGACCCGGCAGTTGTCCTCGACGGTGACCACGACGCGGTGGCCGGCGGCGAGGCCGGGCAGCGCCGCGTCGACCGGCTTGACCCAGCGCGGGTCGACGACGGTGGTGGTGATGCCCTGGGCGTCGAGCAGGTCGGCGATCTCCAGGCACATCGGGGCGAGGGCGCCGACCGAGACCAGCAGGACGTCCGGGCGTCCGCCCTCGGGCGCCTTGCGCAGTACGTCCATGCCGCCGACCCGGCCGACGGCCTTGACCGCCGGGCCGACCGCGCCCTTGGAGTAGCGGACGACGGTGGGCGCGTCGTCGACCTCGACGGCCTCGCGCAGCTGGGCGCGGACCTGGTCGGCGTCGCGCGGGGCGGCGATCCGCAGGCCCGGTACGACCTGGAGGATCGACATGTCCCACATGCCGTTGTGCGAGGCGCCGTCGGTGCCGGTGACGCCGGCCCGGTCCAGCACGAAGGTCACGCCGCACTTGTGCAGCGCCACGTCCATCAGGACCTGGTCGAACGCGCGGTTCAGGAACGTCGCGTACACGGCGAAGACCGGGTGCAGCCCGCCGGTGGCCAGGCCCGCGGCCGACACGGCGGCGTGCTGTTCGGCGATGCCGACGTCGTAGACCCGGTTCGGGAAGGCCTTGGCGAACCGGTCGAGGCCGACCGGCTGCAGCATGGCCGCGGTGATCGCGACGATGTCCTCGCGCTCGCGCCCGAGCTTGACCATCTCCTCGCCGAAGACCGAGGTCCAGTCGGCGCCGGAGGCGGCGATCGGCAGGCCGGTGTCCGGGTGGATGGGGCCGATGCCGTGGAAGCGGTCCGCCTCGTCCTGCTCGGCCGGGCGGTAGCCGCGGCCCTTCTCGGTGAGGCAGTGCACGATGACCGGGCCGCCGAAGCGCTTGGCGCGCTGCAGCGCCGATTCCAGGGCCTCGACGTCATGGCCGTCGATCGGGCCGACGTACTTCAGGCCCAGGTCCTCGAACATGCCCTGCGGCGCGATGAAGTCCTTGAGGCCCTTCTTGGCGCCGTGCAGGGTCTCGTAGAGCGGCTGGCCGATGAGCGGGGTGCGCTCCAGCAGGTCCTTGGTGCGCGACAGGAAGCGCTCGTAGCCGTCGGTGGTGCGCAGCGTCGCCAGGTGGTCGGCGAGCCCGCCGATCGTCGGGGCGTAGCTGCGCTCGTTGTCGTTCACGACGATGACCAGCGGCCGGTCCCGGGCGGCGGCGATGTTGTTCAGCGCCTCCCAGGCCATGCCGCCGGTGAGCGCGCCGTCACCGATGACGGCGACCACGTGGTCCTGCCGGCCGAGCACCTCGTTGGCCTTGGCGAGGCCGTCGGCCCAGCCCAGCACCGTCGAGGCGTGGCTGTTCTCGATGACGTCGTGCGCGGACTCGGCGCGCGAGGGGTAGCCGGACAGGCCGCCCTTGCCCTTGAGGCGGCTGAAGTCCTGCCGGCCGGTGAGCAGCTTGTGCACGTACGACTGGTGCCCGGTGTCGAAGAGCACCTTGTCCCGCGGCGAGTCGAAGACCCGGTGCATGGCGATGGTCAGCTCCACCACGCCGAGGTTGGGGCCCAGGTGCCCGCCGGTCTTGGAGACCTCTTCGACGAGGAAGGTACGGATCTCGCCCGCCAGCTCCACCAGCTGCTCCTGGCTGAGCCGGTCGAGGTCGCGCGGTCCCTTGATACGGGTCAGCAGCGGCACCCGTGCCTCCTATGCAGTCGAACTGGTCGATCCGTCGAGTCTAATGTTCCCCGTGCGACGCCGTGGAGCGCCCCGTGCGACGTTTGTCACCCGGGACCCACCCGCAGCCCACCCGCGGTCCACCCGGCAACACGAATGCCCGGTGCAGGGATGATCATCCCCGCACCGGGCCGGTGCCGCCACACCACCGGCATGCGGAGGTGTGTGCGATGGAGCGTTACGCGCGGCCGGAGGCCTTCTGCGTCTTGCGCGAGACCGAGTCGATGACCACGGCGGCCAGCAGCACGCCACCGGTGATCATGTACTGGAGCGCGGTGTTCATGTTCAGCAGGTCGAGGCCGGTCTGGATGGACTGGATGACCAGCATGCCCAGCAGCGCCGACCAGACGCTGCCGCGTCCGCCGAAGAGGCTGGTGCCGCCGATGACGGCCGCCGCGATGGCGAGCATCAGCAGGTTGCCGCTGCCCGCGCCGAGCGTGGCGGTGTAGGTCTGGGCGGCCAGGAAGAGACCGCCGAGCGCCGCGAAGCCGCCGGAGATCGCGAAGACCGAGATGCGGATCAGCGCGACGTTGATACCGGCGCGGCGGGCCGCCTCGATGTTGCCGCCGACCGCGAAGATCTTGCGGCCGTACGAGGTACGGCGCAGCACGAAGTCGCAGAGGATCAGCGCGGCGAGGAATATCACCAGGGCGTTGGGAACGCCCGCGGCACGGTTGAGCACGAACGCGGACACGAAGGCCGCGACGGCCAGCGCGGCGGCCCGGATCACGATCTCGCTGGTCGGCCGGAACGGCACGCCGGCCTTGCGGCGGCGGCTCTGCTCGATGAACGAGCCCGCCAGCAGCGAGACGGTGCCGAGCACCGCGAGGAGGTAGGCGCCGGCGATGTCGGCGTCCAGGAAGAACGAGCGCTGGCCCAGGAGGTGCATCAGCCCCTTGTCCTGGATCGACAGGCTCCCGGTGTCACCCAGGATCCACTGCATGAGGCCGTTCCAGCCCATGAAGCCGGCCAGGGTGACGACGAACGCCGGTACGCCGATCTTCGCGAAGAAGAACCCGTGGATCGCGCCGATGACGACACCCGTGAGGATCGTCAGGAAGAACGCCAGGATCGGGTTGACGTGGTGCGTCGTGGAGAGCACGGCGAAGACCGCCGCCGCCAGACCGCTGACCGAGCCGACCGACAGGTCGATCTCCCCGAGCAGCAGCACGAAGACCAGCCCGATGGAGAGCATGCCCGTCGCGGCCAGGAAGTAGGTGATGTTGACCATGTTCCCGGCGCTCAGGAACAGGCTGTCCTGGGACTGGAACACGGTCCAGATGATGATCAGACCGACGATCACGGGCAGCGAGCCCAGCTCACCGCCGCGCAGCTTGCGCTTGAACTCCGTGAGGTAGCCCCGGAAGCCCTGCTCGCGGACGAGCAGCCGGGGGTCCACGGCCTGGGACACCGCGGCCGGCGGCTCCTCGGCCGTGGGTTCCTGCTTGGAGAGTGTCGTCTTGTCGCTCACTTGGCCGCCTCCGTGGTGCGCGCCTGACGACGGGTCACGGCATTGTCCGTGGCCCCGGTGATCGCGGCGATGATCTCTTCGTGCGAGGTGTCCTTCACCGGGAAGGAACCATTGTTCTTACCGAGCCGCAGCACCGCGACGGTGTCGGCGACGGCGCGCACATCGGCCATGTTGTGGCTGATGAGGATGACGGCGAGACCGCGCTCGCGCAGCCGCTCGACCAGGTCGAGGACCTGGGCCGTCTGCTCCACGCCGAGGGCGGCGGTCGGCTCGTCGAGGATGACGACCTTCGGGTCGCCGATCAGGGCGCGGGCGATCGCGACGACCTGGCGCTGACCACCGGACAGGCTCGCGATCGGGATGCGCACGCTGGGGATGCGGATCGACAGGGTGTCGAGCAGCTCGCGGGCGCGCTGCTCCATCGTCACCTCGTCGAGCGCGAACCCGCGGCGCAGTTCGCGCCCGAGGTAGAGATTGCCGACAACGTCGAGGTTGTCGCAGAGCGCGAGGTCCTGGTAGACGGTGGCGACGCCGAGGCCCTGGGCGTCGTGCGGCCGGTTGATGCTGACCGGCCTGCCGTCCCACTCGATGACGCCTTCGTCGATCGGGTGCACACCGGCGATCGTCTTGACCAGGGTGGACTTTCCGGCGCCGTTGTCGCCGACCAGCGCGACGACCTCTCCGGCATGGACCTCCAGCTCGACATCGGTGAGGGCTTGCACCGCACCGAATCGCTTGGAGACTCCGCGCAACGCCAACACGGGCGTAGCGGACACGTGAACCATCTCCTTCGCCGCCTGACCGGCGGGGATGCCGCGCCCTGGGAGAGGCGCGGAAGGACGTGCAAGAAGCACAGGATTACAAAGTCGGAACGTGGGGGTAAGTCCCTGGTCCCGTAAGCGTTTCCGCCCGGCGCCCCACCCGCAGCGGGGTATGGATGGTGGGTGGGGCGCCGGACAGGCTCTACGGGACCGGGAGCCCGTGGGGCCCCGGGTTCTTACTGAATGCCGGCGGCCTTGCAGGCGGCGGCGAAGTCAGCGGTGCAGATCTGGGCCACGGTGTAGAGCTGGTCCTTGACGACCGTGTCCTTGATGTTGGCCTTGGTCACCGACACCGCGGTGAACAGCTTGGCGGGCACGGTGGTGCCGGAGCCGCTGGTCGCGGTGATGTCGGCGACGGACTTGATGTCCTCGCCCTTGAGCAGCTTGACCGCGATCTCGGCGGTCGCGTCGGCCTCGGGCTTGTAGGCCTTGTAGATGGTGCTGTACTGCTGGTCCGCGAGGATCCGCTGGATGCCGGGGAGCTCGGCGTCCTGACCGGTCAGCGGCGGGTTGATGCCCGCGCCCTTGAGGGCGGTGGCGATACCGCCGGCCATGCCGTCGTTGGCGGAGTAGACACCGGCGATGTTCTTCGCGCCGAGCTGCGTGATGGCCGCCGTGACCTTCTGGTTGGCGACGGTGTCCTTCCACAGACCGCTCTGCTCGTACGCGATCTTGACCTTGCCGTCGAGCACCTTGTGGGCGCCGGCCTTGAACATCGCGGCGTTCGGGTCGGCGTCGTCACCGTTGATCATGACAACGTTGGCAGTCGGGGTCGCCTTGGTGCCGAGGGAGTCCAGGAGCGCCTGGCCCTGCAGCTCGCCGACCTTCTCGTTGTCGTAGGAGACGTAGGCCGAGACCGGGCCCTGGGCGAAGCGGTCGTACGCGACGACCTTGATGCCCGCGTCCACGGCCGCCTGGACCGACGACTTGATGCCGACCGCGTCCTGCGGGTCCAGGATGAGGACCTTGACCTTCTTGGTGATCATGCTGCTGACCTGCTGCGCCTGCTTCGCGGCGTCGCCCGCGGCGTTGGCGTACTCAATCTTGCAGTCGGCACAGAGCGACTTGATCTTCGCTTCGATCAGCGGGCGGTCGAACTTCTCGTACCGCGTGGTCGCGTTCTCCGGAAGGAGCAGACCGATCGAGTTGTCCTTGCTGTCCGACTTCTTGTCGTCGCCGGCCTTGCCGCACGCGGCCACGGACAGGGCCATCGTTACTGCAACAGAGCCGATGACGGCGCGACGCATCATTGCGTTCATTTTGAGTTGCCTCCCTGACGAGGCCGCAACGCTGCGGCCGAGGTTCACGTGAGTCAACTCCGCCGTTGCCATGCCGTCAATAAGTAAACACTTAACGAGATGGCAACGGCGCGGATCGTTAGCTGTATGAACTCAGGGTTATGCAGGTCACTGCGCCGAAAGCGCCGGGACCGCAGCGGGAGCATTGCCATCAAGAAGGGTCGAATCGCCCATCTCGCTGAGGACCAGGGCCAGCGCGCCCAGCACCTCGGCGCGGGCGCCCAGGCCACCGGGGACGATCGACAGCTGCCGGGCCGCGCTGGGGATGGCGTAGCGCGCCACGGACTCGCGGATCGGCGCCAGCACCAGCTCGCCGGCCTCCGCGAGATCGCCGCCGAGGACGACCCTGCTGGGGTTCAGGAGGTTGCAGAGACTGGCCACTCCCATGCCGATGTGCCGTCCCACGTCCGCGATCACCCGGCGGCAGCCCGGGTCGCCCTCGCGGGCGTACTGCACCATCCGCGGCACCGTCAGATCGGCGCCGTGGCTGCTGCGCAGCAGCTCCAGGGTGTAGCGGGCGGCGGTGAAGGTCTCCAGGCAGCCGCGGTTTCCGCAGCGGCACACCGGTCCCGACTCGTCCAGCGTGATGTGCCCTATCTCGCCCGCCGTGCCGCCCGGACCGCGGTAGATCCTGCCGTCTATCACCAGGCCGGCGCCGACGCCGCTGGCGACCTTGATGTAGGCCAGGTCCCGCACCCCGCGGCCGCCGCCCCACACCAGTTCGCCGAGCGCCCCGAGGTTGGCGTCGTTGTCCACCTTCACGGGCATCCCGAGCCGGTCGGACAGCTCCTGACGTGGGTTGATGCCACTCCAGCCGGGCAGGATCGCGGTCGAGCCGATCGCTCCGGACTCCACGTCTATGGGGCCGGGGACGCCGAGGCCGACCCCGAGCACCTTGTCCACGCCGATGCCGGTCGACTCGATCAGCTGGGCGACCAGCTGCTCGGCCCGGTCGAAGCCCTGGGACGCGGACGCGTCCACGTCGATCGGCTCGGACTGCTCGGCCAGCACCTGGTGGGCCAGGTTCCCCACCGCGACCCGCAGGTGGGAGTGGCCGAAGTCCACGCCGACGACGATGCCGACATCGCCGGACAGCGCAACGCTGCGGGCCCTTCTTCCCCCCGAGGAGGTAGGCGTGACCTGCACCGTTCCGTTGTCCCGCAGCTCCCGGACGATATTGGAGACCGTGGCGGCGGACAGCCCGGTACTCCGGGCGATCTCCGCCTGGGTGAGCGAGCCTGCCAACCGCACGGCGCGGACCACGCGCTCCAGATTGGCCCGGTGCAGCGATGACTGCGATCCCGGAGTCTCCACGACCATCCACTCCTGCCTCGGCAGGCGGTGCAAACCGCCGCCCGAACGGACGAGGCCGCACCAGTGAGACCCCGTCGTCTACAACATGTGAACCCTAAGCTGAGCCTTTAGGGTGATGTCCCGTCAAGGGCTGAGACCATTCTGCGACGGAAAGCCCGATGCGTCACAGGTCGCCCGCGCCCCCTCAGCACCTCAGGACGTCACGGAGGGAAGACGGGTCGCGGCGCAGCAGCTCGTCCTCGACGAAGGTGACCTCGTAGTCGTTCCCCGCGCCGGTCATCCGCAGCACCGGCCGGCCGTCCTCGGCGATCACCGCCGTCGCCGGCCCGCCCGTCTCCGCGTCCCGGCCGGCGAGCACCCAGCCGAGGTCCGGATCCCGCCGCCCGTACACAAGGTGATCGCGCTCCAGCCCCGCACGGGCGAGGACCGCCGCGTCCGGAACGGCCGCCACGAGCGGCTCGGGCGCCGCCGGCAGGCCGTCCGGGCCCGTCCGCTGGAGCAGGGCGATCTTCGCCGCCCGGCGCAGCCGCGGGTCGTCCGCCTCGGCCAGGAAGCGGCCGAGCACCTCGGTCTCCGCCTCGTTGCGCGCGAACCCGCCGGCGTAGCTGGAGGCCCGCACCCGGTAGACGTAGCTGGGGTCCGCCGGCTTGCTGACGACCGCGCCCGCGGCGACCAGCCGCAGCCACAGGTCCCACTCCTCGCCGTAGGCGATCTGCCGGAAGCCGCCGACCTTGTCGTACAGCTCCCGGCTGTACATCGCGCCGACCACGACGTAGTTCTGCGCGAGCAGCTGGACGAGCTGGTCGCCGGGCAGCGGCAGCCGCCCCTTGGTGTAGGTGGCCGGGACGAAGGGTCCGCGGCCCGTCCAGGTCAGCGGGCGGGGGCTGATCAGCCCGGGGCAGGCGTCGTAGGCGTCGCACATCGCCTCGACGTGGTGCGGGAGGAAGGCGTCGTCGCCGTCGAGCTGGCACACCAGGTCGGTGTCGAGCCGCTCGATCCCGGTCCCCCTGGCGCCCCAGACGCCGAGGCGGCGGGGGTTGCGCACCAGCGTCAGCGGCAGCACCCCGCTCCAGCGCTCCACGCGCCGCACGGTGTCGTCGTCGGAGCAGTCGTCCACGACGACGACCCGGTCGACGGGGCGGGTCTGCATCGCCACCGAGCCCAGGGCCTGGTCGATGAAGTCCGAGGAGTTCATGGCGGGGACGATGACGCCGACCGTCGGCCGGTCAGAGGGACGTGGCACGGGACTGGGGCCTTTCGACGAGGTAGTGGTGCGGGAGGACGGCATCGGGCAGGGCGGAGAGCGCCGCCTCGTACGCGCGGCGCACCTCCCGGACGGCGACCGGGCGGCTGCCCCGTTCGCGCAGGACCACCCGGGCCGTGAGCCACGGGACGCCGCCCGCGTCCCGCTCGACGAGCAGGTCGGCCTCCGCCACCGCCTCCAGGCCGCGCAGGGCGCGGCGCATGGCGCCGAGGTCGACCCAGGACGAGTCGGCCAGCAGCCAGTCCGCGCCCCGGGGCACCGGCCGGACGAGGAGGGCGCCGTGCAGGTCGGCCGGCGGCGTTCCCGGGCGGCGGGCCGACTCCGTCAGCAGCGTCTCCATGTCCAGGAGCAGCCCGCGGACGTCCTCCCGGGGCAGGTGGGCGGTGTCCGCGACCAGCGCGTGGACCGTGCGCGGATCGTCCGGGGCGACGCTCACCTGGTAGTAGAGCTTCAGTCCCGGCAGCGCGAACGGCTCCGCCCAGGTGAAGTCCCGCTCGGCCGCCGGTGTGCCCTGCCGCGCGGGCTGCTCGGGTTCGCCGAAGAGCGACGTGGTGTCGTTGTGCAGGACGGACAGGTCCAGCCGCAGCCCCCGCGCCTCCCCCGCCGCCGCGATCAGCCCGTCGAGGTCCGCCGGGTCGTACTGCGCCCTGGCGTAGCCGCGCAGCGTGTTCCGGTGGGTGGCGCGGACGACGTCGTCGAAGGCCGGACCGGAGACCTCCGGGCAGAGCACCACGTCGGAGGCGAGCGGGGCCACCATGGACTGCCGGTCCGCGCCGACCCGGTTGGCGAA
Organism: Streptomyces sp. NPDC006733; assembly: GCF_040636125.1. Taxonomy (NCBI): domain Bacteria; kingdom Bacillati; phylum Actinomycetota; class Actinomycetes; order Kitasatosporales; family Streptomycetaceae; genus Streptomyces; species Streptomyces sp. NPDC006733. The sequence goes on along the minus strand of NZ_JBEYJD010000030.1, from coordinate 77,551 downwards.
GATCGTCTTCAGGGAGCAGCGAGGGGTGCCGTTGCGGCGGGCGAGGAGCGTGGCGAACGCCGCGACGTGCACCGTCGCCACTCCCACCTGGCAGCGCAGCGCGATCGTGCGGGCGGCGGCGTCCATCGCGGCGGAGCGCAGCTGCCCGTGGGCGGCGCCGGGCTCGCCCGGGGCGCCCGCGAACATGGACCGCGGGACGCCGTCGAGCACCTTGCGGACGTACGCGCCCGAGCGGCGGTTCAGCGCCCGGCCCCGCTCGGAGCCCTCCTGCTCCGCCAGATCCAGCGGCTGGGTGCCGGCCGGTGCGGCCGGGCGCCCGGCGAGCCGGTCCCGCAGGTCCCGTTCCAGGGTCCGCAGCGCCCAGCCGTCGAGGGCCACATGGGAGAGGTAGAGCAGGACGCGGTACGGCGCTCCCGCGACCGACAGCAGCAGCGTGGCGCGGATCCCCCATTCGCGGGCCAGGTCGAAGCCGGTCCCCGCCATGAGGGCGTGCAGCCGGACGGTCTCGGCCTCGGGGTCCGCGCCGGCGGCCAGCCGCTCGATCCGGACGGGCAGCCGGCCCTCCCCCTCGACCGACTGCACGGGCGGTCCGCCGTCCGCACCCGGGAGGTAGACGGTGCGCAGGCTCTCGTGCGCGGCCACGAGCCGGCGCAGGGCGGCCAGCACCTCGTCGGTGGAGGACGTGCCGTCCAGCTCCACGAAGTAGCGGATGTTGTAGTCGTAGGCGTGGGCCTCGGTCCTGCTCCGCACGGCCTCGTAGATCACCCGCTGGCCCCAGGTCAGCGGCGCCCGCGCGGAGCGCAGGCCCGCGAGGTCCAGCGGGACGGTGCCGGTGCCGGTGTCGTTCACCCGGTGCTCCCGGCACTCCCGGCGGCCGGGGCGGGCGCGGCGGCCGGAGCGGGCGCGGCAGCCGGAGCGGGCGCGGTCAGCAGGGCGGGCAGTTCGGCGAGCGACGCCGGCCCGGTGCCCGGGGCGCCGCCCACCAGATAGGTGGTGATGCCCGCCGCCGCGCCCTGCCGGACGTCGTGCGCGGTGTCCCCGGCGAAGACCACCTCGTCCGCGGCCAGCCCCAGCAGCCCCCGGGCCCGGTGCAGCCCTTCGGCGGCCGGCTTGGGCTCGGCCACGTCCTCGCGCGCGACCAGCAGCGGGACGGCGAGCCCGGCGGCGGCGAGCAGCTGGGCTGCGGTGTCCCGGGAGCGTCCGGTGCACACCCCGAGGGCCAGCCCCAGCGCGGTGAGCGCGGCGACCGCCTCGGCGGCTCCCGGCCGGGGCGGGGCGGGCACCTCCGCCAGCGCGAGCGGGAAGTGCGCGGTGTAGGCCGCCAGCGCCCGCTCCGCGCCCGGCTCGCCGACCAGCCGGACGAGCGTCGCCAGATCGGTCGCCGCCGAGCGGGTCGCGATGCGGGCCGCGCTCGGCCGCGGCAGGCCCACGTCCTGGCAGGCCGCGCGCAGGCAGCGCACGTGGACCGCCCGGGAGTCCACCAGCGTTCCGTCGAGGTCGAGGATGACGCCCCGCACTGTCATCTGCGTTCGCTTTCTGAAGGGTCGGCGGTCCGCACCGCTCCGGACGGAGAAGCCGCAGGTGGCGACTTGGACGCGGCGGTCAGTTCGGTCACCGCGAGCACCGCGTTGACCGGTCCGGCCGCCAGGGCAGCGCCCGATCCCATGCCGAGCCGCATCTCCAGGTCGAGCACCGGCCGCAGCCCCAGCTCCTCCAGCAGCATCCGGTGGGCGGGCTCGGTGGAGACGTGGGAGGCCACCAGGTAGTCGCGGACCGCGGGGCACAGCCGGCAGGCGATCACCGCGGAGACCGCCGTCATGCAGCCGTCGAGCACCACCAGGCAGCCGCGGGCGGCGGCGGCCAGGACGGCGCCGACGTTGCCGCACAGCTCGTAGCCGCCGAGCGCGGCCAGTTGCCGGACCGGGTCGGCGCCGAGACCCGCCGTGCGCTCCAGCGCCTGCTCCACCAGGCGCGCCTTGCGCCCGACGGTCTCCTCGCCGACGCCCGAGCCCTTGCCGACGAGATCGCGCGGGTCGGCCCCGAGCAGCCGGGCGGCCAGCGCCGTGGCCGACGTCGTGTTGCCGACGCCGATCTCCCCGCAGGCGGCCAGCGTCCCGGCGGGGAAGGCGTCGCGGGCGAACCGGGCGCCCGCCTCGATCGCGTCCAGCGCCTGCCCGAACGTCATCGCGTCCGCGCGGGAGATGTCCGCCGTGCCGTTGCCGATCTTGTAGCGGCGGTCCCCGGTGTCGGTGCGGATCCCCAGGTCCGCGGCCTCCACCCGGCCGCCGGCACGGGCGGCGAGCGCGCAGACCGGCGCCTGCCCCGCCACGATCTCCGCGAAGAGCCGGGCGGTGGAGTCCGGCCGGTGGGCCGACACCCCGTGCCCGGCGACGCCGTGGTCGCCCGCCAGCACCGACACCACGACCGGCAGCGGCCGGACCCGGTGGGTCCGCAGGATCCCCGCGACCTGCCAGCCGATCTCGTCGAGCCGGCCGAGGCTGCCGACCGGCCTGGCGCCCGTCGCGGCGATCACCCGCGCCAGCCGCGCGCTGCGCCGGTCGAACCCGCCGACCGCGTCGGCCAGCGCGCCCAGCCGCTCCTCCGGCGGCGCCGTCGCCGGCCCGTCCGCCCGCTCCCCGGCGCCCGCGCCGGTCTCCTGCCCGCTCCGGTCCGCCGCTGCGGAAACCATCGCCGTTCCTCCCCCGTCGAAGCGTCCGCCGCGGCCCTTCCCGGGGCCCCGGCCGCAGCCGGGCCACACAGTACGCGGCGGTTTTGCCGATGTCACGAGGTGATCGACACCGCCCGGAGGGCATCGGGCGGGCCCCTCCCGGGCCGCGGCGGAAGTCCAAGTGCTCATCCCGGAAAGCCCTTTCGCCGGGCCGGAGCCGCTGTTACGCTCGCGCCTTCAACCGGTCTAGACAACTTGCCGGCTGAGTACGGGGCGATCCTGCCATGGCGTGGGAGAGGGACGATGATTTCTCGGGAGACAGTCGTGGCGGCGCTCGTCAGCCGCCTCGCGGAGACCCTGCCGGAAGCGCGCGGGGCCGCGCTCCAGGAGACGGACGATCTGCGGCAGTTCGCCGGATTCGACTCCCTCGGCATTCTGGAGACCCTGGTGTGGCTGGAGTCGGAGTTCGACATCACCATCCCGGACGAGGACCTGGACGTGGAGAACTTCCAGTCGGTCGGCAGGATGGCCGACTTCGTCCTCACCCACCGCTGACCGGCTCTCGGCCCGGAAATCCAGGAGGAGCAGTGGCGGACGCCGGATTCTTCGCGGCAGTTCGGGACGGGGCGGGGCGGGGCGACGACGTCGCGCTCATCTCCGGCAGGCGCGAATGGACCCGCCGGGAGCTGATCACCGCGGCGGAGGTCTTCGCGGAACACCTCGGACGGCATCCCACCGCGGGCGTGCCGGTGGTCGTGGACGTCGCCGACGCGGCCGTCCGCGCGGTGGTCACCCTCGCCGCGGACCTGGCCGGACTGCCGGTCCTGCACAGCGATCCCGGCGCGCCCACCGACTTCGGCGGCCTCGTCGTCCGGGACAGCGCGACATCGCACGACCCGCCGGCCGTCCTGACCTCGGACGGCGGCGTCGAGCTGTGGACGCACCCGCGGCCCGCCACCCACAGCCTGGCCGGCGTCCCGGCCCGCTCGCAGATCTTCCTGACCTCCGGGTCCACCGGGACACCGACCGGCGTGGTCCGCCCGGCCGGAACCGTGCTGAGCGACGCGCACCGGATCGCCGCGTTCATGGGATACGAGCAGGGGCTGCCGGGCGTCGTCAGCACCCTGGCCTTCCACTGCTACGGCTTCGCCTACGGCATCGCCGCGCCCCTGCTGCACGGCGCCCCGATCCGCCACGTCGCCTCCCGGTCCGTCCCGTCCCAACTGGCCCGCGCGGTGCGCGAGCACGGCGCGCGGACCCTGGTCGGGCTGCCCTTCCAGTTCCAGTTGCTGGCGGGCTCCGCCACCCCGCTGGACTTCGGCGGGCTGCGGATGGCGGTCTCGTCGGGCGCCCCGCTGCCCCCCGAGGCGGCGGGCGCCATCACCGCGCGGTACGACTTCGCGCTCTGGAACGCGTACGGCTCCTCGGAGACCGGCGCGCTCTCCGCGGCGCTCAGCGACGGCCGGCAGCTGCCGGGCGAGGTCGGCGCGCCCTTCCCCGGCGTCGTCCCCCGGCTGGCCCCGGTCGAGGGCGTGCCCGACGGCGGCGAACTGCAGCTGCGGACCGACGCGCTGGCGGCCGGCTACACCGGCACCGACGGGCTGCTGCCGCTCGACTTCGACGGCGACTGGTACCGCACCGGCGACCTGGCCCGCATCGAGGACGGCGGCATCCGGATCAACGGCCGGCTGAAGAACATCATCAACGTCGCGGGCAAGAAGGTCAGTCCGGCGGAGATCGAACGGGTGCTGGCGCGGCACCCGGCGGTGGCCGACGTCCAGGTCGTCGCCGCCCCGGACGACGTGCGCGGGCAGGTGCCCGCCGCCCGCGTCGTCACCACCTCGGAGCTGACCGTCGCGGAGCTGCTCGCGTGGTGCCAGTCGCGGCTGGCTCCGCACCAGATGCCGCGGCAGGTCAGCTTCCTGGCCGAGATCCCCCGGTCGGCGATGGGCAAGCCGCTCCGCGCGCCGGAACCGCGATAGCCGTGGAGAACTCCGCACCCGGTACCGCACCCGGTGTCCACCGCACCTCGCGCGGCACGTTCACCGGCCTGCCCCCGCAGACCCGCATGCTCCTGGAGAGCGAGGGGTCGACCACGATCCTTCTGGAGTCGCTGATCGGCTGCCGGCTCACCGTCCGCGTCGACTCCCAGTCCCCGGTCGACGCCGCGTCCCTGGACGCCCGCGTCCTCGACGCGCTGGGGCTGTCGCGGGACGCCAAGCCGGTGCTCCGCCGGTCCGCGCTGCTGACCCCCGACGGGCGGGCCGTCAGCAGCAACCGCGTCGTCTTCGACGGAGCGGCCGTGCCCTGGCTCGCGGACGCCCAGGACGACGTGCCGCTCGGCCGCGAACTGCGCGCCCGCAACTCCCTGCAGCACCGCGTCATCCTCGACCACGGGCTGGCCGGCTGGCCGCCGGGCGGCGCCGGCACGCCCTGCGCGTTCAAGGAGTACCTCATCAACTGCGCGGACGGCAGCCGCATCCACCTGCACGAGACGTTCAGCCCGCACTTCGTCCCGGTGCCCGGGCGATGAACTGGGCGGGGGTCTCGGAGCCGTTCCAGGAGTGGTGGGCCAAGCGCACCCGGGCGGGCTGGTTCGACGTCACCCGGATCCCCTTCGACGAGATGGAGGGCTGGTCGTTCGACGACGAGACCGGGAACCTGGTCCACGCGAGCGGGAAGTTCTTCTCGGTGGAGGGGCTGAAGGTCACCGGCGGGAACGGCCGCGGGACGTGGACGCAGCCGGTGATCCACCAGCCGGAGTTCGGTGTCCTGGGCATCCTCGTGAAGGACTTCGACGGGGTCCCGCACTGCCTGATGCAGGCGAAGATGGAGCCCGGCAACATCAACACCCTGCAGCTCTCCCCCACCGTGCAGGCCACCCGCAGCAACTACACCCGGGTGCACGGCGGGCGGCCCACCCGCTACCTCGACCACTTCCGCGGCCCCGGCCGCGGGCAGGTCCTCGCCGACACCCTGCAGTCCGAGCAGGGCACCTGGTTCTGGCACAAGCGCAACCGGAACATGGTGGTACGGGTCACCGAGGACGTGCCGCCGCACGAGGACCACCAGTGGGTCTCCTGGGACGATCTGCGGCGGATGCTGCGGATCGACGACCTCGTCAACATGGACAGCCGCTCCGTGATCGCCTCCCTGCCCTTCCCCCCGGACCCCGAAGTCCCCACCGCTCCCGCGCACCACTCCCTGGGCCACGTGCTGAGCTGGTTCACCGAGGCCAAGACCCGCTGCGACTGGACCGCGCGGCTGGTCCCGCTGGCCGGCGTGCCGGGCTGGACGCGGTCCGCGCGGCGGATCGCGGACGGGGCCGGCGACCGCTTCGACGTCATCGCGGTCCGGGTGCAGGCCGGCAACCGCGAGGTGCCCGGCTGGACGCAGCCGCTGCTCGCCCCCCGCGCCACGGGCCTCGCGGCGTTCCTCGTCCGCCGGATCGGCGGCGTGCCGCACCTGCTGGCCCGCGCCGGGCACGAGCCGGGGCTGCTGGACCGGGTCGAGATCGCGCCCACCGTGCAGCTGCCCGACGCGACGGCCGGCGGCGACGGCCCGGCGCCGCCGTTCCTGGACGTGGTGGAGGGCGCCACGAGGGAGCAGGTGCGCTTCGACACCGTGCTCTCCGAGGAGGGCGGCCGGTTCTACCACGCCAGGACCCGCTACCGATTGATCGAGGTGGGGGACGAGGTACCGGTCCGCGTACCGCCGGACTTCTGCTGGACGACCGTGTCCCAGCTGCGGGAACTGGTCGGCCACGGCCATTATCTGAACGTGGAGGCGCGCACCCTGCTCGCCTGCGCGCGGAGCCTGTGACCGGCGCCGCGCGCGCCGAGAACCGTGGGAAGGGAACCCCGATGAGCGAGCCAGAACCGGCCTCCGGCGTACTGCGGCTCGGGGTGCTGGGGTGCGCCGACTTCGCCTGGCGCAAGATGCTGCCCGCGCTCGCCCGCGTCCCGAACCTGCGGATCACCGCGCTCGCCAGCCGTGACGCGGCGAAGGCGGGCCGGTTCGCGGAGCGGTTCGGCGGCGCGGCGGTGACGGGGTACGAGGCGCTGCTGGAGCGGGACGACGTCGACGCCGTGTACGTGGTGCTGCCGACCGGCCTGCACCACGCCTGGGCGCTGCGGGCGCTGGCCGCGGGCAAGCACGTGCTGGCCGAGAAGTCCCTGACGACGGGGGCCGGGGAGGCGGCGGAGCTGGTGGCCGCGGCGCGCGACAGCGGGCTGTGGCTGGTGGAGAACTTCCTCTTCCCGCACCACTCGCAGCACGCGGCCGTGCGCGAGCGGGTCGAGCGCGGCGCGATCGGCCGGACGCGGGTCTTCAGCTCCGCCTTCGGCGTGCCGCCGCGCCCGGCGGGCGACATCCGCAACAGCCCGGAGCTGGGCGGCGGCGCCCTGCTGGACGTGGGGGCCTACACCGTCCGCGCTGCGACGTACTTCCTCGGCCCCGACCTGACCCTGGCCGGAGCCCACTTGCGGATCGACGGGCGCACGGGCGTGGACGTGGGCGGCAGCGCGCTGTTCCACACCCCGGCGGGCGTCGCGGCGGAGCTCACCTTCGGCTTCGACTCCTCCTACCGCACCACCTACGCGCTGTGGGGCAGCGAGGGCCGGATCAGCGTCGACCGGGCCTTCACCCCGCCCGCGGACCTGCTGCCCGCGGTGCGCTGGGAGCGCCAGGACGCGGTGGAGGAGCTGGAGCTGCCCGCCGACGACCAGTACGCCAACGGGGGGCTGGCGTTCGCCGACCGCGTGCTGACGGGCGCGCCGTTCGACGCGTACGGGGAGTCGCTGGTGCGCCAGGCGGCACTGTTGGAGCAGATCAGGGAGCGGGCGCACCGGGTGACCGTCTGACGCGGTCGGCCCGGTCAGCCGTTCAGGTCGGGGCCCAGGCGGCGCCCCTCGTCCAGGCCCGCGATCGCCGCCAGGTCCGCGGCGTCCAGGGCGAAGCCCAGCAGGTCCGCGTTCCGCCGGATCCGGTCCGGGTCGGCCGAGCGCGGGATCACGACGTGGCCGAGCTGCAGGTTCCAGCGCAGCACGACCTGGGCGGCGCTCACCCCGTACCGGTCCGCGATGGCGGTGAGCACCGGCAGCGCGAGCAGGTCGCCGCCCTGCCCGAGCGGGCTGTACGCCTCGGTGGCGATGCCGTGCGCCGCGTGGTGGGCCCGCAGGGCGGGCCGCTGGTACCAGGGGTGCAGTTCGATCTGGTGGACGGCCGGGACGATGCCGGACCGGGCCGCGAGCCGTTCCAGGTGCGGGATACAGAAGTTGGAGACACCGATGGCGCGGGCGCGCCCCTCGGCGTGGACGCGCTCCAGCGCCCGCCAGCTCTCCGGGTACAGGTCGCGGGCCGGCTGGGGCCAGTGGATCAGGTACAGGTCCACGTACTCCAGGCCGAGCGCGGCCAGCGACGCGTCGAACGCGCGCAGCGTCCGGTCGTGGCCCTGGTCGGTGTTCCACAGCTTGGTGGTGACGAAGAGGTCCGCGCGCGGCACCCCCGAGGCGGCGAGCGCCCGGCCGGTGCCGCGCTCGTTGGCGTACACCGCGGCGGTGTCGATGCCGCGGTAGCCGCACTCCAGCGCCGTCGACACCGCGACAGCGGCCTGGGCGTCGGTCAGATGACCGACGCCCAGGCCCAGCTGAGGCATCGCGCTGCCGGTGTTGAGGACGACGCGCGGCAGACCGCTCACGCCGCCCCCGTCCGTGCCGCGGCCCGCCGGCCCGCTGCTTCCGCTACTTGATCGCACCGGCGGTGAGGCCGGCCTGGATCTGCTTCTGGAAGATGATGTAGACGGCGAGCACCGGGAGCATCGCGATGGCGAGGCCGGCGAAGAGCGCCGCCCAGTCGCCCGCGTACCCCTGCTGCGTCGCCAGGTCCGCCAGGCCCTGGGTGAGCACCCAGTTCTTGGTGTCGCCCTGGTTGAGCACGATCGGCAGCAGGTACTGGTTCCACTGCCCCAGGACGTTGAAGACGCCGATGCTGATGAGGCCCGGCTTCGACATCGGCAGCATGATCTGGAAGAAGGTCCTCGTGTGCGAGGCACCGTCGACCAGCGCCGCCTCCGCGATCGAGGTCGGCAGCGTCCGGAAGAACGACGTCATGAAGAACACGGTGAAGGGCAGCGAGTAGGCGATGTACACCAGGATCAGCCCGGGGAACGTGTTCAGCAGGCCCAGGTTCTTCGTGACGAAGAAGAGCGGGACCAGAACCATCACGACGGGGAAGGCCATGCCCCCGACGAACAGGAAGTAGATGAACCGGTTCCCGAAGAACTCGAAGCGCGCCAGGACGTAGGCGGCCATCGAGCCCAGGATCATCGTGCCCAGCGTCGAGAAGCCGACCACGATCGCCGTGTTGATGAAGTACTGGCCGATGTTGGCCTTGGTCCAGGCCCGGGACCAGTTGTCGAACTGCAGGTGCGTCGGGAGCGACCAGGGGCTGCCCACGATGTCACCGGAGGTCTTGAGCGAGCTCCAGAGCACCCAGAGCATCGGCACGCCGACCATGAGCGCCCACACCAGGAGGAAGCCGTGGGAGAAGACGTTGAGAACGCCGCCCTCACTGCGCCGCCAGTTGCGTTTGGTCTTGTTGGCGGTCGGGGCCGCCGACTTCTGCTTTTCCACAGGAACTGCGTTCGTCGTCATCGCGCCACCCCTAGAACTCGATACGGTCGCGGCGCGACAGCCGCATGCTGAGAACGGCGAAGACCAGCGTCACGATCAGCATCGCGACACCCATCGAGGCCGCGTAACCGAACTGGCTGTTGTCCCGGAAAGCCGTCTTGTACAACAGCAGGGGCAGCACGTCGGTCGATTCGTCGGGGCCGCCGTTGTTCACGGACATCAGCTGGACGAACGCGAATCCGTCCATCGCCATGATGCCCATGTACACCCAGCCGGTGGCCACCGTGTCGCGCAGCAGCGGCAGGGTGATCCTGAAGAACGTCATGGCGCGCTCGGCGCCGTCCAGCCGCGCCGCCTCGTAGATCTCGGTCGGGATGGAGGCCATCCCGGCGGAGAACAGGACGACGTAGAAGCCGACGTTCGCCCAGATCATGACGACCATGATGCAGGCCAGCGCGGTGGACTTGTCGCCCAGCCACGCGTGCTGCAGGGAGGCCAGGCCCAGGTTGCCCAGCAGGGCGTTGAGCAGGCCTTCCTTGTTGTCCGGGTTGTAGATCTGCTGCCAGAGCACAGCGATGATCGTGACGGACAGCACCTGCGGGAAGAAGAAGACCACCTTGTAGATGGACGATCCCCGCACGCCGGAGACCCCCGCAGCACTTCCTCTGCGGCGGCCTCCGACGTTGAGCATGAAGGCGAAGAACAGACCCAGCGACAGCGTCACCAGCGGCACCACCAACAACATGATGATGTTGTGCGACAACGCCTTCCAGAAGAGGTCGTTGTGGATGAGCTTCTGGTAGTTGTCGAGCCCGATGAACTTCTTGTCGGATGTGATTCCGCTCCAGTCCGTCATCGAGATCTGGAAGTCCTGGACGAAGGGCGAGATCACAAGGACCCCGTACAGCGCCAGTGGAATTGCCAGAAACCCGATGATGAACCGGTACTTGCCGTGTCGCATGTCGCCGGTCGCTCTCGTCTCAGCCAGTGGAAAGGAAGCAGCGTCAGGCGTGCTTGAACTTCGGGACGGACGAGTCCTTCGCGGTCGCGTCCGAGGCCGCCTGCGCCTTGTCGATCCACTCGGCGGCCTTGATCTTGCCGGAGAGCAGGTCGAGGGTCAGGTTGCCGATCGTCTCCTCGTTCAGCTTCTTGTACCAGTCGCCGAGCCGCGGGTTCACGACGTTGGCGGCGGCGGCCTTGAGGCCCGCGCTCGCGGAGGCGAGGCCCGGGGTGAGGGTCAGACCCTCCTCGGCGCCCGCGACGGCGGTCAGGGACTTCAGGGACTCGGTGAACTTCTTGGACTGCTCCTTGCTCAGCATGATGCGGAGCAGCTCCATGCCGCCGGCCGGGTTCTTCCCGTCCTTCGCGACGATGAAGGGCTCACCGGCCGCGGCGCGGATGGCACCGTAGGGGAGCTTGTCGCTGGCGCCGCCCTGGATCGGGCCGACCGCCAGGTCGAAGTCCTTCGGCATGGTGGGCGCTGCCTCGTTCTCCACCCAGGAGCCGTTCGGGATGAAGGCGGCCTTGCCCTTCGTCCAGTCGGTCTGCGCCTGGATGTGGGTCTTGCCCTCGGAGCCCTGGAGGATGTAGCCCTTGGCGGCCAGCTCCTCGTAGTACGCGATGACGCCCTTGACCGCGTCGGTCTTGAACGCGTTCGGCTCCAGGTTGTCGATCGCGTTGATGCCGGCGACGCCGCCGGCCTTGGCGATCTGGGCGAAGATGTCGAAGTGCACGTAGTACGGGTACTTGCCCGGGTACGTGTACGGCGCGATGCCCGCGGCCTTGATCTTCTCGCAGAGCGCGAGCATCTCGGTGAAGGTCTGGGGGTACGTCCAGCCCTTGTCCTTGAAGAGCTTGTTGCTGTACCAGGTGCCGTAGACGGTGAACGCGTAGTTGAGCGCGTACACCTCCTTGCCGCCGTACTGGCCCTGCTCGACGGTGCCGGCGATCAGCGTGTCGCGGACCTTCTTGGCCGGGTCGTCGAAGGACGCGGCGTCGAGCAGCGGGGTGAGGTCGACGAGCTTGCCCTGCTTGGCGAGCGCGGCGGTGTCGAGGTTGTCGGCACCCGAGTTGTCCATGACGTCCGGCGGGCTGCCGCCGGCGAAGCGCGGCTGCAGCTTCGGGCCCAGGGCCTGGGTGCCCGTGTGCTTGACCGTCGTCTTGTACGTGGTGTTGTAAGCCGCCTCGGCGTTCTTGACGTAGTCGTCGCCGAAGCCGCCCTTGAAGATGAACGCCTCGAGAGGCGCGCCCTCCTTGACACCGAGCGGGTTCTTGGCGGACACCGTGCCCGTTTCCTTGGGCTTGTCGGTCTTGTCACCGCTGTCGGAGGCACACGCGGTGAGGAAAGATGCCGACGGTACGGCGACCAGGCCAACGGCCATCGCGCGCTTGACCAGATCCCGGCGGTTCAGTTCGGATCCCATGCTCAAGTCCTCGCCCTCTACAGGACTCATGCGGTGCAGCGGAATCCGCCGGCGCCCGCGAACAGATGAAGCTTCAGTGATGCTGCCATCCACCGGGGGAGGGGTCTGCCACGAGTGGGCGTTTCGGCCCGTCGATCCCCCGCCCCGTCCCGCGCTCGCGGGCTTCCCTGGACGCGACAGGTATAGTCCACTTCCCGTTGGGAGGGCAAGATCGAAAGCCCGTTTGGCCGTGAAGCTTTCCCGAGTTGAGACCTGGCCGAAACGCGGAGGGGCAGACTCCGTTTGTGGAACCTCCTCGAACAGTAGGCATTTGCCTTCACTTATCTACCACTGACCACACCCGTTGCGTTCAATTATTGAAGGACAAATGCGGACGGACCGCACCCCCGAGTGAGGGGTGCGGTCCGTCCGGACCACCGCCGCGGGCCGCTGGGGCCCGTGGCGGGGGTTCCTACTTGGTGATCAGCGAGCGCAGCACGTACTGCAGGATGCCGCCGTTGCGGTAGTAGTCCGCCTCGCCGGGGGTGTCGATGCGCAGCTTGGCGTCGAACTCGACGTCGCCGGCCGTCACCTTCACCGTCTCCGGGATCCCGCCGTCGTTCAGCGCGGTCACGCCGGTGAAGGAGAAGGTCTCCTCGCCGGTGAGGCCCAGGGAGGCCGCGGTGGCGCCCTCCGGGTACTGCAGGGGCAGGACGCCCATGCCGATCAGGTTCGAGCGGTGGATGCGCTCGTAGGACTCGGCGATGACGGCCTTGACGCCGAGCAGCGCGGTGCCCTTGGCCGCCCAGTCGCGGGACGAGCCCGAGCCGTACTCCTTGCCCGCCAGGATGACCAGCGGGATGCCGGCGGCCTGGTAGTTCTGCGAGGCGTCGTAGATGTACGCGACCGGGCCGCCCTCGACGGTGAAGTCGCGGGTGAAGCCGCCCTCGGTGCCCGGCGCGATCTGGTTCCGCAGCCGGATGTTGGCGAAGGTGCCGCGGATCATGACCTCGTGGTTGCCGCGGCGCGAGCCGTAGCTGTTGAAGTCACGGCGCTCGACGTTGTGCTCGGTCAGGTACTTGCCGGCCGGGGTGTCGGCCTTGATCGCACCGGCCGGGGAGATGTGGTCGGTGGTGACCGAGTCGCCCAGCAGGGCCAGCACCCGGGCGCCGATGACGTCGGTGACCGGGGTGGTCTCCATCGTCATGCCGTCGAAGTACGGGGGCTTGCGGACGTAGGTGGACTCGCTGTCCCACTCGAACGTGTTGCCGGTCGGGATCGGCAGCGCCTGCCACTGGGCGTCTCCGGCGAAGACGTCCTGGTAGGACTTGTTGAACATGTCCTCGCCGATGGCGTTGGCGACGACGTCGTTGACCTCGGCCTCGGTCGGCCAGATGTCCTGGAGGTAGACCGGCTTGCCCTCGGTGTCGGAGCCGATGGCGTCCTTGGTGATGTCCACCTTCATGGAGCCCGCGATGGCGTACGCGACGACCAGCGGCGGCGACGCCAGGTAGTTCATCTTGACGTCGGGGTTGATCCGGCCCTCGAAGTTGCGGTTGCCCGAGAGCACCGAGGTGACGGCCAGGTCGTGCTCGTTGATCGCCTTCGAGATCTCCTCGTCCAGCGGACCGGAGTTCCCGATGCAGGTGGTGCAGCCGTACCCGACGAGGTTGAAGCCCATCTTGTCGAGGTACGGGGTCAGGCCCGCCTTGTCGAAGTAGTCGGTGACGACCTTCGAGCCCGGGGCGAGGGTGGTCTTGACCCACGGCTTGCGGGTCAGGCCCTTCTCGACCGCCTTCTTGGCCACGAGCGCCGCGGCGACCATGACGTAGGGGTTCGAGGTGTTGGTGCAGGAGGTGATCGCGGCGACGGTGACGGCGCCGTGGTCGAGCTCGAAGGACGTGCCGTCCGCGAGCGTGACCAGGGTCGGGCGGGTCGGCACGCCGTTGGTGGCGGCCGGGGCGTCGGAGGCCGGGAAGGACTCCTTGCCGGCCTCGTCGTCGTCCTCGACGTAGTTGCGCACGTCCTGGGCGAACTGCTGCGAGGCGTTGGCGAGCACGATGCGGTCCTGCGGACGCTTCGGGCCGGCGATCGACGGGACGACCGTGGAGAGGTCGAGCTGCAGCTTCTCGGAGAAGTCCGGCTCGGCGGCCGGGTCCAGCCACAGGCCCTGCGCCTTGGCGTACGCCTCGACGAGCGCGACCTGCTGGGCGTCGCGGCCGGTGAGCCGCAGGTACTTCAGGGTCTCGTCGTCGATCGGGAAGATCGCGGCGGTGGAGCCGAACTCCGGCGACATGTTGCCGATGGTGGCGCGGTTGGCGAGGCTGGTGGCCGCCACACCCTCGCCGTAGAACTCGACGAACTTGCCGACGACGCCGTGCTTGCGCAGCATCTCGGTGATCGTCAGCACCAGGTCGGTGGCGGTGGTGCCGGCCGGCAGCTCGCCGGTCAGCTTGAAGCCGACGACGCGCGGAATGAGCATCGACACCGGCTGGCCGAGCATCGCGGCCTCGGCCTCGATGCCGCCGACGCCCCAGCCCAGCACACCGAGGCCGTTGACCATGGTGGTGTGCGAGTCGGTGCCGACGAGGGTGTCGGGGTACGCCTGGCCGTTCCGGACCATGACCGTGCGCGCCAGGTGCTCGATGTTCACCTGGTGGACGATGCCGGTGCCCGGCGGGACGACCTTGAACTCGTCGAACGCGGTCTGGCCCCAGCGCAGGAACTGGTAGCGCTCCCGGTTGCGGCCGTACTCCAGCTCCACGTTCTGCGCGAACGCCTCCGGGGTGCCGAACTTGTCGGCGATCACGGAGTGGTCGATGACCAGCTCGGCCGGGGCCAGCGGGTTGATGCGCGACGGGTCGCCGCCGAGCTCCTTGACGGCCTCACGCATGGTGGCGAGGTCCACCACGCAGGGCACGCCCGTGAAGTCCTGCATGATCACGCGGGCCGGCGTGAACTGGATCTCCTGGTTGGGCTGGGCGCTCGAGTCCCACCCGCCGATGGCCCGGATGTGGTCGGCGGTGATGTTCGCGCCGTCCTCGGTGCGGAGCAGGTTCTCCAGCAGGACCTTCAAGCTGTAGGGAAGGCGGGCGGAGCCCTCGACCTTGTCCAGCTTGAAGATCTCGTACGACTCGTCGCCCACCTGCAGCGTGCTGCGGGCGTCGAAGCTGTTCGCCGACACGACAGTCTCCTTCATGCATGTAATTCGCGCGTACCACCGCAATCCTGCCGACACGACCGGCACGACTCCATGCCGATCCGCTAAGGTGAGCGCCAAGTAAGGTATGCCTTACCTAGCAGCCCGGTGACTGCGGCGTGGTACGCCTCGGCAGATATCTCGATGTCGAGATAACTCTAGTACATCACCGGTGCGGGGTCATGCCCCGGCACCCCCGTGCCGCTGACGCATGCCCGGCTCCGGGCTCCGGTACGCACGGGGCCATCCGGCGTAATCGTTCACACGATCGGGCGGTTAAATCTCATATCCGAGATAGCCGCCTTGCGGGAAGCCGCCGGATCTGGAGCGAAATCGCGATCCGTACCCCGTTCCACGGGATCCACACGTCGCGACCCCGTTCCCCCACACGGCCTCCATCTCATGTGTGAGATACCGTTTGACACATGATCGATGACTACCTCGCCCGTATCGGCAAGCTCATCCGTGACGCCCGCCAGCACCGCGGCTGGACCCAGTCCCAGCTCGCGGACGCGCTGGGCACCAGCCAGAGCGCGGTCAACCGCATCGAGCGGGGCAACCAGAACATCAGCCTGGAGATGATCGCCCGGATCGGCGAGGCGCTGGACAGCGAGATCGTCTCGCTCGGCTACTCGGGGCCCATGCACCTGCGGGTCGTCGGCGGGCGCCGGCTGTCGGGCGCCATCGACGTGAAGACCAGCAAGAACGCGTGCGTCGCGCTGCTGTGCGCCTCCCTGCTGAACTCCGGCCGCACCACGCTGCGCCGCGTCGCCAGGATCGAGGAGGTCTACCGGATCCTGGAGGTGCTCAACAGCATCGGCGTCCGCACCCGCTGGCTCAACGACGGCAACGACCTGGAGATCGTGCCGCCGGCCGAGCTGGACCTCGACGCGATGGACACCACGGCGGCCCGCCGCACCCGCAGCGTGATCATGTTCCTCGGCCCGCTGCTGCACCGCAACGAGCGCTTCAAGATCCCGTACGCGGGCGGCTGCGACCTCGGCACCCGGACGGTGCAGCCGCACATGAACGCGCTGCGCCACTTCGGCCTCGACGTGACCGCCACCGACGGCACCTACCACGCGTTCGTCGAGCGGCAGATCTCCCCGGCCCGCCCCATCGTGCTGACCGAGCGCGGCGACACCGTCACCGAGAACGCGCTGCTGGCCGCCGCCCGCAACGACGGCGTCACCGTGATCCGCAACGCCAGCTCCAACTACATGGTCCAGGACCTCTGCTTCTTCCTGGAGGAGCTCGGGGTGCGGGTCGACGGCGTCGGCACCACCACGCTGACCGTGCACGGCGTCAGCGACATCGACCGCGACGTGGACTACGCGCCCTCCGAGGACCCGGTCGAGGCGATGAGCCTGCTCGCCGCGGCCGTCGTCACCGAGTCGGAGCTGACGATCCGCCGCGTGCCGATCGAGTTCCTGGAGATCGAGCTGGCGGTCCTGGAGGAGATGGGCCTGGACCACGAGCGCACCGCGGAGTACCGGGCCGACAACGGCCGGACCCGCCTCATCGACCTCACCGTGCGCCCCTCCAAGCTCCGCGCGCCCATCGACAAGATCCACCCGATGCCGTTCCCCGGCCTCAACATCGACAACGTCCCCTTCTTCGCCGCCATCGCCGCGACCGCCCAGGGCTCCACGCTCATCCACGACTGGGTGTACGACAACCGCGCGATCTACCTCACCGACCTCACCCGGCTGGGCGCCGGCGTCAAGCTCCTCGACCCGCACCGCGTCCTCGTCGAGGGCCCGACCCGCTGGCGCGCCGCCGAGATGATGTGCCCGCCCGCGCTGCGCCCGGCCGTCGTCATCCTCCTCGCGATGATGGCCGCCGAGGGCACCTCGGTGCTCCGCAACGTCTACGTCATCAACCGCGGCTACGAGGACCTCGCGGAGCGCCTCAACACGATCGGCGCGCAGATCGAGACGTTCCGCGACATCTGACCGGTCCGCAGGGGCACGGCTCGCGCGTGGGGGGCGCGGCCCGGGTCGCTGACGCCCCCTGACAGCCGCCGGGCGGCGTCGTCAGGGGGTGTCAGCGGACTGTCCGCGGGCTGTCAGCGCGGCTCGCCATCGTCATGGTCGTCGAGAACGACGAGGACCATGACGAGGAGCTGTTCACCATGGGGTACGCGATCCGGGCCGAGGGCCTGGTCAAGAGGTACGGCGACTTCACCGCACTCGACGGCGTCGACCTGGAGGTGCCGGCCGGCAAGGTCGTCGGCGTTCTGGGTCCCAACGGCGCGGGCAAGACCACCACCGTGCGGATCCTGGCCACGCTGCTGCGCCCCGACGCCGGGCGCGCCACCATCGGCGGCCACGACATCGCCCGGGACCCGGTCAGGGTCCGGCAGCTGATCGGGCTGACCGGGCAGTTCGCCTCCGTGGACGAGACCCTGTCCGGCACCGAGAACCTGGTGCTCATCGGGCGGCTGCTCGGGCTGTCCCGGCGCGACGCGAAGGCGCGGGCCGCCGGGCTGCTGGCGGACTTCTCCCTCACCGAGGCGGCGCGCAAGCCGATCGCCACCTTCTCCGGCGGCATGCGGCGGCGGCTGGACCTGGCCGCCTCGCTGGTCGGACGGCCGCAGGTGCTCTTCCTGGACGAGCCCACCACCGGCCTCGACCCGCACGCCCGGCAGGAGGTCTGGAAGGTCATCCGCCAGCTGGTCGCGGACGGCTCCACGGTGCTGCTGACCACGCAGTACCTCGAGGAGGCCGACCAGCTCGCCGACTCCATCACCGTCTTCGACCAGGGCCGCAAGGTCGCCGAGGGCAGGCCCGGGGAGCTCAAGCGCCGCGTCGGCGGGCAGATCCTCCAGGTCCGCCCCGCCATGGCCGCCGACGTGCCGCAGGTGGCGCGGCTGCTCGCCGAGCTGTCCGGCCACTCCCCCGCGCAGGACTCCGGTGTGCTGACCGTCCCGGCCGACGACCCGCTGCTGGTCGCCGCGGTGGCCCGCCGGCTGGACGGCGCCGGCATCACCGCCGACGAGCTGGGCCTGCGGCTGCCCAGCCTCGACGAGGTCTTCCTCGCCCTGACCGGCCACGCGCCGGCCGCCGAAGAGCAGCCCGTCGCCGTCTGAGCCCGGCCACCCCCTTCCCCACGCCGCGTTCCACCGAGAGGACCCCTGACATGAGCACCCCGACCCTCAGCGCCCCCGCCGCCGCCGCGCTCCCCGGCCGAATCGGCCTCGGCCGGACCGCCCAGCACAGCTTCGCCCTCGCCGGGCGCGGCGTCACCAAGTTCATGAAGTCGCCGATGCAGCTGGTCGACGTGATCCTCACGCCGATCATCAGCCTGCTGATGTTCATCTACCTGTTCGGGGACGCGATGTCGGGGGGTGACACCCACGCCTATCTGCAGCACGTCACCCCCGGCGTCATGGTCATGGCCGTCTTCCAGGCCAGCATCGGCGTCGGCGCCTCGCTCAGCGCGGACGCCAGCACCGGGATCTTCGACCGGTTCCGCAGCATGCCGATCGCCCGCTCCAGCCCGCTGATCGGCGCCGTGCTCGCCGACATCGTGCGCTACGTCGCGTGCCTGGCCACCCTCGTCGTCCTCGCCCTGGTCATGGGGTACCGCTTCGAGACCGACCCGGTCGCCTCGCTCGCCGCGTTCGGCCTGCTCATCGGCTTCGCGCTGAGCTTCTCGTGGATCTCGGTCTACCTTGGCATGCTCATCAAGAACCCCACCTCGGTACAGGGGCTGATGACCATCCTGATCCTGCCGCTCACCTTCGCCAGCAACGTCTTCGTCTCCGACAACAAGATGGCCGGCTGGCTCCAGGCCTGGTCCGACGTCAACCCCGTCTCCCTGGTGGCCGACGCGGTCCGCGGCCTGCTCAACGGCGGCCCGGTCGCCGACTCGCTGCTCGGCAGCCTCGCCTGGATGGCCGGGGTGGTCGTGGTCTTCTTCCCGCTCGCCATGCGGGCCTACCGGAAGAACGCCGGCTGACCCGCCGGCGACAAGCCCGGCCGGGCGGAGTCCGCACCACGGGGGTGCGTGGACCCCGCCCGGCCGTCCGTACATCCGCGGCGGCCCTCAGCCGCGCGGCGCCGCCCGCAGGGCCTCGGCCTCCAGCCAGCGCAGCGCGTCCTCGCGGGAGTACGCGGCGCCCTCGTCGTACGCCTTGTCGAAGCCCTCCGCGCCCAGCGTCGCCACGATGCGGTCGATCAGCTCGCGCCACTCCGGCTCGCCCCGGTCGAAGGCACCGCGCATCACCTGGCTCATGCCGAGCGACCGGGCGCCGTCCTCGGGAGCCCCCTCCAGCGTCCGCAGCCCGCCCAGCAGTTCCGCCACCCAGGCGAGCGCGGCGCCCGCGCCCTGGCCGAGCAGGGCGCCGGCCGCCTCCGGCAGCAGCGCCCTGGCCCGGACCGCGTCTCCCTCGGCGAGGCGGTTCTCGATGCGGGTGCTGACGATCAGGTCGCGGGCCAGCCCGCTGAGGGCGGGCCGCCGGGCGCCCAGCGCCTCCAGCCGGTCCAAGGTCGCGTCGGAGCGCGCCAGGTCGCCGGCCCTGCGGTGCACATTGGCCAGCCCCACGAGGATGTTGGCCTCCAGGCGCAGCTGCCCGCGCTCGCGGGCCTGCCGGTGGGCGGCGTGCAGATCGCGGAACGCGCCCTCCAGGTCGCCGCTGCGCCGGCGCTCGCGGGCGAGGCGGGCCTTGCTCAGGTAGAGGTAGTCCTCGGTGCCGAGTTCGGAGCTGAGGGCCACGGTCCGCTCGAAGGTGGCGATGGCCTCGGGGTACTCGCCGCGCAGGGAGTGGTCGCGGCCGATCGGGAACAGGCTCATCACCAGCCCCCAGCGGTCGCCCACCTCCTCGAAGCCGCGCAGCGCCTCGATCCGGGACGCGGCACCGGTGACCAGGTCGCCCTGCTCGGTCAGGGCGAAGTCCCGCGCCAGGTGGGCGCTGGCCCGGACCCACGGGTCGGGCGAGTCGAAGGGGTCCTGCTCCGCGCCGCCGCCGGGACCCGACCCGCGGGCGGGGAAGGAGACCCGGGACATCCGCAGGAGCAGCACGGCCGGGTGGAACTCCCGCGCGGTCGCCGACTCGCCGTCCGCGGCGCGGGGTTCGCCGTCCGGCGCCGGTACGGGGTCGGCCCCGGCGGCCTGCGCCAGGTACGTGTCGAGCCGGGTGCCCATCCCCCGGATCCCCCAGTACCAGAACAACGCTCCGGCGAAGCGTTCCGCCAGGGCCGGGTCCCGGGCGTCGGCGACCGAGCGCAGCGCGAGGACGAGGTTGTCGTGCTCGGCGTCGAAGACCTCGATCGCGCGCAGTTGCTCCCCGGTGCGCAGCCGCGGTTCGTGCTCCTCCGCCAGGGCCAGGAAGTACCCGGCGAAGCGCTGGGCGACCGCCGCGGCCTCGGCGGCGGCGAGCTGCCGCTCCGCGTACGCCCGCACCGTCTCCAGCATCCGGTAGCGCGGCTCGCCCGCCCCCTCGTCCACGGTGTGGACCAGCGACTTCTCGACCAGGGCGTCCAGGACGTACGGGACGTCGGCGGCCGGCAGCGACGCGTCCGCGCAGACCGCTTCGAGCGCGGGGACGGTCGCGCCGCCCGGGAACACCGACAGTCTGCGGGCGAGGATCCGCTCGGGCTCGTCGAGCAGGTCCCAGCTCCACTCGACCAGCGCGAGCAGGGTGCGCTGGCGGGGCAGCGCGGTGCGGCTGCCCGAGGCGAGCAGCCGGAAGCGGTCGTCCAGGCGGCGCGCGATCTGCTCGACGCTCATCGAGCGGAGCTTCGCCGCGGCCAGTTCGAGGGCGAGCGGCATCCCGTCGAGCCGCCGGCAGACCTCCACCACGGCGTCGAGGGTCGCGTCGTCCAGCGTGAACTCCGGCCGGACACCGCGGGCCCGGTCGACGAAGAGCCGGACGGCGGGCGACTGCGCGGCCTCGGCGGGCTCCGGCGCTCCCATCGGGATGTCGAGGGGGCCGAGGTGGCACAGCGACTCCCCGGTGATGGCCAGGGCCTCCCGGCTGGTGGCGAGGATCCGCAGCTCGGGGAGCTGGTCCAGCAGGTCGGCGGTGAGTTCGGCGGCCGCCTCGACGAGGTGCTCGCAGTTGTCGAGCAGCAGCAGGGCGTCCCCGCTGCCGAGGAGGCCGGCCATCCGCTCGACCGGGGTGGCCCGCCGGCCCTGGCCAGCGTCGTAGAGGCGGCCGTCGGTGGAGCTGAGGGCGCCGAGCACCGCGTCGGCCAGCTGGTCCGGGGCGCTCACCCCGGCGAGCGGCACGAACCAGACCCGGCCGCGCGCGTGGGCGCGGTCCAGGGAGGCGGCTTCGAGGGAGAGCCGGGTCTTGCCCGCACCGCCGGGGCCGACGATGGTGACGAGCCGGCCGCGTTCCAGCTGGTCCGCGAGGCGCAGCAGTTCGCCGTCCCGTCCGACGAAGCTCGTGAGCCGGGCCGGCAGGCGGCTCGGCGCCGGCTCGGCCTTCTCCGCGGGCGTCCGCAGCTCGCCGCGCAGCAGCTCCAGATGGATCTCCCGCAGGTCGGCGGCCGGATCGACGCCGAGCTCCTCGCCGAGCCGCCCGCGGATCGCCTCGTACACCGCGAGGGCGTCGGACTGCCGTCCGGCCGCGGCCAGCGCCCGCATCCGCAGCCCGGCGACCCGCTCGCTCAGCGGCCGTTCGGCCCCCGCGGCCTCGAGGTCGGCCAGCACCTCGCCGTACCGCCCGAGCCGCAGCTCCGCGTCGCAGCGGTCCTCGGCCGCCGCGGTCCGCAGATCCTCCAGCCGGGTCGCGACGGGCCCGGCGAACGGGGCGTCGAGGACGTCGGCGAGCGCCGCGCCCTGCCACAGCCCGAGTGCCGTCGCCAGCAGCGGGGCCGCCTCGTCGGGGCGCCCGGCCGCCAGCGCCCGCCGGCCCCGGGCCGCCTGCTCCTCGAAGTGGTGCGCGTCCACGTCCTCGGGCCGCACCGACAGGCGGTAGCCGCCGGACGCGGACTCCAACCGCGCGGCGCCGCGCAGCGCCCTGCGCAGCCGGGACACCAGGGCCTGGAGCGCGTTGGCCGCCTCGGCGGGCGACTCCTCCCCCCACAGGCCGTCGATGAGGGAGTCGACGGAGACCGTGCGGCCCTCCTCCAGGGCGAGCCGGGCGAGGAGCATCCGCAGCCGGACGCCCCCCACCTCGACCGGCGTCCCCTCGTCGGCGAACACCTGAACCGGTCCCAGCAGCACTACGCGGACCACCGCGGCCTCCCCCTCTGCACCGACCGGACCCGCCGGGTCGATCACTGTTACGACGACGGGTCAGCATCACGCACGCGACGGCGCTCGTAAAGTTCGGGGCCGGTGCGTGCAGGGGCCGGTGCGTGCAGGGGCCGGTGCGCTCAGGGGCCTACGCGTTCGGGGCCGGCTCCGGGAAGTGGCAGGCGGCCTCCCGCTGCCCGGGGCCCGCGATCCGCAGCGGCGGCGCCTCGGTGCGGCAGATCTCCCGCGCCTTGTGGCAGCGCGGGTGGAAGGTGCAGCCCGCCGGCGGACGCGCGGGGCTGGGCGGGTCGCCGAGCAGCACGATCCGCTCCCTGGCCCGCTCCGCCGCCGGGTCCGGCAGCGGGACGGCGGACAGCAGCGCCCGCGTGTACGGGTGGGCGGGGGCGCCGTACACCTCGGCCTTGGGGCCGATCTCGACGATCCGGCCGAGGTACATCACCGCGACGCGGTCGCAGACCCGCTTGACGACCGACAGGTCGTGCGCGATGAAGAGGTAGGCGAGGCCGAGTTCGCGCTGCAGGGTCTCCATCAGGTTCACGATCTGCGCCTGGATCGAGACGTCGAGGGCGGACACCGGCTCGTCGGCGACGATCAGCCGCGGGCCGGTGGCCAGCGACCGGGCGATGCCGATGCGCTGGGCCTGGCCGCCGGAGAACTCGTGCGGATAGCGGTCGAGGTGCTCGGGGGCGAGGCCGACCAGGTCCAGCAGTTCGGCGGCGCGCCTGCGCGCGTCGGCCGCTCCGCCGCCCTGCGCCAGGATCGGGTCGGCGATGATGCGGGCGACCGTCTGCCGGGGGTTGAGGGACGAGAACGGGTCCTGGAACACCATCTGCACATGGCGCCGCACCGGGCGCAGCGCGCGGGCCGACAGGTGGCTGATGTCGCGGCCGTCGAAGGCGACGGTCCCCGAGGTGGGCTCCAGCAGCCGGACGACCATCCGTCCGGTGGTGGACTTCCCGCACCCCGACTCCCCCACCAGGCCCAGCGTCTCGCCCGCGGCGATGTCGAACCCGACGCCGTCCACGGCCCGGACGGGGGCGCCCGCGCGCCCGGCGCGGGTGCGGCGGCCCGGGAACGTCTTGACCAGGTCGCGGACGGACAGCAGCGGCGGCGCTCCGCCGTCCGCCGGGGCGCCGGGGGCGGCGGCCGTCTCCAGGGCGCTCATCGTGATCCTTCCGCGACGGGGACGGCCGGGGCGGACGGCCCGCCCGCGTCCAGGGGGTGGTGGCAGGCCACCTGGTGGCCCTGGGCGGCCGCGCCGAAGGCCGGCCGCTCGGCGGCGCACCGGTCCCGCTCGGCGGCGCTGCCGGCCGCCGCCCGTGGACAGCGCGGCAGGTAGGAGCAGCCGGGAGGCGGCGCGAGCAGCGAGGGCGGGCTGCCCGGGATGGCGCGCAGCGGCGCGTCGTCGGGGTCGTCGAGCCGGGGCAGCGAGTCGAGCAGGCCGCGGGTGTACGGGTGCGCGGGCGCGGCGAACAGCCGGTCGACCGGGGCCTGTTCCGCGGCCCGGCCGCCGTACATCACCAGCACCTCGTGGGCGACACGGGCGACGACCCCCAGATCGTGGGTGATCATCACGACTCCGAGGCCGCGGTCGGCCTGGATGCGCGCGATGAGTTCGAGGATCTGCGCCTGCACGGTGACGTCGAGCGCCGTGGTGGGCTCGTCCGCGATCAGCAGGTCCGGTTCGCAGGCCAGCGCCATGGCGATCATGACGCGCTGGCGCATGCCGCCGGAGAACTGGTGCGGATGGTCCGCCGCCCGCCGGGCCGGCTCCGGGATGCCGACCTCGCCGAGCATCTCGACGGCCCGCCGCCGCCCGGCCGCCCGGCCCGCCCCGAAGTGCACCCGGTAGTGCTCGGCGACCTGTTCACCGACCGTGTAGTAGGGGTGCAGGCTGGACAGCGGGTCCTGGAAGATCATCGCCATCCGGCGGCCGCGCAGCCGGTTGAGCTCGCGGTCGGGCAGCCCGGTCAGCTCCCGGCCGTCGAACGCGATCGACCCGCTCACGGCCGCACCGCGGTGCAGGCCCATGACGGCCAGCGACGTGACGGACTTGCCCGAGCCGGACTCGCCGACGATGCCCAGGGTGCGGCCCGCCTCGACGGTGAAGCCGATGCCGTCGACGGCGCGGACCGGACCCGCGGGGGTGGGGAAGGCGACCTGGAGGTCGCGGACTTCGAGCAGCGGGCCGGACGCGGCCATCAGTACCTCACTCGCGGGTCGACGAAGGCGTAGAGGAGGTCCACGGCCAGGTTGGCGATGACGATGAAGAAGGCCGCCAGCAGGGTCACGCCGAGGATCACGGGCTGGTCGGAGCGGACCAGGGCGTCGTAGAAGAGCCGTCCGACGCCCGGCAGCCCGAAGATGGACTCGGTGATGACGGCGCCGGCCAGCAGTCCGCCGAGGTCCATTCCGAACAGGGTGAGGATCGGCGTCATCCCGGAGCGCAGCCCGTGCTTGACGACGACGGTGCGCTCCGGCATGCCCTTGGCGCGGGCGGTGCGGATGTACGGCTCCGCCATCGCCTCGATCATCGAACTGCGGCTCTGCCGGGCGTACATGGCGGCGTAGAGCAGGGCCAGCGCCAGCCAGGGCAGGACGAGGTTGGCCGCCCAGTCGAGCGGCCCGGCGGTGAGGTCGGTGTAGGTGGGGTACGGCAGCACTCCGGCGATCCTGATCACGCCGTAGATCAGCATCACCGAGGTGAAGTAGACGGGCATGGAGGCCGCCGCGACCGCGCCGACCATCAGGGTGCGGTCGACGAGGGTGTCCTTGCGCAGCGCCGCGGTGACGCCCGCGCCCAGCCCGAGCAGCAGCCACAGCACCGCCGCGCCGGCGGCGAGCGAGACGGAGACCGGCAGCCGGTCCATCAGCAGGTCCCACACCGGGATCGCGTTCTCGTAGCTGTAGCCGAAGCAGGGGAAGCCGCAGCGCAGCGCGTGCGGGCCCTCCCCCAGGGTGCGGCCGGAGAAGATGCCGGCGAGGAACTCGCCGAACTGCCGCCAGATCGGCTGGTCCAGGCCCATGGAGTGGCGGACCAGTTCGAGGCGCTCGGGGCTGCAGCTCTTGCCGCAGGCGGCGGCCGCCGGGTCGGAGGGCAGGACGTAGAAGATGGTGAAGGTGATGGCGGAGATCGCGAGGAGCACGCCGGCGACCCCGGCGAGCCGGCGGGCGAGGTAGAGGATCACCGGCGGCCTCCCCGGGGGTCGAGGATGTCGCGCAGCGCGTCGCCGAGGAGGGTGAAGGCGAGGACGGCCAGGAAGAGGAAGCAGCTGGGGATGAGGAAGTACATCGGGTCGGTCTCGTAGAACGCGACGCTGTCGGCGATCATCTGGCCCCAGGAGGGCGTGGGCGGCCGGACGCCGACGCCGAGATAGCTGAGGGCGGCCTCGGTGCTGATCATCCCCGGCACCAGCAGCGTGGTGTACGCGATGATCGGCCCGGCGACGTTGGGCAGGATCTCCCGGCCCAGGATCCGCCAGGCGCCCGAGCCGCCGACCCGGGCGGCCTCGACGTACTCGCGGTGCTTGACGGAGAGCGTCTCGCCGCGGACGACGCGGGCGATGCCGGGCCAGCCGAAGACCCCGATGACGGCGGTCATCAGCAGGATCCGGTTGACGTCCCGGGCCACCGACATCATCGCGATCATGAAGATGAGGGACGGGAAGGACATCGTCAGGTCCATCAGCCGGCTGAGCACGGCGTCGGTGCGGCCGCCGAAGTAGCCGGCCGCGATCCCGGTGGCGGTGCCCGCGACGACGACCACCGCGGTGGCGCTCAGCGAGATCAGCAGCGAGACCTGGGCGCCGGTGACGACCCGGGCGAACAGGTCGCGTCCGGTGACGGGTTCGACGCCCAGCCAGTGGTCGGCGCCGATGCCGCCGAGCGGTCCCAGCGGCAGCCCGCCGAGGTAGGGGTCGACGGCGGTCTGGTCGAACTCGGTGGGCGACCAGCCGCCGAGCGCGCCGAGCAGCGGCGCCCCGGCGGCCATCACGACGAGCAGCGCCACGACCACCAGGCCGAAGCGGGCGGCCGGCCGGCGGCGCAGTTGCCGCCAGGCGAGCCGCCACGGCCCGGCCGCGGGGACGGTCCGCGGCGCGGGTGCGGCGGCGGTCCGCGGCGCGGGTCCGGGGGGAGGTACCCGTTCGGGCACGGTGCGGGTGGCCATCGCGGTGCGCCCCTCAGCCCTGGCTCTTGGACGGGTCCTTGAGGCCGATGGCCGCGTAGTCGAGCTGGCCCGACCACACCGGGTGCCCGTAGGCGCCCGCGATGTTGGTGCCGACCAGCAGCGGCTTGCGCTCCAGCATCAGCGGGACGGCCGGGGACTCGGCCATGATCTGCGCGTCGAGCGCGATCCAGGCCTGGTCGGCCCGGGCCGCGTCGGACATCGCGGTGATCTCGTCCATCCGCCGCATGACGGCGTCGTCGCGGAACTGGGAGTAGTTGCCCTGGTTGCCCTTCTCCCGGATGGTGCGGCCGTCGAAGACGAAGGGCAGGAAGGTGGAGCCCGACGGGTAGTCGGGGCACCAGCCCGCCATCACCATGTCGGGCGCGCTCCTGGTGTCGCCGATCGACTCGTAGTAGGCGGACGGGTCGACGGTGTTGATGGTGACCGCGACCCCGACCCGCGACAGTCCCTGCTGGATCGCCTCGGCCCTGGTCTTGTCGCCGGTGGAGACGGTGAAGGTGGCGCGGAAGCCGCCGTCCTTGCCGGCCGCCTTCAGCAGTTCCCTGGCCTTGCCGACGTCACCGGCCGGCGCGATCTTCAGGGTGTCGGCCTGCCGGGAGCCGGTGAGGGCGGGCGGCAGGTAGGCGGTGGCGATGTCGTTGAGCGCGGGGCCGCCGGACGCGGTGAGCAGCGACGCCTTGTCGACCGCGTACTGCATGGCCTCGCGGACCTTCGGGTCGTTGAACGGGGCCCTGCTGGTGTTCAGTTGCAGCATCACGGTGCAGCCGTTGGACTCGGCGATCAGCCGGCTCCTGACATCGGCCTTGGGCAGCACCTTGGGCGCGCTCTCGGGCCGCATGTTGGCCCACTCGACCGTGGAGGCGTCGCCGCCCGCCGAGGCGATGACGCGGTCGTCGACCTGGCCGCCCTTGAGCCCCTGGACGAAGACGAAGCGGTCCGGGTACGCCTTGCGGACGGTGTCGGTGGCGGCGTCCCAGTGCGGGTTGCGGACCAGGACCAGCTTCTTGCCCCGGTCGTAGCGCTCGACCTTGTAGGGGCCGGAGGAGAACGGCCGGGCGTCGTACTGCGCGCCCTTCTCGCGGGCCTGCGGGACGGGCGAGAAGGTGGGCAGCGTGACGGTGGAGGCGAACTCGGCGACCGGGCGCTTGAGCCGGAAGACGATGGTGAGGTCGTCGGGGGTGACGATGGAGCCGAGGTGCTTGCCCGTCAGGGGCCCCTGGTAGCCCTTGGTGTCGGCCAGGTACTGGGCGGCGTAGTCCGGGCCGCCGGTGAGGTCGGGGGAGAACGACCGCTCGACGTTGTACTTGACGTCCTGAGCGGTGATCGGGGTGCCGTCCTCGTACTTCAGGCCCTTCTTGAGGGTGAAGGTCCACACCTTGCCGCCCTCGGTGGAGGTGCCGAGGTCGGTGGCCAGGTCGGGGACGACCTCGCTGCCGGCCTTGCCCGGCTCGCTCCTGAAGGTGGTCAGGGTCCGGTAGAGCAGCCGGATCCCCAGGTCCATGTTGGGCATCGTCCAGTTGCGGGCCGGATCCAGGTGCGAGAAGTCCTGGTTGGACAGGACGGTCAGGGTGCCGCCCTTGGCCGGGATGCCGCCGACGACCTGTCCGTCGTTGGCCGCCACCGGGTTCTTCCCCCCGGTGGGACCGGCCTTCGCGTCGCCGGAACAGCCCGTGATACCGAGGGCGAGGGACGCCAGAAGGGCGGTGGACAGGGCGAGTTGGGTGCGCTGGGTCATATGGGCCACTCCGTTGCGAGGAACCGCACTCTGTGATGTGACCCGTAACATAGTAATGTGAAATTGCACTGACAAGGTGTGCGCGTCGCCGTTACCGACCCGTGTCCGAAGGAGCCCCTCGCGATGAACGGAACACCCGCCCGCCCGCATACGGGAAGCCACGACCTGCCCACCTCACCGGAGTTGGACGCCTTCATGGGCACCCGGTGGGCCGCCTCCCCGCTGCCGGACAGCACCCGCGTCCCCGCCGCGCACCTCACCCCGGCCCGCCGCGACCGGCTGTCCGCGCGCTTCCCCGGCGAACGGCTCGTCGTCCCCGCCGGGCAGCTCAAGGTCCGCTCCAACGACGACGACTTCCGCTTCCGCCCGCACAGCGCCTACGCCTGGCTCACCGGCCTGACCGGCGAGGACCAGCCGGGCAACGTGCTGGTCCTGGAGCCGGACGGACCGTCCGGGCACGAGGCGGTGCTCTACCTGCGGCCGCGCTCACCGCGCAGCGAGCCCGGGTTCTACCGCGACCGCCGCTACGGGGAGTTCTGGGTCGGGCGCCGTCCCGACCTCGCGGAGGCCGAGCGGATGACGGGCATCCGGTGCGCGCACCTGGACGCGTTCGGCGCCCTGCCGCCGGGCCGCGACGCCGCCACGGACGCCGAACTCGCGAGCGCGCTGTCGGAGTTGCGGCTGGTGAAGGACGCCTGGGAGGTCGGCCAGCTGCAGCTCGCCGTGGACCACACGGTCGCCGGGTTCGAGGACGCCGTCCGCTCCCTGCCGCGCGCCCTGCGGCACGCGCGCGGCGAGCGCTGGATCGCCGGGACGTTCGACCGGCGCGCCCGCGCCGAGGGCAACGGCACCGGGTACGACACCATCGCCGCCTCCGGCGCGCACGCCTGCGTCCTGCACTGGACCCGCAACGACGGCCCGCTCGATCCCGCCGAACTGCTGCTGCTCGACGCGGGCGTGGAGACCGACACCCTCTACACCGCCGACGTCACCCGCACCCTGCCGCTGTCCGGCACCTTCTCCCCCGTACAGCGGCAGCTGTACGACCTGGTTTTGGCCGCGCAGGACGCCGGCATCGCGGCGCTCAAACCCGGTGCGTGCTTCCGGGACTTCCACCTGGCCGCGATGGGCGTCATCGCCGAGGGGCTCACGGACTGGGGCGTGCTGCGCGCCGACGCGCGGGAGAGCGACCTCTACCGCCGCTACACCCTGTGCGGCAGCGGCCACATGCTCGGCCTGGACGTCCACGACTGCGCCCAGGCCCGGGCCGGGACCTACCTCGACGGGACGCTGGAGGAGGGCCACGTCCTCACCGTCGAACCCGGCCTGTACCTGCAACCCGACGACGAGACGCTGCCGTTGGAACTGCGCGGCATCGGCATCCGCATCGAGGACGACCTGGTGATCACCCCGGACGGCGCCCGCCTGATGTCGGGCGCGCTGCCCCGCGACGCCGCGGGCGTCGAGGCGTGGATGGGCGCGCTGCTCGGCTGACCGCCGGGGGGCTACGCCCCGCCGAGCCGCCGCTTGAGGACCGGTTCCGGCTTCGCCGGGGCCGGCTCCTCCTTGCCCACCGCCCACAGGGACCTGACGTGCCCGAGGTGGCGGGCCATGCACTCCTCGGCCGCCTCGGCGTCTCCCGAGATCATCAGGTCGAGCAGCTCGACGTGCTCCTCGGCGGACGACACCAGCTCGCCGCGCTCGTCCAGCCGCGTCAGCCCGTACAGGCGCGAGCGCTTGCGCAGATCGCCCACCGCCTCCACCAGCCGCTCGTTCCCGGCCAGGCCGAGAAGGGTGAGGTGGAAGCGGCGGTCCGCCTCCAGGTACCCGATGAGGTCGTGGGCCCGCGCGGCGGCGACGATCTCCTCGGCGACCGGCCGCAGTTCCTCCAGCTGTTCCGCGGTGGCGGTGCGGGTGACCCGGCCGACCGTCGGGACCTCGATGAGGGCGCGGATCTCGGTGTACTGGTCGAGGTCGCGCTCGTTCATCTCGGTGACGCGGAAACCCTTGTTGCGCACCGGCTCGACCAGGCCCTCGCGGGCCAGATCGAGCATCGCCTCGCGCACGGGGGTCGCCGAGATGCCGAAGTCCGCGGCGAGCGCGGGCGCCGAGTAGACGACACCGGGTCGCAGTTCGCCGGCGATGAGCGCGGCACGCAGCGCGTGGCCGACCTGATCGCGCAGCCGCTCCTGCGCCGTGATCAGGTTGCGCTGTTTCAGGTCACCCATCGCTGTTCCTCCGTCGTCCCGCGGGGGTCCAGCGTACAATGTCACGTTGCTTTCGAGCCCCGGAAGGCGCCGTCGGCAGAGGTGGCAGCGGTGACAGTGGTGGCAGCGGCGGTCACAGCAGGAACCCGCCGGGGAAGGGGTCCGACGGGTCCAGGAAGTACTGGGCGGTGCCGGTGATCCAGGCGCGGCCGGTGACGGTGGGCACCACGGCGGGCAGCCCGCCGACCGTCGTCCGCTCGACGAGCCGGCCGGTGAAGGACGTGCCGATGAACGACTCGTTGACGAAGTCGGTGTGCAGCGGGAGTTCACCGCGCGCGTGCAGCTGCGCCATGCGCGCCGAGGTGCCGGTGCCGCACGGCGAGCGGTCGAACCAGCCGGGGTGGATGGCCATCGCGTGCCGGGACCGCCGCGCGTCGGAGCCGGGGGCGATCAGCTGGACGTGCTTGACGCCGCTGATGTCCGGGTCCTCCGGGTGCACCGGCCGGTCCGCCGCGTTGATCGCCTCCATCACCGCCAGCCCGGCGGCGAGGATGTCGTGCCGGCGCTCGCGCGCGAAGGGCAGCCCGAGGTCGGCCAGCGGCAGCATCGCGTAGAAGTTGCCCCCGTAGGCGAGGTCATAGCTGAGCCTGCCGTGCCCCGGCACGTCCACCTTGAGGTCCAGCCCGGCCGAGAACGCCGGGACGTTCCGCAGCGTGACGGCGGTGGCCTCCCCGTCCCGCACCTGGACGTCGACGGTGACGAGTCCGGCGGGCGTGTCCAGCCGGACGGTGGTGACCGGTTCGGTGACCGGCACCATGCCGGTCTCGACGAGGACGGTGGCGACGCCGATGGTGCCGTGGCCGCACATCGGCAGGTAGCCGGAGACCTCGATGTACAGCACGCCGTAGTCCGCGTCGGGGCGGGTCGGCGGCTGCAGGATCGCGCCGCTCATCGACGCGTGCCCGCGCGGCTCGTACATCAGCAGCGTGCGCACCCGGTCGTGGTGCTCCATGAAGTACAGCCGGCGCTCGGCCATCGTGGCCCCGGGGATGACGCCCACGCCGCCGGTGATGACGCGGGTCGGCATGCCCTCGGTGTGCGAGTCCACGGCGTGGTAGATGTTCCGGCTGCGCACGGGGTCCTCCTGCTCGTCGGTTTCCAGGATCGTTCTCGTCGGTGCTCCGGCGGGTCAGCCGAGTCCTTCGGCCATCGCCTTCTCGGTCGCGGCGCGCACGGCGGCCTCGATGTCGGCGCAGAGCGCGAAGCGCGGCGGGCGGACGGGGCCGCCGGTCCGGCCCACCAGGTCCATCGACACCTTGATGGCCTGGACGAACTCGGGCTTGGAGTCCCAGCGCAGCAGCGGGTGCAGCGCGCGGTAGAGCGGCACGGCGGTGTCGAGGTCGCCGGAGAGCGCCGCCCGGTACAGCGTGGCGCAGGCCTCGGGGAACGCGTTGGGATAGCCCGCGATCCAGCCGACGGCGCCCGCGATGCCGAGTTCGAGCAGGACGTCGTCGGCGCCGACCAGCACGTCCAGGCCGGGGGCGAGTTCGGCGATCTCGTAGGCCCGGCGGACGTCGCCGGTGAACTCCTTGACCGCGACGATGCTGCCCTCGTTGTAGAGCTCGGCGAGCAGTCGCGGGGTCAGGTCGACCTTGGTGTCGAACGGGTTGTTGTAGGCGACCACCGGCAGTCCGGCCCTGGCCACCTCGGCGTAGTGCGCGCGCACCGCCCGCTCGTCGGCGCGGTACGCGGTGGGCGGCAGCAGCAGCACGGAGCCGGCGCCGGCCTCACCGGCCTGCTCCGCCCAGCGCCGGGCCTCGGCGCTGCCGTAGGCGGAGACGCCGGGCATGACGCGGTCGCCGTCGCCCGCCGCCTCGACGGCGGTGCGCACCACGCGGGACCGCTCGTCGTCGGTGAGGGTCTGGTACTCGCCCAGGGAGCCGTTGGGCACGACACCGTCGCAGCCGGACGCGATGAGCCAGGCGACGTGCTCGGCGTAACCGTCGTGGTCCACGCGGAGGTCGGTGTGGAAGGGGAGGGCGGTGGCGACCATGATGCCGTGCCAGGGCTGGTCGCGGGGTGGGGTGTTCGTGGTCACGGTGGTTCTCCCTTTAGTGAGGTGTGACATTTTACTGGGTGTCGGAGGGGCATCACAAGAGGTGCGGAGGCGGCAGTCCTACGGTTCTCGCGGCGGCTCGGCCGGCTCCAGCAGCACGGCCAGCGGCACCGGGCAGGAGAGCGGACGGCGGTCGGGGCCCGCTCCGGAGCCCGCCAGGCAGTCGACCGCCGGGCCGCACATCCGGCCCTGGCACCAGCCCATCCCCGCGCGGGTGAACAGCTTGACGGTGCGGGCGTCGCGGGCGCCCAGGTCGGCGACCGCCGCACGGATCCCGCCCGCGGTGACCTCCTCGCAGCGGCACACGTCGGTGTCGTCGTCCAGCCAGTCCGGCCAGCCGTCGCCCGGCCGGTGGACGGCCGCCATCACCGCCGCGAAGGCGCGCAGCCGCGTCCGGGCACGGAGCGGCGTGGCCGCCCGCCGGGCGTCGGGGCGTGCGGCGGAGGGTGCCGCGGCGGCGATGGCGAGGGCCGCCAGCTCCCCCTCGGCGAGCGCGAGTTGCGCACCGCCCACTCCCCCGGCCTCACCGGCCGCCCAGACTCCGGGCACCGAGGTCCGCTGGCGCGCGTCCAGGACGAGGGCGTGCGTGCCGTCGGGGGTGCGGCGGGTGGCGCAGCCGAGGCCGGTGGCCAGCTCCAGCTGCGGCACCAGGCCGTGGCCCACCGCCAGCGCGTCGCAGGCGATCCGCCGGCCGGTGCCCGGCACGGGACGCCAGTCCCGGTCCAGCCGGGAGACGGTGACGGCCTCGACCCGGTCGGTGCCGTGCGCCCGCGTCACCGCGCGGCGGGTGAGCGGGCGCAGGCCGTGGCGCAGCAGGGTGGCGCCGTGGACCGCGCCTTCGAGGAGCTTGCCCGGGTTGGCGGCCAGTGACCGGGGGCTCCTGGCGTACGCGGCGTAGCCGGCCGCCTCGACGACGGCGGGGATCCTCGCGCCCGCGGCGGCCAGCGAGCCGGCGACCGCCAGCAGCAGCGGGCCGCTGCCCGCCACGACGACGCGCCGTCCCGGCAGCACCAGGCCCGACTTGAGCATCGCCTGGGCGCCGCCCGCACCGACCACCCCGGGCAGCGTCCAGCCGGGGAAGGGTAGTTGCCGCTCGTAGGAGCCGGTGGCCAGCAGCAGCGCGCGGGACGTCACGGCCGCGCTGCCCTGCTCCGGGCCGTCGGGGCCGGTGACGGCGTGCGCCGTCCACGCCGCCGGGCCGGCGCGTTCCACGGTCCAGACGTGGTGGCGGGCGAGGTGCCGGACCCGTCCCGCCGCGGTGTGCCGGTCGAGCCGGCGCAGCAGCGCGGCGAAGGCGGCCCAGCCGTGGTGCAGCGCCTCGGGGCGCGCGGCGCCGAGGCCCGGCGCGGGGTGGCGGTAGTACTGGCCGCCGGCGGCCGCCGCCGCGTCGAGCAGCGCGACGCTCAGCCCGAGGTCGGCCGCGGTCACGGCGGCGGCGAGCCCGGCGGGGCCGGCACCGATGACCGCGAGGTCGTACGCCGCGGGGGCATGCTGCGCGGGCACGGCGGGCACCGCGGGTTCGGACGGCTCGGACGGTTCAGACGGCGAGGTCGGCACGGCCGTGGCCCTCCTGGGTGGTGACGAGGTCGCCGGGGCGGGCCGGGACCAGGCAGGCCCGCTGGTTGGGGACGCCGTTGACGGTGACGAGGCAGTCGTAGCAGGCGCCGATCCCGCAGAAGGCGCCGCGCGGGCGCCCGCCCACCCGGGTGGTGCGCCAGGCGAGGATGCCCGCCGCCCACAGGGCCGCGGCGATGCTCCGGCCGGGCAGCACGGGCACGGCCCGGCCGTCCATCCGGATCTCGAACGACGGCTCGGGGACGGCCCCGGCCAGGTCGAGGGGGTCACGCGCCATCGTGGGGTCCTTTCGGGTCCGCCGCGCCGGGGAACCGGTCGGGGCGGAACGGTGTCAGGTCCAGGGCGGGCCGCTCGCCCCGGATCGCGGCGGCGAGCAACAGCCCGGTCGCCGGGGCGAGTCCGATGCCGGCGCCCTCGTGCCCGCAGGCGTGGAAGAGGCCGGGCGCGCGCGGGTCCGGCCCGATCGCGGGCAGGTGGTCCGGCAGATAGGGCCGGAAGCCGTGGTAGGCGCGCAGCACGCGGACCCCGGTCAGCACCGGGAAGAGCCCGGCCGCCCCGGCCGCGAGCCGGCGCAGCACCTCGACCCGCAGCGTGCGGTCGAAGCCCACCCGCTCCCGGCTGGCGCCGATGAGCACCGGACCCGAGGGGGTGCCCTCGACCACCGGCGAGGTCTGCAGGGCCGCCGAGCCGCTGGCCACGTCGGCGACGTAGTCGGCGGCGTAGACCTTGTGCCGGACGAGCCGGGGCAGCGGTTCGGTGACGAGGACGAAGCCGCGCCGGGGCATGACCGGCAGCTCCACCCCGGCCAGCGCGGCGAGTTCGCCGCCCCAGCTCCCGGCCGCGTTGACCACGGCGGGTGCCCGCAGCTCGCCCCGGTCGGTGCGCACCCCGGACACCACGCCGCCGGGGCCGGGGCCGGTCAGGACCGCGGTGACCTCCTCGCCGAGGCGCAGCAGCGCCCCGGCGCGCCGGGCGGCGCGCAGCAGGTGGGCGGCGGCGAGGGCGGGCTGGACCTGGGCGTCCTGCGGGTAGTGGAAGGCGCCGGCGAGGCCGGGCGCCAGGTGGGGTTCGGCGTCGTGCAGCCGGTCCGCCGGGACCCGGGCGACGGTGACGCCGGCCGCCGCCTGGCCGGCGGCGAAGGTGCCGAGGGCGTCCAGGCGGGCCTCGTCGGACGCGACGACGAGGCCGCCCTTGGACTCGAACTCGATCTCCGGTGGGAAGTCGTCGGCGAGCTCGCGCCAGAGCCTGGTGGACAGCAGCGCGAGGTCGAGTTCAGCGCCGGGCTCCTTGTCGGAGACCAGCAGGTTGCCTTCACCGGCGCCCGTGGTGCCGCCCGCGACGGAGCCGCGGTCGACCACGGCGACGGACAGTCCGGACCGGGCGGCGTAGTAGGCGCAGGCCGCGCCGACAACCCCGGCCCCGACGATGACGACGTCCAGCGAGTGTCTCGTGGGCACCGCAGTAATATGTCACATGGCGTAGGCGCTGCCAAGGGATCACGCAGCGTACGGCCGCGGTCCTACGACAGGACGGCGATCCCGTCGAGTTCGACCATCGCCTCCTCGTCCCAGAGCCGGACCACTCCGACCACCGCCATCGCCGGGTAGTCGCGGCCCGCCAGCGTCCGCCACAGCCGCCCGAGTTCGGGGGCGTGCTCCCGGTAGGCGGCGACGTCGGTGGTGTGCACGGTGAGCCGGGCCAGGTCGGCGGGGCCGCCGCCCGCGGCGGCCAGCGCCGCGAGCAGGTTGCCGAGCGCAAGCTCGAACTGGGCCGGCAGCGTGTCACCGACGATCTTGCCCGCCGGGTCGAGGGCGGTCTGCCCCGCCAGGAAGACCAGCGTGCGGCCGGTCGCGGTGACGGCGTGGCTGAAGCCGGTGGGCGGCGACAGCTCGCCGGGGTTGATGCGCCGCAGGCTCATCGGTAGAGCTCCTTCGCGATGATGGTGCGCTGGACCTCGGTGGCCCCTTCATAGATACGCGGCGCCCGCACCTCGCGGTAGAGGTGCTCCAGCAGGTGCCCGCGCTCCAGCGCGCGGGCACCGTGGATCTGCACCGCCCGGTCCACCGCGAACTGGGCCGTCTCGGTCGCGTACAGCTTCGCCATCGCCGACCGCTTCGCGATGTCGGGCGCCCCGCTGTCGTACGCCTCCGCGGCGGCGTAGACGAGCAGCCGCGCGGCCTCGGTGCGGGTCGCCGTCTCGGCGAGCGCGTGGGACACGGCCTGCAGGTCCTTGAGCGGGCCGCCGAAGGCGGTGCGCGCGCCCGCGTGTTCGGTGGCGGCGTCGAGGGCGGCCTGCGCCATGCCGACGGCGAACGCCCCGACGCTGGGCCGGAACAGGTTCAGGGTGTCCATCGCGACCCGGAATCCCCGGCCGGGCTCGCCCAGCAGGTCGGCGGGGCCGACCTGCACCCCGTCGAAAGCGAGCGATCCGAGGGGATGCGGGGAGAGCATGTCCAGGTGCTCGCCGGAGAGCCCCGGCCGGTCGGCGGGGACGAGGAACGCCGTCACCCCGCGCGACCCGGCGCCCGGCGTGGTGCGGGCGAAGACCGTGTAGAAGTCGGCCTGCGGGGCGTTGGAGATCCAGCACTTCTCGCCGGTCAGCCGCCACCCCGGCCCGTCCGGTTCCGCGGCCAGCCCCAGCGCCGCCGCGTCCGAGCCGGCGGCCGGCTCGGTCAGCGCGAAGGCGGCGACCGCCCGGCCCGCCGTGACCTCCGGGATCCAGCGGGCGGCCAGCTCCGCGCTGTGCAGCACCGGGTGCGCGCCCAGGCCCTGCAGCGCGAGAGCCGTCTCGGCCTCGGTGCACTCGCGGGCCAGCGACTCCCGCAGCAGGCACAGGTCCATCGCCGACACCCGGCCGCCGGGCGGGAAGACCCGCTCCAGCAGGCCCAGTTCGCCCAGCTCCGCGAGCAACGGGCGGTTCACCCGGCCGGGTTCGCCTGCCTCGGCCAGCGGCCGCAGCCGGCTCGCGGCCAGGGCGCGGACCTCGGCGCACCACTTCAGTTGTTCCGGATCGAGAGCGAACGAGGGCATCGGCGCCTCCAAGCGGTATCGCGTACCGTTGACTGTCGTCAGCAACACGTTACGCTGAATTCGTCCGCTCTCAGGTGCCAACGAAGGCGGTACCGCCATGGACCTGCTGCCCTCCGCCCACGTGGACACCTTCGCGCGCGACCACCTCCCGCCGCGTGACCAGTGGCCGGAACTCGCCTTCGAGCTGCCCGCGCTGCACTACCCCGACCGGCTCAACTGCGCGGCCGAACTGCTGGCCGGCGGCCACCGTGACGCCCCCTGCCTGCGCACCCCCGGCGGCGAGGTCTGGTCCTACGGGGATCTGGACGCCGCCGCCGGCCGCATCGCGCACGTCCTGGCGGACGACCTCGGGGTACGGCCCGGCAACCGGGTCCTGCTGCGCGGACCGTCCACCCCCTGGCTGGTGGCCTGCTGGTTCGCGGTGCTCAGGGCGGGCGCCGTGGCGGTGACCGTGCTGGCCGCGCAGCGGTCCGGCGAGCTGGCGACGATCTGCGGCATCGCGGACGTCCGGCACGCGCTGTGCGACCTGCGGTCGGTGGACGACCTGGCCAAGGCCGACATCCCCGGCCTGCGGATCACCACGTACGGCGGCGAGGCCCCCGAGGACCTGCTGCGGCGGGCCGCCGCCAAGCCGGACCGCTTCCCCGACGTCGCCACGTCCTCGGACGACGTCGCGCTCATCGCCTTCACCTCGGGGACCACCGGCCGCCCCAAGGGCTGCATGCACTTCCACCGCGACGTGCTGGCCATCGCCGACACGTTCTCCGCCGAGGTGCTGCGCCCGCGCGCGGACGACGTCTTCGCGGGCAGCCCGCCGCTCGGCTTCACGTTCGGCCTCGGCGGGCTGGTCGTCTTCCCGATGCGCGCGGGGGCGTCCAGCGTGCTGCTGGAGCAGGCGGGGCCCGAGCAGTTGCTCGCGGCCGTCGCCCGGCACCGGGTGAGCGTGCTGTTCACGGCGCCGACGGCGTACCGCGCGATGCTCGGCCTGCTGGCGGACGGCGGGGCCGCGTACGACGTGTCGTCGCTGCGGCGGTGCGTGTCGGCGGGCGAGAACCTGCCCGCCGCGACCTGGCAGTCCTGGTGCGACCGCACGGGCCTGCGCATCATCAACGGCATCGGCGCCACCGAGATGCTGCACATCTTCATCTCGGCCGCCGACGACGCCATCCGTCCCGGCACCACGGGCCTGCCGGTGCCCGGCTACCGGGCGCGGATCGTCGACGACGCCGGGGAGCCGCTGCCCGACGGCGAGCCCGGACTGCTCGCGGTGCGCGGGCCGACCGGCTGCCGCTACCTCGCCGACGAGCGCCAGACCGTGTACGTACGGGACGGCTGGAACCTCACCGGCGACACCTACGTCCGCGAACCCGACGGGTACTTCCGCTACGTGGCCCGCGCCGACGACATGATCATCTCGGCGGGGTACAACATCGCGGGCCCGGAGGTCGAGGAGGCGCTGCTGCGCCATCCGGACGTCAGCGAGGCGGCCGTCATCGGCGTCGACGACGAGGAGCGCGGCCAGATCGTCCGCGCCTACGTCGTCCTGCGCGAGGGCGTGCCGCGCGACGCGGCGACGGTGGGGGCCCTGCGCGACTTCGCGAAGGGCGTGATCGTCCCCTACAAGTGCCCGCGCGACATCGTCTTCCTGGACGCCCTCCCCCGCACCCCCACCGGGAAACTGCAGCGCTTCCGGCTGCGCGACCCGGGCCCCGACCTAAAATGATCAGGTGACCGAGCACACCCCCAGTTCGCTGATCGTGACCTTCTTCGGCGCCTACGGGCGCGCGGAGATGGACGGCCGGGTCCCGGTCGCCGCCCTCATCCGGCTGATGGGCGCGGTCGGCGTCGACCCGCAGTCGGTCCGCTCGGCCGTCTCCCGGCTCAAGCGGCGCGAGCTGCTGGTCCCCGACCGCGTCGGCGGCGCCGCCGCGTACGCGCTCTCCGACGACGCCCGCCAGCTACTCGCCGACGGCGACCGCCGCATCTACGGCGGCCCGGGGCCCGCCGCCGAGGACGGGGACGGCTCGTGGGTGCTCGCCGTCTTCTCCGTCCCCGAGACCGAGCGCCACAAGCGGCACCTACTGCGCTCCCGGCTGGCCCGGCTCGGCTTCGGCAGCGCCGCGCCGGGCGTCTGGATAGCCCCGGGGCACGTCCAGGAGGAGGCCCGCCACACCCT
Organism: Streptomyces sp. NPDC006733; assembly: GCF_040636125.1. Lineage (NCBI taxonomy): Bacteria > Bacillati > Actinomycetota > Actinomycetes > Kitasatosporales > Streptomycetaceae > Streptomyces > Streptomyces sp. NPDC006733. The sequence continues at coordinate 38,413 of NZ_JBEYJD010000030.1, read as the reverse complement.
GCGCCGCCTGGAGCTCGACCCCTACGTCGACCTCTTCCACGGCACACACGGCGGCTTCGAACCGACCGCCTCCGCCGTCCGCCGCTGGTGGGATCTGGACGCGATCGCGCAACTGCACCGCACCTTCCTCGACGCCCACGAACCGGTGCTCGCCCGCTGGTCCCGCCGCCAAGACGTCCCGCCGCGCGACGCCTTCCCCGACTACCTCCGCGCCCTCGACTCCTGGCGCCACCTCCCCTACGCCGACCCCGGCCTCCCCACCCCGCTCCTGCCCCCCGCCTGGCCCGGCGCCCGCGCCTCCCAGGTCTTCACCGACCTCCACCAGCGCCTCCACGAGGCGGGCGCGGCCTTCGTGCGCGAGGACGCCGTCTCCGCCTAGCGGCGGTCCGGCTTCGCGGACACCTCGCCGGTATTCAGAGTCGGTGTTCCGCGTCGGTATTCTGATCACTTCCACGAGAGCGACGTCCCCGGCCAGGCCGGCTGCGTCGAACAGCCTGTGACAGAGCGGATCAATGGCCACGGACCGCGAGCAAGCAGCCGATCTCCGCCCGGAACCCTGGCTGAGCGCCACCCCCGTCCACGGAGATCTCAGCGCGGCGAAGGCGCTCGTCTACGACCGGTGCGGATTCGCCTGCTCGCAGCCGGTCCCGGAAGCCGAGAGTGCCGAGTACGCCGCTCACCGGTTCACCCTCGACGGCCTCACCGTCCGGTTTCGCGCCGCCAGGACGACCCCCACCAAGGCCGGCCAGTTCGTCACGGTCTGGAAGAGGTCCCCGGCCGGGCCCATCCAGCCCTTCGACGCCGCCGACCCCGTCGATCTCTTTGTCATCAGCACCCGCGACGACGACCGCTTCGGCCAGTTCGTCTTTCCCAAGGACGCGCTCCGCTGGCACGGCGTCGTGTCGGTGAACGGGTCCGGTGGGAAGCGGGCCTTTCGCATCTACCCGCCCTGGGTGGCCCCTGCCGGCCGCCAGGCCAGTACCACGCAGGCGTGGCAGCTGGGCTTCTTCCTGCCTCTGCACGAGGCCGGGCCCATCGACCTGGCCCGCGCCCGGGAGCTCTACCACCCGCGGGACAGCGCCGGCACGGCCCAGCCGTCACACGCCCGCTGATCGCCTGGGACCACCGGTCATTCGGCAGGACCCGTCCGGAGGGTGAGGCGGGGTTTCGGAGCATCCGTGCGGCCGGTCGGAGGGCGGCGGCTGCCCGCCGCGTACGGGCGGGGCCAGCGCGCGGCGGCGCCGCTGTACTCCTGTTCCGCGGCGGCGTGCAGGGTCCAGTTCGGGTCGTAGAGGTGCGGGCGGGCCAGCGCGCACAGGTCCGTGCGGCCCGCCAGGAGCAGGGAGTTGACGTCGTCCCACGAGGAGATCGCGCCGACGGCGATGACGGGGACGCCGAGTTCGTTGCGGATGCGGTCGGCGTACGGCGTCTGGTACGAGCGCCCGTACGCGGGGCGTTCGTCGGCGACGACCTGGCCCGTCGAGACGTCGATGGCGTCGGCCCCGTGCGCGGCGAAGGCGCGCGCGATGGCGACGGCGTCGTCCTCGGTGGTGCCGCCCGGCGCCCAGTCCGTGGCGGAGATGCGGACGGTCATCGGGCGGTCCCGCGGCCAGACGGCGCGGACGGCGTCGAAGACCTCCAGCGGGTAGCGCAGCCGCCCGGCGAGGTCGCCGCCGTAGGCGTCGGTGCGGCGGTTGGTGAGCGGGGAGAGGAAGGACGAGAGCAGGTAACCGTGCGCGCAGTGCAGTTCGAGCAGGTCGAAGCCCGCCCGGGCACCCCGCGCCGCGGCCCGCGTGAACTGCTCGCGGACGGCGGCGAGCCCGGCCGCGTCCAGCTCGGCCGGCACTTGGTTGACGCCGGGCCGGTAGGACAGCGGGGAGGGGGCGACGAGCGGCCAGTTCCCGTCCGGCAGCGGCTCGTCGATGCCCTCCCACATGAGGCGGGTGGAGCCCTTGCGCCCGCTGTGGCCGAGCTGCAGGCCGATCGCGGCGGACGACTGCGCGTGGGCGAAGTCCGTCACGCGCCGCCACGCCGTCTCGTGCTCGTCCGTGTAGAGGCCCGCGCAGCCGGGGGTGATGCGGCCCTGCGCGCTGACGCACACCATCTCCGTCATGACGAGGCCCGCGCCGCCGAGCGCCCGCGCGCCCAGGTGGACGAGGTGGAAGTCGCCGGGCGTGCCCTCCACCGCCGAGTACATGTCCATCGGCGAGACGACGACGCGGTTGCGCAGCGTCAGTCCGCCGAGCCGGAAGGGGGTGAACATCGGCGGGGTGGCGGGCTCGGTGCCGAACTCCCGCTCCACGGCGTCGGTGAAGGCGCGGTCGCGCAGCCGCAGGTTGTCGTGGGTGACGCGGCGGCTGCGGGTGAGCAGGTTGAAGGCGAACTGCAGCGGCGGCTGCCCGGTGTACTGGGCGACCTGCTCGAACCATTCGAGGCTGGCGCGGGCCGCCCGCTGGGTGCTCTCGACGACGGGCCTGCGCTCGGTCTCGTACGCCGTCAGCGCGGACGGCACGTCCGGCTGCTCCTGGAGGCAGGCGGCGAGCGCGAGCGCGTCCTCCATGGCGAGCTTGGTGCCGGAGCCGATGGAGAAGTGCGCGGTGTGGGCGGCGTCGCCGAGCAGCACGGTCCGCCCGTGCGACCACCGCTCGTTGACGACGGTGGTGAACGCGCCCCAGCGCGAGCGGTTGCCGTGCAGGGCGTGGCCCTCCAGGCAGCCCGCGAAGAGCTTCTCGCAGCGGGCGATCGACTCCGCCTCGTCGAGCCGGTCGAAGCCCGCGCGCAGCCAGACGTCCTCCCGCATCTCGACGATGAACGTGGCGGCGCCGTCGCGGTACGGGTAGGCGTGCCCCTGCATGACGCCGTACTCGGTCTCGGCGATCTCGAAGCGGAAGGCGTTCAGCGGCAGGTCGGTGCCGAGCCAGATGTAGCGGCAGCGGTGGCCGGTCAGCCGGGGGCGGAAGACGTCGGCGTGCGCGGTGCGGGTCGCGCTGTTGGCGCCGTCCGCGGCGATGACGAGGTCGTGGCTCGCGGCCAGTTCCGCGGCGGCCGGGCCGGCCTGGCGCAGCCGCAGGTCGACGCCGAGGTCGCGGCACCGCCGGTGCAGGATCGCCAGCAGCCGGCGGCGGTCGAGGGCGGCGAAGCCGTGCCCGCCGGAGGTGACCACCTCGCCGCGCACGTGCACGTCGATGTCGTCCCAGCGGGTGAACTCGGCCTGCAGGGCGCGGAAGACGACCGGGTCGGCGTGCTCGATGCCGCCGAGCGTCTCGTCGGACAGGACGACGCCGAACCCGAAGGTGTCGTCGGGGGCGCCGCGCTCCCAGACGGTGATCTCGCGTGCCGGATCGAGGCGCTTGAGCAGGGCGGCCGCGTACAGGCCGCCGGGGCCGCCGCCGATGACCGCGATCCGCATGGCTAGCGCCCTTCCCAGCGGGGCGGGCGTTTCGCGGTGAAGGCGGCGTGGAACTCGGCGTAGTCGGCGCTGGTCATCAGCTGGGCCTGCGCGGCGGCGTCCATCTCCACGGCGGCGGCGAGCGGCATGTCGAGCTCGGCGGTGAGCAGCGCCTTGGTCTGCTGGTAGGCCAGCGCGGGACCGGCGGCGAGCCGTGCGGCCAGCGCGGCGGCCACGGCGTCGACCTCGCCGTCGGGCGCGAACTGGCTCACCAGCCCGATCCGCTCCGCCTCGGCGGCGCCGACCGTCTCGCCCAGCATCAGCAGCCGGGTGGCGTGGCCGAGCCCGACGATGCGGGGCAGGAGGTACGCGGCCCCCATGTCGGCTCCCGAGAGCCCGACCTTGGTGAAGAGGAACGCGAAGCGGGCCGACGGCTCGACGATCCGGAAGTCGGCGGCCAGCGCGAGCACCGCGCCCGCGCCCGCCGCGATCCCGTGCACGGCGGCGATGACGGGGAACGGCGCCTCGCGGATCGCGCGGACGACCTGGCCCGTCATCCGGTTGAAGCCGAGCAGCTCGCCCGCGCCCATGGCGAGGGTGGCGCCGATGATCTCGTCGACGTCACCGCCGGAGCAGAAGCCGCGGCCGGCGCCGGCCAGCACCAGCACCCGCGTCTCCCCGTCGCGCGCCAACTCGGCGAGCAGGTCGCGCAGGTCGGCGTAGGACCCGAAGGTGAGGGCGTTGAGCTTGTCGGGACGGTCGAGGGTGACGGTGACGACGCCACCGGCGCGGTCCACCCGCAGGTGTTTCCACTGGCCGGTGGGGCTCGCTGAGCTCGGATAGGGACTCATGGCACGTCCTCCTTGGCGGGGGGAGGGGGTGCGGACGCCCGCAGAGCGAAGTTATCACTCATCCGTGACCGCCGTCACGAGTGCGCGATATCCGGCCGAGCGTCCGTGCACTTGTGCCGTGGCGTGCCGTGCCGTGCCGTGCCGTCAGGCCAGGGTGGCGACCAGGACCGCCTTGATGGTGTGCATCCGGTTCTCCGCCTGGTCGAAGACGACGGAGTGCGCCGACTCGAAGACCTCGTCGGTGACTTCGAGCGACGTCAGGCCGTGCCGCGCGAAGATCTCCCGGCCGATCTTCGTCCCGAGGTCGTGGAAGGCCGGCAGGCAGTGCAGGAACTTCACGCCGGGGTTGCCGGTGGCGCGCAGCACGTCCATGGTCACCGCGTACGGGCCGAGCAGCTGGATCCGCTCGTCCCACACCTCCTTGGGCTCGCCCATCGACACCCAGACGTCGGTGTGGACGTAGTCCGCTCCGCGCACGCCCTCGGCGACGTCCTCGGTGAGCGTGACGCGCGCGCCGGTGCCCTCCGCGAGCCGGCGGGCCTCGGCGATCACCGACTCCTCCGGCCACAGCCGCCGGGGCGCGACGATCCGCACGTCCATACCGAGCAGCGCGCCGGTGACGAGCAGCGAGTTGCCCATGTTGTAGCGGGCGTCGCCGAGGTAGGCGTAGGCGATCTCGCCCATCGGCTTGTCGGTGTGCTCGGTCATGGTGAGCACGTCGGCGAGCATCTGGGTCGGGTGCCACTCGTCGGTGAGGCCGTTCCAGACGGGGACGCCCGCGTGCTGGGCGAGCTCCTCGACGATCTCCTGGCCGGCGCCCCGGTACTCGATGCCGTCGAACATCCGCCCGAGCACCCGCGCGGTGTCCTTGACCGACTCCTTGTGCCCGATCTGCGAGCCGGAGGGGTCCAGGTAGGTGGTGCTCGCGCCCTGGTCGGCGGCGGCGACCTCGAACGCGCAGCGGGTCCTGGTCGAGGTCTTCTCGAAGACCAGCGCGATGTTCTTTCCGGTCAGCCGCCGGACCTCGGCACCTTCCCGCTTGGCCGCCTTCAGCTGGGCCGCCAGCTCCACCAGGTGGCGGAACTCCTCGGGGCTGCAGTCCAGCTCCTTGAGGAAATGACGGCCCTTGAGGTCGATGGCCATGGGGGACTCCTAGGTGACGGCGGCGGAAAGACCTTGGAAGTCTATACGATCAATGACATGTTTATACAGATCGATCTTTCCGCCCCTCCACCGCCTTCTCGAACTCCTCCCGCACCCTCCCCTACACCGCGTCGCGTTCGATGGGACAGCTCATGCAGCGCGGGCCGCCGCGCCCCCGGCCCAGCTCGCTCCCCGGGATCTCGATCACCTCGATACCGCGCTTGCGCAGGAACGTGTTGGTCGTGACGTTGCGCTCGTAGGCCACCACCACCCCCGGCTCGACGGCGAGCACGTTGCACCCGTCGTCCCACTGCTCGCGCTCCGCCGAGTGCACGTCCTGGGTCGCGGTCAGCACCTGGATGTCGTCCAGGCCGAGCGCCGCCGCGATCGCCCGGTTCATGTGCTCCGCCGGATGGTCGGTCACCTTCAGGTCCCGGTCCCCCGCGCCCGGCTCGATCGAGTACGAGCGCAGCATCCCCAGCCCGGCGTACGTGGTGAAGGTGTCGCCGTCCACCATGGTCATCACGGTGTCCAGGTGCATGAAGGCCCGCTTCTTCGGCATGTCCAGCGCCACGATCGTGCGCGCGGAGCCGGCCGCGAACAGCCCCTGCGCGAGCATCTCCACCGCCTGCGGCGTGGTCCGCTCGCTCATCCCGATGAGCACCGCCCCGTTGCCGATCACCAGGACGTCACCGCCCTCTATGGTCGACGGATACGCCGCCTGCCCCTCCGACCAGACGTGGAAGCCGCCGCCCGCGAAGAGCGGATGGTGCCGGTAGATCGCCTCGAAGTGCACGGTCTCGCGCTGCCGGGCCGGCCAGCGCATCGCGTTGATGCTGACCCCGTCGTAGACCCAGGCGGAGGTGTCCCGGGTGAAGATGTGGTTGGGCAGCGGGGCGAGCAGGAAGTCGTCCAGGCTCATGGCGTGGAAGAGCACCGAGACCGGCTCGGCGAACCGCTCCAGGAACTCCCGCTTGGTCATCCCGCCGACCAGCGCCTCCACCAGGTCCGCCACGGGCAGCTCGTCGAACGACGCCCGCAGGTGATCGGTCGCCAGCGGCCCGTACTCCTTCTCGTCGAAGACCCGGTCCAGCACCAGGGCCCGCGCCTCCGGCACCGCCAGCGCCTCCCTGAGCAGGTCGCCGAAGAGATGCACCTCGACCCCCCGGTCGCGCAGCACGTCCGCGAAGCCGTCGTGCTCCGCACGCGCCCTGCGCACCCACAACAGGTCGTCGAAGAGCAGCGCGTCCTTGTTGGACGGCGTGAGCCGCTTCAGTTCAAGGTCCGGTCGATGAAGGATGACGCGGCGCAGCCGCCCGGCCTCGGAATCCACGTGAAAGCCCATGACCACAGTCCTTCCCCGCTCACCGGCGCATCGCACCCCAGTTCACACCTCGCGCCGCGTCACCCCCTCATCACCTCCGCCAGCGCCGCGATCTGCCCGGGCCCGACCCGGCAGCAGCCGCCGATCAGCCGGGCCCCCGCGGCCCGCCAGTCCCGGACCCGGGACGCCTCGAACGTCACCTCGCCCGCCCACTTCCGGGCCTCGGCGTCCCACTCCTCGCCGCTGTTCGGGTAGACCGCCACGGGCTTGCCGGACACTTCGGCGGCGAGCGCCACGGCATAGTCGGCGTCCCGCGGGGCGCAGCAGTTGACGCCGACCGCCACCACGTCGTCCCGCCCGGCGGCCAGAGCGAAGGCCTCCTCCAGCGGCTGCCCGGCACGGGTCCGGTCGCCGTCGATGCTGAACGAGAGCCAGACCGGCACGCCGACTCCCTCGACCGCGCCCAGCAGCGCCTCCGCCTCGTCCACGTCCGGCACCGTCTCCAGGGCGAGCAGATCGGGCGCGGCCTCGGCCAGCGTCTCGATCCGCGGCCGGTGGAAACGCTCCAGCTCCCGCACGCTCAGCCCGTACCGCCCCCGGTACTCGCTGCCGTCCGCCAGCATCGCCCCGTACGGACCGACGGAGGCCGCCACCAGCACGCCGGCCCGGCCGGCGGCGGCGCTCCGCGCCAGCTCGACGCTGCGCCGGAGCAGGACGGACGCCTCCTCCCGCCCGGTCCCCCGGCGGGCGAAGCCCTCGTACGTCGCTTGGTAACTGGACGTGATGAGCACCTGCGCACCGGCCCGGACGTAGGCCGCGTGCGCCGCCTCGATCTGCTCGGGCGCGTCGGCCAGCAGCCGGGCCGACCAGAGCGCGTCCGACAGGTCACAGCCCTGGGCGGCGAGCTGGTTGGACAGCCCGCCGTCCAGGACGAGCGGGGTGTCCAGGGTCAGATCGGGCGGCATGGCGGTGGCTCCTTGCTTCGTACCGGGGCGTTCGGTGCTCGGTGTGAGGGACAGGTCGTCAGGTCAGGTCAGTTGGGACTGGACCTCGGCGGAGATCAGTTCCAGGTGGTCCAGATCGCCCAGGTCGAGGATCTGGAGGTAGAAGCGGGTGGAGCCGGTGGCGGCGTACTGGCCGATCCTGTCGATCACCTCGGCCGGCGACCCGGCCAGCCCGTTGGCCTTCAGCTCGTCGACCTCCCGGCCGATCGCCGCGGCCCGCCGCGCGACCTCCGCGTCGTTCCGGCCCACGCAGACGACCAGGGCGTTGGAGTACACCAGCTCGTCCTTCTTCCTCCCCTCCGCCTCGGCCGCCTCGCGCACCCGGCCGAACTGCCGCCTGCTGTCCTCGATGGACGCGAACGGGATGTTGAACTCGTCCGCGTAGCGGGCCGCGAGCGCGGGGGTCCGCTTGGCGCCGTGCCCGCCGATCAGCACCGGAATCTTCGCCTGCACCGGCTTGGGCAGCGCGGGCGACTCCTTGAGCTGGTAGTACTTCCCGTCGTAGTCGAAGGTCTCACCGACCGGCGTGGCCCACAGACCGGTCACGATCGCCAGCTGCTCCTCCAGCCGCCCGAACTTCTCCTTCGGGAACGGGATGCCGTACGCCGTGTGCTCCCGCTCGTACCAGCCGGCGCCCAGTCCCAGCTCGACGCGTCCGCCGGACATCTGGTCCACCTGGGCGACCTGGATGGCGAGGACGCCCGGCAGCCGGAAGGTACCGGCCGTCATCAGGGTGCCGAGCCGGATGCGGCGGGTCTCCCGGGCCAGCCCGGCCAGCGTGATCCAGGCGTCCGTCGGACCCGGCAGCCCGTCCCCGCCGCCCATGCTCACGTAGTGGTCGGACCGGTAGAAGGCGTCGAAACCGAGCTCCTCGGTGGCCTTGGCGACCGTGAGGAGGGTGTCGTAGGTGGCGCCCTGCTGGGGCTCGGTGAAAATACGAAGATCCATGGCGCCCATCCTCCACGCCGGACCGCCCCGCACGTCAACCACGCGTGATGACGTCGCCGATCTTGTGCCCCGGCGGGTGAACGCCCCCTCCCGAGGGGTAGCCGTGGCAGCCGCGGCAGGCGGCCACGAACGCCCGCCGGACCACCGCCGGACCCCCGCCCTCATGGGTCGAGCGCGCCGAGCAGCGCGCAGACGCGGTCCTTGGAGTCCTCGGCGGCGTCCAGCGCGTCGATGCACTGCCAGTACGCCCCCGCCTCGTCCGCGGAGCGGGCCACCCCCGCGAGGACCGCGCCGAGCTCCGTCAGCAGGTCGCGTATCTCCTCCAGTGCGCGGGCCGGCTCCCGCACGCCGGTGAGTATCGACGCCCGGACGGTCTCCGACCGGGGGCCCGGCAGCGCCGAGAGCCAGGACTGCCCGCAGGCCCCGCCGCCCGCCTCGCCCGCTGAGCGGTCGACGGCCCGCAGCTCCGGCGGCCCGTGCACGGCGAGGTGTCCGCCCAGCGCCTCCGCGAGCGCCTGCGCCTGCCACGCCTCCGTGATCAGATCCTCCACCTGCCCCGCCTGTCCGAGCGCGTGCCGGGTGGCCAGGATGAGTCGAACCGCGTCCATGATGTGCACTCCCCACCGCTGCGAGCTGTCCTTCCGCTACCCAGAGTGACGGCCGAAGCGCGCGAGCGAAAGGGGGTCCCCGCGCCTGTGGATAACTCGGACAACCCGCAGAACGCGCCGTTCGCGGACGTTCCCGTCACACGGTCGGGTGCAGGGTGCCCGGCCCTCCGTCCTCCGTCGGCACCGGAAAGCGCAGCTCATTGCGGTCGATCTTCGCCGCGAGCGCCTTCAGCACGTCGATCCCCAGCACCTCGCAGAACTGCAGCAGATACGCCAGGACATCCGCGACCTCGTCCTCCACCCGGTGCGCGGTCCCGGCGTCCTCCATCACCCGGCCCGCCTCCTCCGGGGTCATCCACTGGAAGATCTCCAGCAGCTCGGAGGCCTCGACGCTCAACGCGGCGGCCAGATTCTTGGGCACGTGGTACTGCTGCCAGCGCCGGGCCGCCGCGAAGGCGGCCAGACGGCGCTGCAGCGCCTGCAGATCCTCGCTCATCCGCACAGGTCTACCGCATCGTGGGCGCCGACCGCGCGGCCACCCGAGCACCGGCGCCCTCCCCCGCCTCCAACTCCCCCGTCTCCGACTCCTCCTCCGCCACTTCCACTTCCACTTCCCCTTCTCCGTCCGCCTCCGCTTCCGCCGTCTGCCCGGACCGCCGCGGCCGCGCGAAGTCGATGACCGACACGCCGCCCAACCCCGCGGCGACGGAGGCGTCGTGCACCACCCCCAGCAGCCGGATGTGACCGCGTTCGGCCGCCATGCCCGCCAGGGAGAGCAGCTCACGCGTCTGCCGGCGGTCCATCCCCAGGTCGAAGCCGTCGCTGAGCACGGTCAGCACCTGGGCGGCCGGCAGGAGTTCGGCGCTCGTGTCGACCTCCAGCACACCCGGCCCGGTGAGCAGCACCAACGCGTGGGCCAGGAAGCGCAGTTCCCCGTCACCGAGCCGGTCCACCGGCACCAGGCCCAGCGGCCCGCGGTCCACCGCCGCGATCACCGATCGTGGGTCGGCACCGCGATCGGTGCCGGACGGCCGCGGCCGCAGGACGGTGAGCCCATCCACCGGCGGACTGCAGACCTCCCGCATCGCCCGCACCAGCGCCGCGTGCCGGGTACGGCACTCCCCCTCGGTCCTGGCCAGGACCGCCGACAGGTTCTCGCAGTTGCCGCGGAGCATCCCGTCCGCGGCGTCCACCGGTGCCCGCATGGCCTCCGGCCGGGGTTCCACCGGGAAGACCCCGCGCAGCGCCGGCACCAGTTGCTCCACCGCCGCGAGCACCAGCCGCTGGCCCTCGGTGCGGCCCGCGACGCGCAGCGGAAGCAGCGCCGTCGCCAGCAGGTCGTCGGGGAGCGGCGCCCGGGTGACGGGCACCAGCCCCGCCGTGTGCCACGCCGCCTGGACGGTGCGCCGCCCCGGGTCGCGCAGCGCGGTGGTCAGCAGCGTCTCCCCGCCGCCGGTCAACCGCTCGCCGACGATGCGCAGTTCCGGCTCCGTCTGGACGGCCACGTCCAGCCGGACCGGCCCGACGGGCCCGGTGACCGTGCACCCGAGCCGGAACCCGCGCCGCCCCTGGGCGTCCGGCTGCGCGCCCTGCGGCACGCAGGCCGCGGCCCCGCCCCGCACGCTCCCCGCCCGGCCACCGGCCCCGTCGAACACCTCGCCCAGCGTCTCCCCGCCGGCCAGCCGCCCCAGCGCCGCCAGCGCCTCCAGAACGCTCGACTTCCCCGACCCGCTCGCGCCGGCGAGCAGGGTGAGCGGACCTAGCGCGAAGCTCGCGCCCCGGTGCGACTTGAAGGAGGACAGCCGCAGTTCGGTGACGGCGGGTCGCTCACTCGTGAGGTTCATGCCCGCGAACGTAGCCAGCACCACCTCTGCCGAACCGTTACGTCTGCCCCCACGTCCTCCGAACGGGCGACCCGGCAGGATGACGGCATGGAGATCAAGGATTCCGGCCCCGCGGCGGGCGTCGAGTTGACCCGGTTCGGCAGTCACGGTGTGCGCCACGTCAGCATCCACCGAGGCCCCGGCGACGGCCCCGGCTCCGCCGTGGTCGCGGTGGCCCTCATGCACCTGGCCCCCGGCGGGCGCATCGGCCGCCACGAGGCCACGATTCCGCAGGCGCTCACCGTGGTCGCCGGCGACGGCTGGGTGAGCGGCGCGGACGGCACGGCGGTCGCGATCACCGCAGGCCAGACCGCCTGCTGGGAGGCCGGTGAGAACCACGGGACATGGACGGAGACCGGCCTGACGGCCGTGGTGGTCGAAGCGGCGCAGCCGCACCCCGCGAGCCTGCTGGGCCGCGCCCAGGGCAGCGGCGCCTGATGTCCGAGCCGTTGTCCGACGCCTCGTCTACGGTGGGCCGGGTGACGAGCTATGTGGCGCTGCTGCGCGGGATCAACGTGGGCGGCAAGAACAAGGTGCCGATGCAGACCCTGCGCGAGCTGCTGACCGGGCTGGGCTGCACGGACGTCCGCACCCACCTCCAGAGCGGCAACGCCGTCTTCGCCCACCCCCGCGCCGACCCGGCCGAGCTGGCCGCCTCCCTGGAGGCGGCCATCACCGAGGAGCTGGGGCTCACCATCCGCTGCCTCGTGCGCGACGGCGCCGACCTCCGGCGCGTGGTCGACCGCAACCCCTTCGACATGGAGGGCATCGACCCGTCCCGCTTCCTGGTGACCTTCCTGTCCGCCCCGCCCGCCCAGGACCGCCTGCCCGCCGTCGACCCGTCGGCCTACGCCCCGGAGGAGTTCCGCCTGGCCGACCCCAAGGCTCCGACCGAGATCTACACCCACCTCCCGGACGGCATCCAGAAGGCCCGCCTCGCCCTGCTGTTCACCGACAAGAAGCTCGGCGTCACGGCGACGGCCCGCAACTGGAACACCGTCCTGAAGCTCACCGCCATGGCGACGGAGTAGCCACGGCTGCGTCACCCCGTCCCGAGATCGGCCAGCAGCGCGTCCAGCACAGTCTCCTCCTCGACGCGGACGCCCAGTTCAGAGAGTGCCTGCGCGAGTTCCGGGTCCCAGGGCGCTTCGGTCGGTGGGCCGGTGAGAGGTGGGGCTTCGGGGGATGCGGCGGCTGCGGTGCGGTAGGCGGAGGTCGTGTAGTGCCACGGTTGCCAGGGGATGTGGCGCAGGAGTCCGGAGGCGATGCGCAGGCCGCCCCAGTCGAAGTCCCCGTGGTACAGGAACGCGGCGCCGCACCCGCGCAGGTGGCGCAGCAGGATGAGGGCCGCGGCGGACGGCTGTCCTTGGAGGCACACGAGCGGAGCTGAGCGAGCCCCGTACGTGTCGGCAGCCGCGGCGAGCACGGCGGGGTTCTCGCAGATGCGGACGGTCGGGGGTGCGAGCGTCGGCGGGTGGCGGACGAGCTGTCGCAAGGTCAGGACGGACGGTTCGCCCGCGTCGGCCATCCAGTCCAGGGCCGGGGTCCCCCTCAGATTCAAGGTGAGGACGGTCGAGGACAGTTCGTCGCGCAGCACACCCGCCGATGCCCATGCCTCCCGGCGCCACTCGGCGCCCGAGCCGTCAGGGAAACCTGTCATCGCGCGCAGGCCCGACAAGGTGAGGGTGGCGAGCGGCGCCCCGTCGTCCAGCGCGTGGGCGCTGCCCAGGAGTCGGGCCGCGAAGGCGGAGAGCGACACCGGTGGGTCGGCGGGGAGCGCCCGAAGGGCGACCGCGACCTGGTCGAGCAGGGTACGTGCCGCGGCGGGCGTACCGGCCAGACGTCGTACCAGGCCGTCACCGCGCAGCCGGAGGGTCCACGCGGCGAGGGCCGGGACCTCGTCCGCGAGGGCCTCGACGGAGGCGTAGGCCTCGTGCCAGGCGCGTTCCTCGGCCTGGCGGGCGGGCCCGAGCGGGACGACCGGCCCGGTGAGCGCGGCCACCGCCGCGGCCAGACCGTCGGGGCTGATGCCGGAGCGGCGCAGGACGGCGTCCACCTCCTCGAGCCGAACGCTCAGGGAGCGTCCGGCGCCGGGAGGGCGGCCGAGCAAGCGCTCGACCGCCGCCCGCTGGGCCGGTGTGGGCTCGCTGAGGGAGACCGGGCCGGTGAGCGGCCGTCCCCGTTCCATACGGCTGCGCGCGCGGTCGACCAGCCAGCCGAGATCGGGGCCGCCCAGCAGGCGGCGCAATCGGTCCCCGTCGACCGCGGCGCCCTGAGACCTCACGTCCACAGCGGCTCGGCCTCCGCGTAGGCCTCTTGCCGGTCGGTATCCGTCTGCTGCGACCGCACCGGGTCCTCGCGGCGCTTCCGCCTGGCCCCGTCCCACTCCCAGCGCGTGACAAGGACCGCGGCCACCTCGTCGATCCGCGAGAGCTGCGCGATGGCGATGCCCGGCACCTGCGGGTAGCAGGCCCATTCGCGCTCGCTGGTCATCACCACGTCGAGGTCGAAGGCGTGCAGCAGGCCCAGGCACTTGGCGCGCGAGTCGTCGTCCACACCGGCGAAGGCCTCGTCGAGGGTGACCAGCCGCGGAGCGTACGGGCTGCTCGCGCTCGCGTAGTGCGAGGAGGCAGCGGCGAAGAGCGGCACGGAGACGGCGAGGACCCGCTCGCCGCCCGAGGCCGGGCCGGTGGCCGGAACCCAGCGGCCCTGTTGGTGGCGTTCGACCCCGAATTCGTGCCAGGAGCGGTAGTCGAGCGCGGCGGTGAGGTATTCGAGCCAGCTGCCGGAGGTGTCGTCGGTCTGCTGCCGGGCGATCTGCGTCTGCAGGAACTCGCCCACCGCCCTCCGATCCTCCGGGGTCCAGGCGTCAGCGGACTGACGCAGGCGCTCACGGGCCTGCCCCAGGCCAGGCGGCGCTTTGCGGGAAGCCCGCCAGACCAGCCGCAGTTTCATGCCCGTGGAGGTGGGACGGTCCTCCAGTTCGGAGTTCATGTCCCGCACCTGCCGTTCGGCTGCCCCGATCAGCTCCTGGAGAGTGCCCGCGACCTCGGTGATCAGGTGGGTTTCCAGGATTTCGCGTTCGTGGGCGGAGAGGATGCGGGTGAGCTCGGCCACCTCGGCGGCGAGGGCTGCGGCGAGTTCGGGTACGGCACGCTCACGCCCCTGGTAGACGATGTCGACCACGATGCCGTCCTCCACCATGCGGGCAGTGGCTGTGTGCCCGTGCCGCGACAGGGTGTCCTGCAGGGTTTTGAGTTCCTCGCTCAGCCGACGCTGTACGCGTTCCCAGGATCCGTCCGAGTCGTCGGTCGTCGTCAAGCCGGACTCGATGGCACGCGCGAGGGCGATGGCGGGTGTCGCCACCCACGGCCCCTCGTCCACCGCGGGTACGGAGACCTCGGGCAGCGCGACCGCGATCAAGCCGGTGGTGGTGAAGCGTTGCAGACCCGCGATGGCCTCCGCCCGTGCCGCGGCTGCGTCGGACAGACCCTTCTCCAGCTGCTCGATCCTGCCTTCGGCCCTGCTGGCCTGCCGGTCAGCTTCGGCCTGGCGCTTGTGGGTGACTCGCTGGTCCGCCTCGCAGGTGCGCAGGGCTTCGGCGGTCTCGGTGAGCCGGCGCTGCAGTTCGGCCACGGCAGCGCCGACCGTCGAGCGCAGCGTGGTGTGGCGTTCGTCCGCTGCCGCGGCGTCACGCCCGGCCTCCTCGGCGCGCAGCGCGAGTTCGGCCGTCCGCTCCCTCGCACGCGAGGCCTCAGCATGTTCCTCGCCCGTCTGGCGGACGGCTTCGCCCCGCTCGCGCAGGGTCGGCCACAGGGCGGCCAGGACCGCGGCGAGGTCGGCGTGGGCCCGACGGACCGTGGCAAGCCCTTCACGATCGGCGGGCAGGCCCAGGTCAGCGGTGGTTTCAGCGAGTTCGGCGGCGGTACGCTCGGCTTGCTCGACTGCTTTCCTGACGTCTTCGGCCCGCTCCTCGCGCCGCAGACGCCCCTTGCGCACCGTCTCCGCGGCGGCGCTCACCTGGGCGTGCGCCCGGGTGAGCGGGCCTTCGTCGGGCACCTCGGCCAGCTCCGCGTCGAGTCTCCGGCGGCGGGCGGAGATCGTCTCGGATCGTGTCGTCACGGTGCGCGCCTCCTCGTGGAGCCGTTCGAGCTCGGCGTTCAGTTCGGCGATTCGGGCCCGCCTCGCCGCCTCCCGCGCGCCCTCGCCGATGTACTCGGCGGTGTCCTTGCCCCAGCGGCCCGTGAGCGTGCCGACCCGGAACCGTCCATCGGGTACAGCCCACGTGCCGGCTCCGCTGTCCGCCACCGCGCCGATGGCGGACAACAACCGCATCACCGTGGCCTCGGCCACCGCCGCGGCCTGCGCGTCGCCGTGATCCACGGCCGGGCGCAGCAGTCCGCTGAGCGAGGGCCCGGGCACCGGACCGGTCGCCGGGGAGAGGAGCACCTCGTGGCCGTCCGCGGCGAGGGTCGAGCCGTCGGGCAGCACCCAGGCGTCCAGCAGTCCGGAAGCCTGTAGCGCCGCTTCCAGACCGGCGCGCTCCTGGTCGGGGACGCTGTCGTGGAAGTCGACCAGCCGCCACAGCGGCGCACCCGGCAGCCGCTCGCGCAGGCCCGGCGTGCGGGTGGGCGGAGTCTGCGGGGCCCGTCGGCCGCCTGTCTCCAGGGCGGTCAGCTCCTGACGTGCCTGCCCGGTGAGCGCTGCCAGCTCCGCCGACCGGCGGGCCGCCGCGGCCGCCTGGTCCGCCAGCTGCCGAGAGGCGGCGCTGTGGGCCCGAGCCGCCTGCTCCCGGGCCGGATAGGGCCCGTCGACGCGCTGCGTCCACTCCTGCAACGCGTCGAGCAGACCGGGCAAGTCCGGGTAGGCCAACTCGGTCCAGCTTCCCGCCCGTTCCCGTACGTCCTCCACCAGCGCCCGCCCGCACGCCGCGGCGGCTTCCTCCGCCGCGCCCTGCGCCTCGGAGGCCTCGTCGAGGTCGCCATCCGCCTCGTCGAGGCGGACCGACGCCTGGCGGCGCTTGGCCGCCGCCAGTTCCGCAGCCTCCGCGAGCCCGTCCGCGTGGGCGAGCGCACGCTTCCCGCGATCCACTGACTCCTGCGCCGCACGCCGCAGTTCGGGCTCGGCCGATCGGTCGTCCACGGTCAGGTCGATCCGCGCGGCGGCGGCCGCCTCCCCCGCTTGCCGAAGGATCTCCTCAGCCTGCTGCCGAGCCGCGCGCAGCCTGTTCTCCGCGGCGCCGAGCCGCCCGAGTGCCCGGGTGTGCAGGGCTGCCGCCTGGTCCCGGTCGTCGCGGGCCAGGTCCAGCGCCCGAGCGGTCCGTTCCACCGCCGTCGCTGCCTGCTCCAGTTCCCGGGCACTGCGCATCTCGGGGCCCTCGCGCAGCACCGCGTCCTGGGCGCGCAGTCGTGCCTGCGTCTCCTCCAGTGCGGCTATCCGCTCCTCGGCGTCCTCGCGTTCCTGCTGGGCACGGGCCTGTCGGCCCTGCGCCTCCGCCAGGTCCCGCTGGAGGTGCTCGTAGCGGGAGTGTTCGGCGCGCGGGAGGCGGGCTCGCCGCCGGGTGGCGATGCGGGCATAGCGCCGGTAGTGCTCCAGGAACGCGGTGGCGGCCCGCTCCGCGGCCGAGGCCGCCACCAGTTCCTCCTTCTCCTCGTCCAGCGACCGGAAGGCCTCGGCCACATCGGCGATGACGGCCTGGTCCATGGGCGGCAGCGCCTCGGTGAGGGCACGGGACAGGGCCGCCTCGTTGGGCCGCTTGGACAGCTGCGGCTGGCGCAGCTGGATGAGCAGGTCCACCAGCGCGCCGTAGCGCTGCTCGCCGAGCCCGAAGAGCGCCTCGTCGACGGCTCTGCGGTACGTCTTGGCCTGGTCGTACACCATTCCGTGGCCGGTGACGGCCTCGGTGAGCCGGTCCCGGGAGAGAGCGGTGCCGGTGGCGTCGAGCAGGCTGAACGAGGTTGCGGCGTCCGCCTGCGGGCCGTGGTCGACGCGTTGATCGGTGAGGGCGTACCAGTGGCGGGCGATGCCCCGCCCGCTCACGGCCTTGAGACCGCAGAGCAGTGTGCGGAAGTGCCGTTCACCGCCGGCCTCATCGAGCCTGCCGAACTCGATCCACGTGTAGCCGAGCCGCTCGGGGTGCGGGTACTCGCCGCCGAGAAGCAGGTTCCACTCCATCCGCTTGCCCGGATCGCCGTCCGGCTCGACACGGCGTGAGCCGAGGTCCCCGTCGAGCAGGAAGGGCAGGGTCAGCGCGAGGACCTTGGACTTGCCGGTGCCGTTGTTCCCGCGCAGCAGCAGGCGACCGTCCCGGAAGTGGAACTCCTCCACGTCGTAGTGGAAGAGGTCGACGAGGCCGAGGCGCAGCGGCTGCCAGCGAGAGCGCAGGGGTTCGGGGAGTCGGGTCACGGCGTACGGGCCTTTCGCTGCGCGGGCAGACGTGCGGTACCGGAATCCAGCACGACGGTCTCACCGACCGCGTACCGGGCCAGGGCCGGGCGCGGCGCCACGTGGTGGGCCGTACGGACGACGAGGCCGAGGGCGGCGAGCCGGGCGACGGCCTGATCCACGAGTTCGGCCTCCATACCGGGCTCCCGGGCGGACTTCGCCCAGAACCCGCCGTGTTCAGCTGCGAGTTCGCGGACTCTGAGCGCCAGCCGTTCCCAGGTCACCGGAGCGCCCGCCGCGGCCAGGTGTTCGGCAAGCAGCAGGGTGATGTGGCCGTGGGTGCCCTGTTCCGGCATACGGACGTCGGTGAGGTCGTCGTCGGGATCGACCATCGCGATGCCCTCGGCCCGCACCTCGGCGACCAGCCCGGTCAGTTCGGTGATCCGAGCGGTGATGAAACCGCGTTGCCGGGTGAGGTAGCCGAGTTCGGCGTCGGTCAACTCGTCGTAGTAGAGGACCGGGTCGTCCAGGAGGCGACGGGTCAATGAGCGGCGCATCGCCCGGAAGCGCAGCTCATCGCTGTCCAGGGCGGTCTCGGCGACGAGTTCGGTCAGGCGGTCCTCGAGGGTCTCGGCGTGCACGGTGGAAGGGCCGCGCCGAGCGGCGAGGAGCCCCGCCAGCACCCTGCGTTCCACGTCGTACAGCACGTCGCCGGCTCCGCTGACGTACGCCTCCTCGTCCCCTGCGACGCGGCGCAGTACGCCGAGGCCGAGCAGGAGCCGTACGACGGCGGCGAGGTCCAGTCGCTCGTCACGGCGATCCAGGGTGAACTGGATCCCCGTCCGCGCGAGATGGGGGTCAGCGGCGTCGAGGACGACCTGGTCGGCGAGGCGGCCGAGGGCGATCTGCGCCTCTCCGCGCTCCAGGGCCGCGAGCGCGAGGCAGAGCAGGACGTAGCGGCGGCGGGTGAACGGGGCGGCCGCGCGGTTCGGCTCACGGGCGGGGTGGGTGGGGTCGGTGAGGACGCCGGGTATCTTCCGCAGGCGGGCCGCCTCGGCATCGGCCTGGAGGGACCAGCCGGTGTTGCGGTCGAACCACTCACGCAGTTCCGGGGCGTGCCGTCGGACGAGGCGGAACTCGTCGGCGTAGCGGCCACGGGCCAGCAGGAGCGGCTGCTTGAGCAGGGCGCGAGCGGCCTTGCGGAGATCAGCGGCGTGCTGGCCGTCGAGGACTTCGGCAAGCGGGGAGGCGGTCGTACCGTGCGTGCCCGTCATCGTGCGTCGGCTCCGTCCGCCAGGTCGATGATCTCGATGAGGTGGTCAGGACCGCGGAACGTGCCCCCGGGCGTCCGGACCTCCGCGGTGGTGCCGTCGACGAGTGCGCTGAGCCGGATCTCCATGGATCCGTCGTTGCTCGTGGCCTGGGTGTGGCGCATGCCGGGTCGCCAGGTGGCCAGCGCGTCACCCAGCAGTTGGAGGAAGAGCCCGAAGGACACGGGGTCGAGTTCGCCGAGCCCGGAGAGCCGGGTGACCCCGTCGGTGACGAGTCGGCTGCGGGCCGCCGCGATCTCTGCAGCCTGCTTGGCGGCCACCTCGGCGAGCCGGCGACGAGGCGCCGCCCGGTCCTCGACCTTGCGGGGCTTGCCGCGCCGCTCGTAGCTTCCGGTGCGACGCAGTTGCGGGCTGATCCGCAGCGGCTCGGCGTCGGCCCACGGGGTGGCGGCGGGAACCGGCCGCGCCGCTCGGGCGGCGAGGGTGTCGGCGTCGACGGTGAGGTGCCGCGCGGGGTACAGCCCGAAGGCGGTGCGCCACAGCCGATGCCGGGCCTCGTCGTCGGGAGCCTCCGCGAACCAGCGGGCCAGGGTACGGAAGTCCGCGGACCGGTCGGAACGCCCGGCACGGCGTTCGTTCAACGACCGTACGACGGCCAGGAGCTGGGGAATCGCCCCGAGAGCCCGGCCACGCAGCAGTCTGGTCTGGGACTCACGCCCTTCCCGGCTGATGAACCATGCGGCGAGGCCGCTCCACCGGCCGGCCCACCGCTCGTACGCCTCCCGCTCGGCGTGTCCGACCTCCTCGGGCGAGGCGTCCACCGCCTCGCGGGCCGCGGCGGCCCGCAGCAGCGGCTCGATGCTCCCCGAGTCCTCCAGTTCCAGGATCAGCCGGGCTATGCGCCCTCCGAGGGTGATCAGGTCCTGGATGAACCGCTCCAGGTACTGGATGAGCCGGTCCTTGTACGCGAGGAAGACGTCCTCCTCGACGTCGTGGAGGTCGATGGTCCGCTGGAGGGATCCCATGAAGGCGCGGGCGTTGTCGGCGAGAGCGGTGAAGCGACTGGCCAGCGCGTCAAGTGCCAGGTGTGCTTTGGCTTGATCGGGCTGGTCCTCGGCCGCCAGTACCAGGAGCGCCCGCAACTGGGTGACGATGTCGTGCAGCGCGACGGCCTGCAGCGCGCCGCGACGACCCAGCGCGTCGTCATAGACGCCCAAGGCCTCCTCGGCCGCCTCCCCGGCCCGGGTGAGCTGGTAGATGAACCGCTTCCGATAGAAGTCCTCGACGGCGGTGACGCGGGCCGTGTCGGGATCGGCGCGGAGATTGCCCCAGCCCACGAGGCTGTCCAGCGCTTTGACCACGACGTCCAGCTCGGCGGGCCGCGACTCGGCCGGCAGGGCGGCGTGCACGTCCTCCGGCCGCAGATGGACCGCGAACCGCTCTTTGGCCACGACGAACGCCCGCATCACCTGGCGATAGAGACCGGTGTTCTGCACAGTGAGGTGGGCGAAGGGGCTGTACCCATCCGGCCGGGGCTCCGGAGCAGCGCTGTTCACGGTCATCACCGGCCATCCTCTCGCAGGGGACGGCCTCGCAGACGGGGACAAATGTATTTGACCGATTCACGCCATCACAAGATCGCGTCGACCGGTCTGCCCGTCAGAAGCGTCAGCAGCGTCAGAAGGCGTACCTGACGCGCAGCCACGGCGCGTGGGCTTCCAGGAGTTGGCGGATGCGGCGCAGGGAGTGCTGTTTGACGTCGTGGGCGTAGCGGACGTTGAGGGCTCCGTTCTGGGAACGCTTGGTCTCCTGGCCGGACGGCTGCCAGAGCAGCTCCTCGGCGCGGGGGTGCCAGCCCAGGTTGACCTCGTGGAGGGCCTGGTTGTGGGTGAGCATGATGATCTCGGCCGCCGCCTGCTGCTTCACGCGGGCGGGCAGGACGTCGTCGAGGTGGGTGAACAGGTCCGCCCAGTCCCGCTCCCATCCCGGACGCAGGACGACGGGTGAGAGGTTGAAGTGCACCTCGTACCCGGCATCGACGAAGTCGGCCGCCGCGGCGATCCGCTCGGGGATCGGGCTGGTGCGGATGTCCAGCAGCTTCGCGTCGTCGGCCGGCATCAGGGAGAAGCGCACCCGGGTGCGCCCCTGCGGGTCGAGGGCGAGCAGGTCGGGGTTGACGAACTTGGTCGCGAAGGAGGCCTTCGCCGTCGGCAGGACGCGGAACGCGGCCACCAGGTCAGCCGTGTTGTCGCAGATCAGGGCGTCGACGGAGCAGTCGCCGTTCTCGCCGATGTCGTAGACCCAGGCCTGGGGATCGCACTGGTTCGGCTCCGGCTTGGGGCCCTGGGCCCGGACGTGGCGCCCGATGTGCGCCACGATCGCCTCGATGTTGGTGAACAGGGTGATGGGGTTCGCGAACCCCTTGCGGCGGGGGACGTAGCAGTAGACGCACGCCATCGCGCAGCCGTTGGACGTGCCGGGGGCGATCCAGTCCGCCGACCTGCCGTTGGGGCGCGTCGTGAGCGAGTGCTTCACCCCGAGGACGAGCGTCTCGGTCTTGATGCGGACCCACCGGCCGACGTTGCCGTCGTTGCCGTGCAGGGAGGGGATCCGCCAGTGGCTCGCGACCTCCGTCACCCGCGCTCCGGGCAGCCGCGCCATGATCTCCTGGCCGCGCGGCGAGTCGAGCGCCGCCCGCTCCGCGTAGACCTCCCGCACGTCGAGCAGCCGGTGAGCCTGCGGACTGTCCCGGAACGGCTGCGGCACGGCCGCCCGCGCCGGCTCGGTCTCCGCCCACCCGAACAGCGCCTGCTGCTCGGGCCCGCCCGGGGCGTGCCCCGACGCTGACTGCTCCACGTGTACTCCCTCTCCGCCCGGCGCCTGCCACCTGCCGCCTGCCGCCTGCCGCCTGCCGCCTGCCGCCTGCCCAAGGATCTCAGTCCTCGCGGCCTCGCTCCTGCTCCAGCAGCTCTTCGAGATCGCGGAGCCGGTCCAGACCCCGCACCGCCTGCGTCATGCGCGCGTTGTGCTCGAACCGGTCGCGGTGCCGGTGCAGCAGGTTCCAGTACCCGGCGGTGAACGGGCAGGCGTCCTCGCCGACCCGGACCGACGGCTTGTACCGGCAGGGGCCGCAGAAATCGGTCATGCGGTCGATGTACGCGCCACCGGACGTGTAGGGCTTGGTCGTCATGCGGCCGCCGTCCGCGTACTGCGACATGCCGACCACGTTCGGGAGCATCACCCAGTCGTAGCCGTCCACGAAGCTGCGGTGGAACCAGTCGGTGACGGCCTGCGGCTCCCACCCCCGTTGCAGCGCGTGGCTGCCCAGGATCATCAGACGGGGGATGTGGTGGGTCCAGCCCATGGCCCTGACCTGGTCCAGAGCGTGGGACAGGCAGTTCGCGTCCGTTCCGTCCGGGGACAGCTCGGTGAACCAGTCGGGCAGCGGAGCGTGGTGGCCGAGGGCGTTGCTCGCGCGGTACCGCTCGCCGAAGTACCAGTAGGTGTGCCAGACGAACTCGCGCCATCCGGCGATCTGCCGCACGAACCCCTCGGCGCTGTTGAGCGGCGTGTCGCCCGACCGCCAGCGCGCCTCCGCCTTCTCCACCACCTCGGCGGGGTCCAGCAGGCCGAGGTTGAGCGACGAGGAGAGCAGGCTGTGGCTCATCACGGGGTCCCCGGCGAGCACCGCGTCCTCGTTCGCGCCGAACGTGGCCAGCCGGTGTTCGAGGAAGCGGCGCAGTGCGGCGAGCGCCTCCCGGCGCGTGGCGGGGAACGCGCGGGGCGCGTCCTCGCCGACGAACGTCACGTCCCCGTCGCGCGACCAGCGGTCGAGGTCGGCGCGCACCTCGGCGTCGATGTCGCTCTCCCGGGGCCGGTAGGGCGCCGGAACGCCCAACTCGGTGGCGCCGCGCGGCGGCGGCTGCCGGTTGTCGTGGTCCAGGTTCCAGCGCCCGCCGGCGGGCTGCTCGCCGTCCATCAGCAGCTCGTGCGTCTGGCGGACCCACCGGTAGAAGTCCTCCTGGCGGAGGCGCCTGGTGCCCCGGCCGTCCGCCCAGTGCGTGAACTCGTCGTGCGACACGAGGAACCCGCGCGCCGGCAGGATACGGACGGACGGCAGCGCGCGGACGAGGGCGAGAGCCGCGTGGGAGGTGGGATGGTGCACGGTCACCGGCCCGTCCCCCACCGCCTCGCGCAGCCCCTGCCGGTAGGTGTCCGCCTTGACGTAGTGCACGCGGTCGCCCAGCTCGGCGGCCCGATGGCGCATCGCCGAGAGGATCAGGTGGGCCTTGGCGCGGTGGAACCTGCGCCGCCGCAGGACGCTGCGGGCCTCGATCATCAGCAGCGGGGCGTCGGGACGCGGCCCGCCCCGCGCCGGGTCCGCGAAGTGCGGACCGAGCTGGTCGCCGAAGAGCCAGTGGGTGGTGCCGGGCTCCGCGCTCGGCTCTTCCTCGCTCATCCCGAGCGCTCCGTCCTCGGGTCCGTCACGCCGGGTCCGCCACGCCACCGGGTCGTGGCCCCGGTCCATGAGGGAGTACCGCCGGCGGGTGTCCTCGATGTCGCCCGAGAGCCGCTGCTCGGCGTGCCGGTGGCGTCTCCCGGCGGCCGTCGTCGTCCTTGCCGCTCACGAGCCGCCGCTCCTCTTGCGCAGCGACTCCGGCTTGTGGACGGCGTTGCGGCCGGACGTGTCGCTCTCGACCTCGTACTGCGGCTCGTCCTTCGAGGCGTCGACGGTACGGCCCGCCACCTCTGCGCGTCCCGTGATCTTCTTCTTCACCTTGCCCGGCACCGTCTGGCCGTGGCTGCTCCAGGAGACCTGGTCACCCTTTTCGAGCTTCTTGTCCTTCGCCACGATCCGCAGCTCCTCGGCCAGGGTCCCCCGGGGCGGGGACGACGGTCCCCACTGTGCCGCCCCGCCCGGCCCGGCGCATTCCGGCACACCGCCCCGCAGCGCACTGCACCGGAACGAGTTGCTCCGCCGCAACCGACACGCCGCGACCGCCCCGCCACGACCGGCCCGAGGCGTCACCGCCGCGGGGAAGGGTCAGCGAGCCTTGGCCACGGGTTCGAGGATCGCCACGCACTCGACGTGGTGGGTGACCGGGAAGAGGTCGAAGGCGCGCAGCGAGACCGGCTGGTAGCCGAACTCCGCGAAGTAGGCGAGGTCGCGCGCGAGGGCCGCCGGGTCGCAGGCGACGTAGGCGATGCGGCGGGCGCCGAGGGAGGCGAGGTGCTTGACGGTGGACTTGCCGGCGCCGACCCGCGGGGGGTCGAGGACGATCAGGTCCGCCTCGGTGATCTTGGTGCGCGGCAGGACCGTCTCGACCTTGCCGTGCTCGATCCGGACGCGGTCCAGGTCGGCCAGGTTGTGCCGGGCGTCCTCGACCGCGCGCTTGCCGGACTCGATGCCGAGCACCGCGCCGGTCTCCCCGACCTTCTCGGCGATCGCGCCGGCGAAGAGGCCGACGCCGCAGTACAGGTCGAGGGCCGTGTCGCCGTCGCGCGGCTGGAGGCCGTCCAGGACCGCCGCGGCCAGCAGGTCGGGCGCCTGCGGGTGGACCTGCCAGAAGCCGCCGGAGCCGACCCGCCAGGTGCGGCCCACGGCGCGCTCGCGGACGAAGCCGCGGCCGTGCACCTTGTGCACGCCGCCCTGCTCGTCGACGCGGGCGACCGAGACCGGGCGGTCCAGCTCGACGATCGGCAGCCGGCCCTCGGGGGTCGGGGTGACGATGACCTGGCGGTCGTTGGAGCCGGTCGCGGCGATCGCCTCGACGGAGGCGGTGTCCGGCCACTCGCGGGTCTCGATGCCCAGCTCGGTGACGCCGGGCGCCGCGATCAGGCACTGGTCGATCCGCTCGATCTCGTGCGAGCGGTGGCGGCGCAGCCCCGCGTAGCCCTCGCCGTCGACGGCGAACTGCACACGGGTGCGCCAGGCGGGCACCTTGCCCTCGGCGCCCTTGTCGCCGGGCGCGGGCTCGACGGTGCCGTCCCAGCCGGCCTCCTGGGGGCTGAGGCCCGCGAGGCGGCTGAGCTGCTCGGTGATGACCTCGACCTTGAGCCGGCGCTGGGCGCCGGGGGCGACGTGCTGCCAGTCGCAGCCGCCGCAGGCGCCGGGGCCGGAGTACGGGCAGGGCGCCGGGACGCGGTCTGGGGACGCCTGGAGGATCTCCACGGCGTCGGCGCGCAGGAACTTGGAGTCCGGGCCGCCCTCGGTGACCTTGGCGACGACGCGCTCACCGGGCAGGGCGTGCCGCACGAACAGGACCCGTCCTTCGTGACGGGCGATGCAGTGGCCGCCGTGCGCGACGGGGCCGACCTCGACCTCGTAGCGCTCCCCGACCAGCTCGTCGGCCTGTTCCTTCGTACGGTTCTGCATGATGAACAGGCTCCTGCGGGTGGTGGTGCGGCGGGGTGGTGCGGGCGGGACCGTAGAACGGCAGCTCACCAGTCTACGTCCCGCCGCACCTCCCGCCTGACGGCCTACTTCTGGCCGGTGTGCTCCTTGTCCCGCTTCGGGGCGCTGACCGGGCCGCGGCGGATCGCGCCGGGCGCGTTCCAGTCGGCGCGCTTGCGCGCCCGGACCTTGGCGCGCTCGGAGGAGTCCAGCTGCCACGGCACCGAGGTCACCATGACGCCGGGGGTGAAGAGCAGCCGGCCCTTGAGCCGCAGGGCGCTCTGGTTGTGGAGCAGGTGCTCGTACCAGCGGCCGACGACGTACTCGGGGATGTAGACGCTGACCACGTCGCGCGGGCTGGCCCGCCGCAGGCCCTTGACGTACTCGATGATCGGCCGGGTGATCTCGCGGTAGGGCGAGTCCAGGACCTTGAGCGGCACGTCGATGCCGCGCCGGGTCCAGTCGGCCTGCAGCGCCTTGGTGTCGGCCGGGTCGACGTTGATGCTGAGCGCTTCGAGGGTGTCGGAGCGCATCAGCTTGGCGTAGGCCAGCGCGCGCAGCGTCGGCTTGTGGACCTTGGAGACCAGGATGATCGAGTGCACCCGGGACGGGCGCACCTCCTCGTCGGTGCGCTCCTCGCCCGCCGCGATCTCCTCGGAGACCCGGTCGTAGTGGCGCCGGATCGCGGTCATCATCGCGTAGAAGAGCACCATGCCGAGGACGGCGACCCAGGCGCCGTGGGTGAACTTCGTCAGCAGCACGATGATCAGCACCATGCCGGTGAAGAAGGCGCCGAAGGTGTTGATCGCGCGGGAACGGAACATGTGGCGGCGCTTGGCGGTGTCGGTCTCGCTGCGCAGGTGGCGGTTCCAGTGCCGGACCATGCCGATCTGGCTGAGCGTGAACGACACGAAGACGCCGACGATGTAGAGCTGGATCAGCCGGGTCGAGTCGGCGCCGTAGATGTAGACCAGGACGGCGGCGAAGCCGGCCAGCACCACGATGCCGTTGGAGAACGCGAGCCGGTCGCCGCGGGTGTGCAGCTGGCGCGGCAGGTAGCGGTCCTGGGCGAGGATCGAGCCGAGGACCGGGAAGCCGTTGTACGCGGTGTTGGCGGCCAGGAACAGCACGAGCGCGGTGACGGCGGCCAGGAAGATGAACGGGATCGAGTTGTGCCCGAAGACGGCCTCCGCGACCTGCGCGATGACCGGGTCCTGGGTGTAGCCGGCGCCCACCGGCTTGCCGTCGACCAGCAGGTCGGTCGCCGGGTTCTCGGCCATCCGGACGTTGGTGTACATCGCCAGCGCGATGATGCCGCAGAACATGGTGACGGCGAGCACGCCCATGGCGGCGAGCGTGGTGGCGGCGTTCTTGGACTTGGGCTTCTGGAAGGCGGGGACGCCGTTGCTGATGGCCTCGACGCCGGTGAGCGCGGCACAGCCGGAGGAGAAGGCCCGCAGCAGCAGGAAGACCAGGGCGAAGCCGCCGATACCGCTGACCTCGGCGTGGATCGTGTAGTGCGCGGTGGGCGCCTCCATGGAGGCGCCGGTGGCGATCTTGAAGCAGCCCCAGAGGATCATGCAGAAGACGCCGGCGACGAAGGCGTATGTCGGGATCGCGAAGATCGACCCGGACTCGCGCACGCCGCGCAGGTTCATCACCATCAGCAGGAAGATCATGCTGACCGCGCCCAGCACCTTGTGGGTGGCGAAGAACGGCACGGCCGAGCCGAGGTTCTCGATGCCCGAGGCGACGGACACGGCGACGGTCAGCACGTAGTCGACGAGCAGCGCGCTCGCGACGGTGAGACCGGCCTTCGGCCCGAGGTTGGTGGTGGCGACCTCGTAGTCACCTCCCCCGGAGGGATAGGCGTGCACGTTCTGGCGGTACGAGGCCACGACCGTGAACATCAGCACGACGACCGCGACCGCGATCCACGGGCTGAAGTGGTAGGCGGAAGCGCCCGCGATCGACAGGACCAGCAGCACCTCGCCGGGCGCGTAGGCGACCGACGAGAGGGGGTCTGAGGCGAACACCGGAAGCGCGAGCCTCTTGGGGAGGAGGGTCTCTCCCAACTTGTCGCTGCGCAGGGCGCGGCCGATCAAGATCCGTTTCGGCAGGTCAGTCAGTTTGGGCACGGAGAGGATGGTAAGCGCTGAGCACTACGCGGATGCGACCGCCACCCTCCTAAGAGAAGGCAAAGTCCCGCTCCGGCCGTCCGCAACCTCCCACTGGGGTGCGAGCGTGTGTAGCTTTGGGCGCGGTCTGAGACGCTTACCAGGTACGGCCACACATGTTGACAGCCGGAAGGACGGGCGTGCACGTCGTGATTATGGGCTGCGGAAGGGTGGGTTCCACTCTTGCGCAATCCTTCGAACAGCAAGGTCATACGGTCGCGGTGGTGGACCAGGACCCGACGGCGTTCCGCCGCCTGGGATCCGGGTTCGGCGGGCGCCGGGTGACCGGTGTCGGGTTCGACCAGGACACGCTTCGCGAAGCCGGAATCGAGGAGGCGGGCGCCTTCGCGGCGGTCAGCAGCGGCGACAACTCCAACATCATCGCGGCCCGGGTGGCCCGGGAGATGTTCGGCATCGAGAACGTGGCCGCCCGGATCTACGACCCCCGGCGTGCCGAGGTCTACCAGCGCCTCGGCATCCCGACCGTGGCCACCGTGCGGTGGACCGCGGACCAGATGCTGCGCCGGCTGCTGCCCTCGGGCGCGGAGCCGCTGTGGCGCGACCCGAGCGGCGGTGTGCAACTCGCCGAGGTGCACACCTCGCCGGCCTGGGTGGGTCACAAGATCAGCAAGCTGCAGGACGAGACGGGGGTCCGTGTGGCATTCCTCACCCGGCTGGGCGAGGCCATGCTGCCGTCGTCCCAGACGGTGCTGCAGGAAGGCGATCTGGTGCACGTGATGATGCGCACCGACGGAGTCGCCGAGGTCGAGGCCGCGTGCGCCAAGGGCCCTGAGGAGGCGCACTGATGAGAGTCGCCATCGCCGGAGCCGGCGCGGTCGGCCGCTCGATCGCGGGCGAGCTGCTGGAGAACGGGCACGAGGTCCTGCTCGTCGACAAGAATCCCACCTCCATCTCGGTGGAGCGGGTCCCGCTGGCCGAGTGGCTGCTCGCCGACGCCTGCGAGATCACCTCGCTGGACGAGGCGGCGCTGCAGCGCTGCAACGTGGTCATCGCCGCCACCGGTGACGACAAGGTCAACCTCGTCGTCTCGCTGCTGGCCAAGACCGAGTACGGGGTCCCGCGGGTCGTCGCCCGCGTGAACAACCCCAAGAACGAGTGGCTCTTCAACGAGTCCTGGGGCGTCGACGTCGCCGTCTCGACCCCGCGGCTGATGTCCGCGCTGGTCGAGGAGGCCGTGAGCGTCGGCGACCTCGTGCGGCTGATGCGCTTCAGCCAGGGCGACGCGAACCTGGTGGAGCTCACGCTGCCGCCGGAGGCCGCGCTCGTCGGCACCCGCGTCGGCGACGTGGAGTGGCCGCAGGACACCTCGCTGGTGACGATCATCCGGGGCAACCGGGT
Organism: Streptomyces sp. NPDC006733; assembly: GCF_040636125.1. Taxonomy (NCBI): domain Bacteria; kingdom Bacillati; phylum Actinomycetota; class Actinomycetes; order Kitasatosporales; family Streptomycetaceae; genus Streptomyces; species Streptomyces sp. NPDC006733. Next base: position 9,679 of record NZ_JBEYJD010000030.1, on the reverse strand, counting down.
GCTCACGCCGTCCAAGGACGACGCGCTGGAGGCCGGTGACGAGCTGCTGTTCGTCGCCGCACCGCACCGCGAGGAGCAGCTGGAGGACCTGCTCTCCGTGCAGCGGGAGGCCTGACAGGGCCGGACACGACGACGGGCGCCCCCGACCGGGATGGTCGGGGGCGCCCGTCGTCGTGAGCGGGAAGGACGGGAACGGCAGCGGCCGTCAGGACGCCGCGGCGGCCTTCTTGGCCTCTTCCTCGGCCTCCATCTCGGCGATCACGTTGATCGGCGGCGGAGCCTTCGACAGGAAGATCCAGGTCAGGTAGACCGAGAGCAGCATCGGCGGGATGCCGAGCGCGACCTTGACCCAGCCGAGCTGCGTGGCGTCGCCCCACCAGTACAGCGGGAACAGGATCGCCGACTTGGCGAGCAGGATCAGCCCCCACGCCCAGCTGGCCTTGGTGTACGCGCGCAGCCGGCCCGGGTTGCGCTTGCGCCAGGACAGGTTCTCCTTGAAGACCGGGCCGAGGATCAGGCCCAGCAGCGGGACGCCCGCGATGGCGGTGGCGATGTACGCGACCGCCAGGCCGAGGGTGTACAGCATCCCCGGCAGGTAGAAGTTCTTGGCATCGCCGGACATCATCGCGAAGACCGCGCCGAAGGCCACCCCGAAGACGCCGCTGAAGGCGTGCTTGAGGGTGTCCTTGCGGGCCAGCCGGGCGAGCCCGAGCAGCACGGAGAGGCTGAGCGCGGCGATGGCCGCGATGTGGATGTCCCTGTTGATCGTGTAGATCAGGACGAAGACCAGGCCGGGCACGGTGGTCTCCACCATGCCCCGGATGCCGCCGAACGCCTCGAAGAGGGCGGCCTCGGTGATCGCTCGGGAATCGCCGTCCACCTCCTCCTCGGCCCGGAGGTCCTCTGTCTGCTTGTCGATCGACGCCACCGACTACTCCTGTCCGACCGGACGCAGTTCGTACTTGGGATTGAACAGGACGGGACGGCCGTGGTTCATCGAGATCCGGCCCGACGCGATGATCTTGCGGCCCGGCTCTATCCCGTTGATGCTGCGGCGTCCCAGCCACACCACGTCCAGGGCGGCGGAACCGTCGAACAGCTCCGCCTCCAGCGCGGGCACTCCGGCCCGTGGTCGCAGGGTGACCGTGCGCAGACTACCGGTCACCGTGACGATCTGCCGGTCTCCGCAGTCGCATATGCGCGTGCAGCCGACCGACAGGGCGTCTTTCTGCAGCTCCTCGGAGTGCAGTTCCTCCTGGGAGGACGACAGCCGGTCGATCATGCGCCGGAAACGGCCGGTGGGTCGGTCCGAACGGGTGGCACCACTCATGTCCCCAGCGTACCGGGCCCGGCCGGCAAGCCGCCCGGTACGCCGAACGGGCGATCTCCGCCCCGTGGACGCGGGTTGCCGCCCCCTGGGCGAGGGCTGTCCCCGTGGATACCGGTCCGGCCCGGACCGGTCAGTTCTCGAACCGGTAGCCCATGCCCGGCTCGGTGATGAAGTGCCGCGGGTGCGCGGGGTCCGCCTCCAGCTTGCGGCGCAGCTGCGCCATGTAGACCCGCAGGTAGTTGGTCTCGGTGCCGTACGAGGGCCCCCACACCTCCTGCAGGAGCTGCTTCTGGCCGACCAGCCGCCCGGTGTTGCGCACCAGGACCTCCAGCAGGTGCCACTCGGTCGGCGTGAGCCGGACGTCCGCGCCGCCCTTGTGGACCTTCTTGGCCGCCAGGTCGACGGTGAAGGTCGCGGTCTGCACGGTCGCGGCACCGTCCTCGGGCCCGCCGGGCGCCGCCCTGCGGACGGCGGCCCGCAGCCGGGCGAGCAGCTCGTCCATGCCGAACGGCTTGGTGACGTAGTCGTCCGCGCCGGCGTCGAGCGCCTCGACCTTCTCGTCGGACGTCTGGCGGGCCGACAGCACGATGATCGGGACCCGGGTCCAGCCGCGCAGCCCCCGGATCACGTCGACACCGTCCATGTCCGGCAGGCCGAGGTCCAGAACGACCACGTCCGGGTGGCGGGCGGCGGCCAGCTCCAGCGCGGTCGCGCCGTCGTGGGCGGCGTCGACCTCGTACTTGCGGGCCCGCAGATTGATCACGAGCGCGCGCACGATCTGCGGCTCGTCTTCCACCACGAGCACCCGGTGCATGGAGTTCCTCTTCTCGTTCACGACGTGGCCCCGGCCGGCAGGTCGGGGCGGGCCGGGCGGCCGCCGAGGGCGGCCCGGAGGGTGAGGACCATCGTCAGGCCGCCGCCGGGGGTGTCCTCGGCGACCAGCGTGCCCCCCATGGACTCGGCGAAGCCGCGGGCGACCGCGAGGCCCAGGCCCACGCCGGTGCCGCGCGGGGCGTCGCCGTAGCGCTGGAAGGGCTCGAAGATCCGGTCCCTGGCGGTCTCCGGCACCCCGGGGCCGCGGTCGACGACCCGCAGCTCCACCCGCTCGCCCAGCGCGCTGGCGGCCACCACCACCGGGGAGCCGGGCGCGCTGTACTTCACGGCGTTCTCGACGACGTTCGCGACGCTGCGCTCCAGCAGTCCGGGGTCGACGGCCACCATGGGCAGGCTCTCCGGGATGTCCAGGACGACGCTGCCCTCGGGGACGCCGCCCAGCGCCATCGGCACCACCTCGTCGAGGTCGATCTCCCGGATCAGCGGGGTGACGGTCCCGGTCTGCAGGCGGGACATGTCGAGCAGGTTGCCGACCAGGTGGTCGAGCCGGTCGGCGCCGTCCTCGATCCCGGCCAGCAGCTCGGCCTCGTCCTCGTCGGACCAGGCGACGTCGTCGGCGCGCAGCGACGACACCGACGCCTTGATGGCGGCCAGCGGCGTCCGCAGGTCGTGGGAGACGGCCGCGAGCAGCGCGGTGCGGATGCGGTTGCCCTCGGCCAGCTCGCGGGCCTGCTCGGCCTCCCCCTCCAGCCGCCGCCGGTCCATCACGACGGCCGCCTGCGCGGCGAAGGCGGAGAGCACCCGGCGGTCGGAGGCGGGCAGCACGCGGCCGGTGAGCGCCAGCGAGAGCCGGTCGCTGACCGGCACCTCGACGTCGGCGTCCTCCGGGCGCGTGCAGGGGCGCTCCCCGACGCCGGCCTCCTGGGACCAGGCGGCGTGGTCGCTGTCCCGGGACAGCAGCACCACCGAGTCCATGCCGAACGTCTCGCGGACCCGTTCCAGCAGGGCGTCGAGCGAGCTCTCGCCCCGCAGCACGCTGCCGGCCAGGTACGACAGGATCTCGGCCTCGGAGCGCAGCCGGGCGGCCTGCTGGGTGCGGCGGGCCGCGAGGTCCACCACGGAGGCCACCGCCAGACCCACCACCACGAAGATCACGATCGCGATGATGTTCTCGGGCTCGGCGATGGTGAAGGAGTGGGTGGGCGGCGTGAAGTAGTAGTTGAGCAGCAGGGAGCCGGCGAACGCCGCGGCCAGCGCCGGGAACAACCCGCCCACCAGGGCCGCCGCGACGGTGAGGGTCAGGAAGAGCAGCATCTCGGTGGCCTGGCTCATCCCGGGGTGCCACCCGGTGAGCAGCAGGGCCAGCAGGACGGGCCCGAGCACCCCGGTGAGCCACCCGGCCACCACCCGGGAGCGGCCCAGCCCGGCGCCGCGCGCGGAGGGCAGGCCGCGGCCCTTGGCGGCGTGCTCGTGGGTGACGATGTGGACGTCGATGTCGCCGGCCTCGCGGGCGACGGTGGAGCCGACGCCGGGGCCGAGCACGTACTGCCAGGCCTTGCGGCGGCTGGTGCCGAGCACGATCTGGGTGGCGTTGACCCCGCGGGCGAAGTCGAGCATCGCCTCGGGGATGTCCTCCCCTACGACGTGGTGGAACGAGCCGCCGAGGTCCTCCACCAGGGTCCGCTGGGCGGTCAGCTCCTTGGCGGAGCCCGAGGCCAGCCCGTCGCTGCGGACGACGTGCACGGCGAGGATCTCGCTGCCCGAGCCCTTGGCGGCCATCCGCACCGCCCGGCGGATCAGGGTGCTGCCCTCGGGGCCGCCGGTCAGGCCGACGACGATGCGCTCGCGGGCCTGCCAGGCGGCGGAGATCCGGTGGTCGGCGCGGTACTCCTGGAGGTACTCGTCGACCCGGTCGGCGACCCAGAGCAGCGCCAGTTCGCGCAGCGCGGTGAGGTTGCCGGGCCGGAAGTAGTTGGAGAGCGCCGCGTCGACCTTGTCGGAGGCGTAGATGTTGCCGTGCGCCATCCGGCGGCGCAGCGCCTGTGGCGACATGTCGACCAGCTCTATCTGGTCGGCGCGGCGCACCACCTCGTCGGGCACCGTCTCCCGCTGCCGGACGCCGGTGATCGACTCCACCACGTCGCCCAGCGACTCCAGGTGCTGGATGTTGACCGTCGACACGACGTCGATCCCGGCGCTGAGCAGTTCCTCGACGTCCTGCCAGCGCTTGGCGTTGCGCGAGCCGGGCACGTTGGTGTGCGCCAGTTCGTCGACGAGGGCGACCGCCGGGTGGCGCGCGAGCACCGCGTCCACGTCCATCTCGGTGAACTCCGCGTCGCGGTACTCCAGGGTGCGGCGCGGGATCCGCTCCAGGCCGTGCAGCATCACCTCGGTGCGCGGGCGCCGGTGGTGCTCGACGAACGCGACGACCACGTCGGTGCCGCGCTCGGTGCGCCGGTGCGCCTCGGAGAGCATGGCGTAGGTCTTGCCCACGCCGGGGGCCGCCCCGAGGTAGATGCGCAGTCTGCCGCGTGCCATGGCCCCATCGTTCCGCTCGGATCCGCCCGCCGCCCGGTCGGACGTGCGGCGCTTGACTCGACCTTAGAACGACCGAAGAGGACATATGGGACCGGGGTCGCCGGGCGGGCGTACCTTGACGGCGCCTTAACCCCCGAAGCCCACCCCCAGGCCCGGATGAGGGCCCCGGACCGAGTTCGCAGGACTGCCATACGGACGTAACGCCCGTTCGTTGACCTCCCGCGCCCCTGCGGCGAGCATCGGCGCATGCCCTCCACCACCCGCCCGCCGTGGCTCGTCGCCCTGCCGTCCGTGCCCGCGCCGGCCGTCGGCCGCGGCGGCGAGGGCGGCGCCACCGGGGCGGTGCTGCGGGCCGTGCTGCGGGGCGGACCGGTGGCCAGGACCGCGCTGGCGCGGGCCACCGGGCTGAGCCCGGCCGCCGTCTCCCGGCACACCGCCGAGCTGATCGGGCTCGGGCTGCTGCGCGAGCTGCCGCCGCCGGACGGCCCGCCGCGCGCCGGCCGGCCCCAGGTGCCGGTGGACGTCGACCCGGCCCACCACGCCGTCTGCGGGGTGCACATCGCCCTGCCGCACACCACCTTCGCCGTGGTGGACCTGCGCGGGCGGGTCACCGCCCAGGAGCGGCTGCCGCACGACGGGTCGGTCGCGGACGTGCTGGGCGGGATCCGCGGCCACCTGCCGGGCTTCCTGCACCGGCACGCGGCCGGGCGCTCCGTCCTCGGCCTGGGCGTGGTGACCGGCGGCTGGGTCGACAGCGAGCAGGGCACCGTCGTCGAGCACGCCCCGCTGGGCTGGCGGGACGTCCCGGTGCGCAGCGTGCTGACCGCGGCGACCCGGCTGCCGGTCCACGTCGACGGGCACGCGCGGGCGCTGGCGCAGGCGGAGCTGATGTTCGGCGCGGGCGTGGGGCGCGAGGAACTGGTGCAGCTCTTCGTCGGCAACGTGGTCGACGCGGCGATCGCGACGGGCGGCAGCGTGCTGCGCGGCCGCCGGTCGGGCGCGGGCGACGTGGCGCACCTGCCGCTGGGCGCGGCGGGGCAGCGGTGCGCGTGCGGCCGGACCGGCTGCCTCCAGGAGGCGGTGTCGGAACTGCGGCTGGCCCAGCGGGCCTTCGCGGCCGGCATCGTGCCCGTCCCGGACTTCCGGCTGCTGCTGGCGCGGGCCCGCGACGGCCACGCGGGCGCGGTGCTGATGCTGCGTGAGCGGCTGCGCACGGTGGGCAGGGCCGCGGCCCTGCTGCTCGACGTGATCAACCCCGAGGTGATGGTGGTCGCGGAGGCCGCGGCGGTGCACTTCCCCGAGCTGCTGCCCGACCTCTACGAGGAGGTGGCCGCGCACTCCCACCTGTGCGCGGACCCGGAGAAGGCGGTGGTCCCCACCACCTTCGGGGAGCAGGTGCTCGCGGTCGCAGCCGGGGCCGTGGTGCTGGACGCGGTCTACCGGCGGCCGATGGAACTGCGCACCGCGCGGTCGGCGTAGCCGGTGCGGCGCCGGGGCCCCGGCGCCGCCGGGGTTTCTTCCACCGCGTCGCAAATCATTGCCGGGCGGGCCGGGGTCCGGGGAGAATCGACCCATGGACGCGACAGGTAGGGCAGCGGCGCGAGAGGCCGCCGGACGTGAGACGGTCAACGCCTTCCGTGCCCACCACTTCGCCGGTCTCGGCTGTCGTCCCACCGGCTCCACCGGCTCCACCGGCACCGCCGGTCGCGCCCCCCTCGCCGGTCCCGCCGGCCGCACGCGCTGACCGGGCGACCGCGCCCCGCGCCTGATCCGCGCCGCCTTCCCGGCGCCTGATCCCGCTTCCCGCCCCCACGAGGGGCCGGTTCGCAGATCCCCGGCGCTCCGCGCCCCCGTGGCGGCCGGTTCCGCCCCGCCCACCGTGCCCACCCATGAGTTGGAGCTGCTTCGCCATGACCGCACCCACCCGGACCGTGCTCGACGTCGCCAAGGTCGCCGGGAACATCGGCGCCGAGATCAGCGGCGTGGACCTCGCCGCCGACCTGTCCGCCGGAACGATCGCCGAGATCCGCGCCGCGCTGCTGGAGCACAAGGTCGTGTTCTTCCGCGGCCAGGACCTCGACCAGGCCGCGCACGAGCGCTTCGCCCGCCGCTTCGGCACGCCGACCACCGCCCACCCGACGATCCCCGCCCTGGACGGCTCCCCCGCCGTCCTGGACCTCGACTACGGGCGCACCGCGGGACGCGCCAACCACTGGCACACCGACGTCACCTTCGTCCAGCACCCGCCGCTCGGCTCGATCCTGCGGGCGGTCACCATCCCGCCCTACGGCGGTGACACCGTGTGGGCCAACACCACGACCGCCTACACCGACCTCCCCGCCGAGCTGCGCGAGCTCGCGGACCGGCTGTGGGCGGTGCACTCCAACAGCTACGACTACGCGGCCTACAAGCCGGCCGACGACACCGACGAGGCCCGCAGGCAGCGCGAGGTCTTCACCTCCACCCCGTACGAGACCGAGCACCCCGTGGTGCGGGTGCACCCCGAGACCGGCGAACGCGTCCTGGTGCTGGGCGGCTTCGTCCGCCGCTTCGTGGGCTGGAACGGCGACGACTCCCGCGACCTGCTGCGGCTGCTGCAGGGCCGCGTCACGGAGTTGGAGAACACCGTGCGGTGGCGGTGGGCGCCCGGGGACGTGGCGTTCTGGGACAACCGCGCCACCCAGCACTACGCGGTGGCCGACTACGGGACCCTGCCGCGCCGGGTCCAGCGGATCACCCTCGCGGGTGACGCGCCGGTCGCCGTGGACGGCTCGCACAGCCGCGCGCTCACCGGTGACGACACCGCGTACAACACCGTTCTCGCCCGCCCGGGCGACGGGGAGCGCTGATGCGCCCGCCCACCCGGGCGCCCCTTCCTGCGAACCCCGACCCCCAGCTGACGAAGGGCTGATCACCATGGCTGTCACCGTCCGTCCCGCCTCCGGCCACACCGGCGCCGACATCTCCGGCGTGGACCTCTCGCTGCCGCTCGCGGAGGAGGACCTGCTGCTGATCAAGGAGGCGCTGCACCGCTGGAAGGTGGTCTTCTTCCGCGGCCAGGAGCTCGACCACGGCTCGCAGATCGCCTTCGGCCGGCAGTTCGGCGAGCTGACCTACGCCCACCCGCACGACGACGCCCCGCCGGAGGACCACCCGGAGATCTTCACCATCGACCCGCGCCGCTACGAGGAGCGGTACGGCGCGGGCTTCCGCGAGGCCGTGCGCAAGCGCCAGTACAGCTACTTCGCGGGCTGGCACACCGACGTCACCGCGGCCGTCAACCCGCCGGCCGGCTCGATCCTGCGCGCCGAGTCCGTCCCGGAGTTCGGCGGGGACACCACCTGGACCAACCTGGTCGCCGCGTACGAGGGCCTGTCCGCGCCCGTCCGCGCCTTCGTCGACACGCTGCGCGCCGAGCACCGCTACGGGGGTGCGGAGCGGACGGAGGGCAACAGCGAGTACGCCCGCCGGATCAACGACAACCTGCTCGTCGCCGTGCACCCGGTGGTGCGGGTGCACCCGGAGACCGGCGAGCGCGCGCTGTTCGTCAACCCCGGCTTCACCAGCCACCTCGTGGACGTCACCCCGCGCGAGAGCCGGGCCGTGCTCGACCTGCTCTACGAGGAGATCACCCGGCCCGAGTACACCGTGCGGTTCCGCTGGGAGCCGGGCAGCGTGGCCTTCTGGGACAACCGCGCCACCGCGCACCTCGCGCCGCGCGACATCGAGCACCTCGACGTCGAGCGCCGCCTGCACCGCGTCACCCTGATCGGCGATGTCCCGGTCGGCCCGGACGGCACCCCGTCCGAGCTGGTCGCGGGCCGGCCCTTCACCGCCGACCACAAGGTGGTCGTCGGCGCCTGAACCCCTGGCGCCGGCTCCGGTGCTACTCCTCCTCGACGATCCGACCGTCGCGGAGTTCGAGCACCCGGTCGGCCAGGGCCAGCAGCTGGGCGTCGTGGGTGGCGACGAGGGCGGTGACGCCCTCGCTGCGGACCACGGCGCGCAGCAGCTCCATGACGGCGACGCCGGTGTCGGCGTCGAGCTGGCCGGTCGGCTCGTCCGCGATGATCAGGACGGGCCGGTTGGCCAGGGCGCGGGCGATGGCGACCCGCTGCTGCTGGCCGCCGGACAGCTCGCCGGGGCGCTGCGCGGCGTGGTCGGACAGGCCCACGAGCGACAGCAGCAGCGCCACGCGCTCCTCGCGCTCGCGCGGCGGCACCTTGCGCAGCCGCATCGGGACGCCGACGTTCTCGGCGGCGGTGAGGATCGGGATCAGTCCGAAGGACTGGAAGACGAAGCCGATGCGGTCGCGGCGCAGCGCCAGCAGACCGCTGTCCCCGAGACCGGCCAGGTCGGTGCCGTCCAGGGTGATCCGGCCGCCGTCGGGCGTGTCCAGACCGCCCACCAGGTTGAGGATCGTGGTCTTCCCGGAGCCGGAGCGGCCCTTGAGGGCGACCAGCTCGCCGCGCGGCACCCGGAAGGAGACCCCGCGCAGCGCGTGCACGGCGGTCTCCCCGCTGCCGTAGGTGCGGCGCAGGTCCTCGACGACCACCATCTCCCCGGTCGGCGGCCCGTCCGCGACCGCCGTCCCCGCGTACCCGGTCGACTGCTCGCTCATGCGCTGTCCCCCTCCTGGCCCGGATCCCCGGACCACACCCCGTGGTGGCCGTTCCCCGCCGTGCGCCGCGTCCGTCGGCCCCGGCCGTACGGCTGCGTGCTCGGCAGATGGAGCCTATCCACCCGGTCAAGGACGGTGCGTCCGGGACCCGGCTCGCGGCGGTCCCGCACATGGCGGAGGGCCGGGTCCATGATCCTGGACCCGGCCCTCCGCCGGAACGCGGCGCGCGTTCTAGGTCGTGTCTTCACATCCTCGTCTGGCCGGCGGGGTCTGGCACGCACGCTCGCGGCGTTGTCGTCGGTCGCCGATGCTCCGCATGGACTCCCTCCTCCGCCTTGCGATCGCACGCACCAGAC
>NZ_JBEYJD010000029.1:0-129303 GCF_040636125.1 Streptomyces sp. NPDC006733 | reverse complement strand
ATATTAACCCCCCGCCCCCCCCCGGCGGCCTTCCCGTGGCCGGCCCCCCGTGCCCCGGCGCGCGCGGGCGGGCCGGCCTCCCCCCGCGGCCGGCGGCCGTCGTGTGTCCGCGTACGGGCCCTCAGCGGCCGCGCAGCTCCCGGTAGCGGCGGACCAGCGCTTCGGTGGACCCGTCAAGACCGGGGATGGTCGCCCCCTCGCTGAGCGCGGGCTCGATCCGCTTCGCGAGCACCTTGCCCAGCTCGACGCCCCACTGGTCGAAGGAGTCGATGTTCCACACCGCGCCCTGGACGAACACCTTGTGCTCGTAGAGCGCGATCAGCTGGCCGAGCACCGACGGGCTCAGCTCGGTGGCCAGGACGGTGGTGGTGGGGTGGTTGCCGCGGAACGTCTTGTGCGGCACGAGTTCGGCGGGCACGCCCTCGGCCGCGACCTCTTCCGGCGTCTTGCCGAAGGCCAGCGCCTGGGTCTGCGCGAAGAAGTTGGCCATCAGCAGGTCGTGCTGGTCCGCCAGCGGGCCGAGTTCGCCGATGGGGTTCGCGAAGCCGATGAAGTCCGCGGGGATGACCTTGGTGCCCTGGTGCAGCAGCTGGTAGTAGGCGTGCTGGCCGTTGGTGCCCGGGGTGCCCCAGACCACCGGGCCGGTCTGCCAGGTCACCGGGTTGCCCTGCCGGTCCACGGACTTGCCGTTGGACTCCATGTCCAGCTGCTGCAGGTACGCGGTGAACCGCGACAGGTAGTGGCTGTACGGGAGGACCGCGTGCGACTGCGCGTCGTGGAAGCCGCCGTACCAGACGCCCAGCAGGCCGAGCAGCAGCGGGACGTTCTCCTCCGGCGGCGCGGTGCGGAAGTGCTCGTCCACGAGGTGGAAGCCGGCCAGCATCTCGCGGAAGTGGTCCGGGCCGATGGCGAGCATCAGCGACAGGCCGATCGCGGAGTCGAAGGAGTACCGGCCGCCGACCCAGTCCCAGAACTCGAACATGTTCGCCGGGTCGATGCCGAACTCGGTGACCTTCTCCGCGTTCGTGGACAGTGCCACGAAGTGCTTGGCGACGGCCGAGGAGTCGGCGTTCAGGCCGGCCAGCAGCCAGTCGCGGGCGGAGGTGGCGTTGGTGATGGTCTCGATGGTGGTGAACGTCTTCGACGCGATGATGAAGAGCGTCTCGGCCGGGTCCAGGTCGCGCACGGCCTCGTGCAGGTCAGCGCCGTCCACGTTGGACACGAAACGGAGCGTCAGCCCCCGGTCGGTGTACGGGCGCAGCACCTCGTACGCCATCGCCGGGCCCAGGTCGGAGCCGCCGATGCCGACGTTGACGATGTTCCTGATGCGCTTGCCGGTGTGGCCGGTCCACTCGCCGGAGCGGATGCGGTCGGTGAAGACGGACATCTTGCTGAGGACGGCGTGCACGGCGGGCACGACGTCGTGGCCGTCGAGCTCGATGACGGCGGAGCGCGGCGCGCGCAGCGCGGTGTGCAGCACCGCGCGGTCCTCGGTGACGTTGATCCGCTCGCCGCGGAACATCGCGTCGCGCAGTTCGGCCACGCCGCTCGCCGCCGCCAACTCGCGCAGCAGCCGCAGGGTCTCGTCGGTCACCAGGTGCTTGGAGTAGTCCAGGTGCAGGTCACCGACCTGCAGGGAGTACCGGTCGGCACGCTGCGGGTCCTGGTCGAACAGGTCGCGCAGCCGCACCTCCCCCAGCTCTTCGCGGTGTTTGCCCAGGGCGTGCCATTCGGGCAGCTGGTCGAGACGGGGACGGCCATGCGTATGGGTGTCGGACATGGGTCCAAACTAATTGATGACGGCGGGTACGAGCACGATCACCCCGCAGGCGAAGAGCGCGGCGGCGGCCAGCGCCGGGGTGTTCAGCCCCCAGGCCGTCGCCGTGAAGCCGCCGAGCAGGGCGCCGAGCGGCGCCCCCGCGGTGGACAGGGTGCGGTTGGCGGCGCTGACCCGGCCCAGCAGGGCGGCGGGTGTCCGCTCCTGCAGGAGGGTGACCTCGTTGACGTTCCAGAGCATCCCCACGGCGCCGAAGACCGCCAGGGCGGCGACGGCGACCGGCAGCGACCGCACCGTGCCGAGCACCACCAGGGCGCAGCTCTGCAGCACCAGCCCGGCCAGCAGCGCCCGGGTCCTGCCCAGCCGTTCGGAGAGCCGGCCGGCGACCAGGCCGCCGGCCACACTGCCCACGCCGTAGGCGGTGAGCACGGCCGCGTACCCGGCGTGCCCCGCGTGCAGCCACCCGGTGACGTGCAGGACGAGGGTCGCGATGAGCGCGCTCACCCCGATGTTGACGACGGTGTTGGCCGTGCAGAGCGAGCGCAGGACGCGGTCGCGCCACAGCACCCTGATGCCCTCGGCGATGTCCTGGCGCAGCGTCCGCCCCGGCGGGCGCGGGGCGCGCTCGCGCGGGGCGGTGGGTATGGAGGCGACCAGCGCCGCGGCGAGCAGATAGGTCGCCGCGTCGACCGCGAACGGCAGCCCCGCGGAGAGGCCGAACAGCAGCGGCACCAGGGGCGCGCCCAGGAAGGTGCCCGCGATGGTCTGCCCCGTCATCAGCCGTGCGTTGGCGCGGCCGAGGGCGGCGGTGGGCACGACCGAGGGCAGCAGCGCGGTCGCCGCGTTGTCGAAGAGGGTCTGCAGCGTCGTCAGGACGAACGCCAGGACCAGCAGCAGGGCGACGCTCACCTCGTCCAGCCACACGGCGAGCGCGAAGCCGGCCATCAGCGCGCAGCGCACCGCGTCCACCGACCACATGGCGCGGCGCTGGTCCACCCGGTCCGCGATCGCGCCGCCCAGCAGGCCGAACAGGATCCAGGGCAGGAAGCCGGCCGCCGTGACCAGCGAGACGAGCAGCGGGGAGTCGGTGAGCCCGACCGCGAGCAGCGGCAGCGCCGCCGTGCGCAGCCCGTCCCCCAGCCGCGAGGCCACCGCGGCGCTCCACAGCCGGCCGAAGCCGCCGCGCCAGGACGGCACGGCGCGCTCCACGGCCGGTCGCAGCTCGCTGTCGTTCGCGGTCAACACTCCCCCTCGGGCCGGAACTTCGATCAGTTCCGGAACCGTAGCCGCCGGCACTGACAACGCCCGGGGAGCCGGTGGACGACCGGGATCGCGGGGAGTCGCGGGGGCCACGAGTCGTGGGGGCTGGGGGCCGCCGGGGCTCAGAAGCCGCCGCGGTGCAGCCTGCCCTCGTAGCGGGCCTCCAGGACGGCGTTGCGCTCGAACCCGCCGGGCAGGTTGGCCGAGATGTAGACCGGCGGCTCGTGCCCCTCGGCGGTCAGCAGGCCGACCGCCTCGGCGACGACCATCTGCACGAGCAGCGCGGAGGTGATCGTGGAGACCCCGCACAGCGCGCCGCCGTCGGGCATCGGCAGCAGCGCGTCGCCGGCCGGGGCGCAGTTGTCGAGCACGGCGTCGGCGAGGTCGGCGAGCCGCTTCCCGCTGCTGTGCAGCGCGGGCACCGCGTGGGTGTGCTCCAGGGAGGTGAGCGCGATCAGCCGGTGCCCCGCCCCCGTCACCTGCAGGGCCATGTCGACGATGGAGTTGTTGACCCCGGAGTTGGAAATGATCACGAAGAGGTCCTGCGGCCGCGGGGTGGCCAGTTCGTACAGCCGCTTGGCCAGCCCCGGGGAGCGCTCCAGCAGCGGGTCGTCGAGCACCGAGCGGTCCTCGCCGCCGCGCAGCACCAGGTCGGACAGGCCGATCCGGTTGGTCGGCACGAAGCCGCCGGCCCGGCCCGCGATCTCCAGCGCGGTGGCCTGCGAGTGGCCGGTGCCGAAGGCGTGGAGGACGCCGTCGGCGGCGATGCTGTCGGCGACGAGGCGGGCCGCGGCGGCGACGGAATCGGTGTTGGCCGCTATCGCCCGCTCGACGGCGGCACGGCCGTGCTCGGCGAAGTGGGCGGCGCTGAGCTGTGATGCGGCCATGGACGGCTCTCCTCGGTTGAAATAACCATCGGCGTGTTGGATTGCTGAAACAATGAACCGGGCAGCGTGGTCACGTCAATAGGTCAGGTCAACAGCCTCGCCAGCGCCACCGCGCCCGCACCGCCGTCCGGCACCGGGACGACGTGCAGCCCCATTCCGCGCGCACGCTGCGACAACCGGTCGAGCAACGGCCCGGCCGGCGCCAGCAGTCCGCCGGTGACCACCAGCGGCTCGCCCGCCTCGGGACTCAGCGCGGCGACGGTCCTGCCGAGTTCCTCGGCCGCCGCGTCGAGCAGGGTCCCGGCGACCGCGTCGCCGGCCCGGTCGGCGGCGACGACCAGCGGGCTCAGCGCCGCCAGCCGCACCGGCGGCCGCGCGTACACCTGCGGCACGAGCACGTCCCGCAACCGCCCCAGCCGCAGGAAGTCCGCCTGCTCCACCGGTGCGGCGACGCCCGCCGCGTCACGATCCGCGCCCGGCGGCAGGTAGTGCGCCGCCACCGCGCCGACCAGCGAGGTCCAGGGCCCGCGCCCGGTCAGCGCCCGCAGCGCCGCCCGGACGGCCTCCCGGCCCAGCCAGAAGCCGCCGCCCTCGTCCCCGAGCAGCCACCCGTCGCCGTCCACCGTCAGCTCCTGCCGCCGCCCGGCGATCCGGGCCGAGGCCGCGCCCGTCCCGGCGATGAGCAGCAGCCCGTCGGCGGGCATGCCCGGCGCGGAGGCGAAGGCGATCTCGATGTCGCCGCGGACGGCCACCCTGGCGGCGTCGATCCCGGTCGCGGCCAGCGCCGCCCGAAGGCACGACCGCGCGAGGTCGTGGCCGGTGTCGGGGCCGGTGCCGAGGGCCGCGCCCGCGAAGCCGCCCAGCACGGCGGCCACGGACCCGCGCAGCTGTGCCGGGACCGCGGCGGCGAGCGCGGCGGCCAGGTTCCGGGTCAGCTCGGCCCGCGGCACGCTCATCGCGTTGCCGGGGCCGCCGGCGCCCTCGCCGATCACCCCGCCGGCCCCGGGCCCGGCGTCGCCCTCCGCCAGGTAGGCGCGGATCCGGGTGCCGCCCGCGTCGATGCCGACCACCAGCGGACGGCCTGCGGGAACCGGCTTCCGGTCGTGGCCGCCGGGAGCGCTTCGGTTGTGAATTTCATTCATCACACCGCATGGTGATTGATAGATTCACTCATCGACAAGACCCCAGCCGAGACGAGTCGTCATGGTCATCGCCCTCATCCGCTCCGAACTCCCCCGGATGTCCGACTCCTTGCGCAAGGTGGGCGAGCTCGTGCTGGCGGATCCGACGGCGGCCACCCGCGGCTCGGCGGCCGAGCTGGGCCGCCGCACGGGGACCTCGCAGGCCACCGTCACCCGCTTCTGCCACGCGCTGGGCCTGGACTCCTACCAGCACCTGCTGATCGAGCTGGCGCAGGAGCAGGGCCGCAGCCAGGGCGAGGACGGCGGCGGGCCGCTCAGCCCGGTGCTGGGCCCCGACATCGGCCCGGACGACGACCTCGACCACGTCGTCGCCGTGGTCGCCCAGGCCGATCTGCGCGCCCTGCGGCTCACTCTCGACCAACTCGACCGGGAGAGCCTGGAACGGGCCGCCCAGGCGCTCGCCAGAGCCCGCCGGATCGATGTGTACGGCGTCGGCGGCTCCGGGATCGCCGCCCGGGAGGCCGAGGCCCGGCTGTTCGGCATCGGCTGCGCCGCGCGCGGCTGGACCGAGGTGCACGCCGCCGAGACCTCCGCGGCGCTGCTGACCCCGTCCGACGTGGCGGTGGCGATCTCGCACTCGGGCACCACGCGCGAGGCCCTGGACCCGCTGCGGCTGGCCGCGGAGCGCGGCGCCACCACGGTCGCCGTCACCAGCGACCCGCGCTCGCCGATCGCCCAGGCCGCCGACATCCGGCTCACCTCGGCGTCGGCGGAGACCAGCTTCCGGCGCGGCGGCTACGGCACCCGGCACTCGGTCCTGCTGATCATCGACTGCCTGTCGGCCCGGATCGCCCAGCTCACCTACGAGCGGGCCACCGCGGCGGTCGCGCTGACCGCCCACATCGCCGACCGCCACACCGCCCGCGCCCGCCGCCGCTGACCGGCGGGAAAAAGCAAACACCCCGGTCCGCCGGGCGGCTCCCGACCGGGCCCGCCCGGCGAACCGGGGTACGTATCCGCGTGCCGTACGCGGGAAGTGCTCTCAGATCTCGCCGCGCAGCTTCGCGAGGGCCTCGGCGAGGATCGCCTCGCCGTCGGCCGCGCTGCGCCGCTCCCGCACGTAGGCCAGGTGCGTCTTGTACGGCTCGGTCCGCGGCGGCGCCGGCGGGTTCTCCTCGTCCTGCCCGGCCGGGAAACCACAGCGCGGGCAGTCCCAGGTCTCCGGGATCTGCGCGTCGCTGGCGAAACTCGGCTGGGTCTCGTGCCCGTTCGAGCACCAGAAGGAGATGCGGAGGCGTGGCGCGGACTCGCCGCGCTCGGCCTCTCCCATCGGCCCCGCTCCGACCCGACTGCCACGGATCGCGTTGCCACTTGCCACGGTCGTAACTCCCTGCGTGATGGTGCTGCGAGGTCGCCCAGTTTACGGAGACCTTACGTGCCGTCCAGTGGCAGGTGGTGTACCCGGCCCCGTAGGACGCCCTCCCATGATAAGCCGCGTTTGCGACGAGGCGTCAGTTCTCCCTGCACTCACGGGAGTACGCCGGAGGCCCTACTTCTGGAACTTCAGCACCAGACCAAGTACGACAATGCACGTAAACCACAGCAGACCGATCACCACGGTGATCCGGTCCAGGTTGCGTTCGGCCACCGAGGAGCCGCCGACGGAGGACTGCATGCCGCCACCGAACATGTCCGAGAGGCCGCCGCCCTTCCCCTTGTGCATCAGCACCAGCAGCAGAAGCAGGAGGCTGAAGATGATGAGGGCGATGGAGAACCCGAGAACCACGGCTGGACCAACTCTCTCGACTACATACGGGACGGCACGGGGCCGAACCGGGCGCCAATGCGCCGGTCCGGCCCCGACAGGGTACTTCGTGCGGGCCGGGTCGGCCCACCGCCTACTGGTCCTACTGGTCCCGGAAGCGGACGATCTTGACGAACTCCTCCGCGTCGAGGGCCGCGCCGCCGATCAGGGCGCCGTCCACGTCCGGCTGCGCCATGATCGCGGCGACGTTCCCGGACTTGACCGAACCGCCGTACTGGATACGGACCTTTTCGGCCAGCTCCTGGCTGTAGAGCTCGGCGAGGCGGCCGCGGATGGCACCGCAGACCTCCTGGGCGTCCTCGGGGGTGGCGACCTCGCCGGTGCCGATGGCCCACACCGGCTCGTAGGCGACGACGATCGTCTCGGCCTGCTCGGCCGGGATGTCCTTGAGCGCGCCGTCGAGCTGGGCGAGGGTGTGCGGGACCTGCTGGCCGGCCTTGCGGACGTCCAGGCCTTCGCCGACACACAGGATCGGGGTCAGCCCGTGCCGGTACGCGGCCTTGACCTTGGCGTTGACGACCTCCTCGTCCTCACCGTGGTACTGGCGGCGCTCGCTGTGGCCGATGGCCACGAACGTGCACTTCAGCTTGGCCAGCATCGATCCGGAGATCTCACCGGTGTACGCGCCGGAGTCGTGCGAGGACAGGTCCTGGGCGCCGTACTTGATCTTCAGCTTGTCGCCGTCGACCAGGGTCTGCACCGAGCGCAGGTCGACGTAGGGGGGCAGGACGGCGACCTCGACGGCGTCGTAGTCCTTGTCGGTGAGAGCGAAGGCGAGCTTCTGGACGTGCGCGATGGCCTCGAGGTGGTTGAGGTTCATCTTCCAGTTGCCCGCCATCAGCGGGGTACGGGTGCTCATGCTGGGTCAGTCCTCCAGTGCGGCAAGGCCGGGGAGCGTCTTGCCCTCGAGGTATTCGAGGCTCGCACCGCCACCGGTCGAGATGTGGCCGAAAGCGTTCTCGTCGAAGCCGAGGATGCGCACGGCCGCGGCCGAGTCACCGCCGCCGACGACCGTGAAGGCCGGGCTGTCGATCAGCGCCTGGGCGACCGCGCGGGTGCCCTCGGCGTAGTCCGGGTGCTCGAAGACACCCATCGGGCCGTTCCAGAACACGGTGGCCGCGTCGGCGAGCTTCGAGGCGAAGAGCTCGCCGGACCTCGGGCCGATGTCCAGGCCCATCACGTCGGCGGGGATCGCGTCGACGCCCACGGTCACCGGGTTGGTCGGCGCCTGCGCCTTGAGGTCGGGGAAGGCGCCCGCGGCGACGACGTCGACCGGCAGCACGAACTCCACGCCCTTGGCCTCGGCGCGCTTGAGGTACTCCTGGACGACCGGGATCTGGTCCTCCTGGAGCATGCTCTTGCCGACCTCGTGGCCCTGGGCCTTGAGGAAGGTGAAGACCATGCCGCCGCCGATCAGGATGCGGTCGGCCTTCTCCAGCAGGTGGTCGATGACGCCGAGCTTGTCGGAGACCTTGGCCCCGCCGAGCACGACCGCGTACGGCCGCTTCACCTCGGTGGTGAGCTTCTTCAGCACGTCGACCTCGGTGGCGATCAGACCGCCCGCGGCGTGCGGCAGCCGCGCCGGGAGGTCGAACACCGAGGCGTGCTTGCGGTGCACGGCGCCGAAGCCGTCACCGACGTAGACGTCCGCGAGCGACGCCAGGCGGTCGGCGAAGGCGCCGCGCTCGGCGTCGTCCTTCGCGGTCTCGCCCGCGTTGAACCGCAGGTTCTCCAGCAGCACCACGCCGCCGTCGGCCAGCGCGGCGACGGCCGCCTGCGCGCTGTCCCCGACGGTGTCGGCCGCGAACGCGACCTCGGTGCCGAGCAGCTCGCCGAGGCGGGCGGCGACCGGTGCCAGCGAGAACTGCGGGTCGGGCTCGCCCTTGGGGCGGCCCAGGTGGGAGGCGACGATCACCTTCGCGCCGGCGGCGACGAGCTGGGTGATGGTCGGGACGGCGGCACGGATGCGGCCGTCGTCGGTGATGGTGCTGCCCGAGAGCGGCACGTTCAGGTCGGCGCGGACGAACACCCGCTTGCCAGCGACCTGTCCCTCGGTCAGGAGGTCGTCGATCGTCTTCATATCCGGTGGGCTCCTCGTGGTCGACAAGGAACAGGGCCCGGCCGACGCGTCGTCGCGTCGCCCGGACCCTGTCACTCACATCTGCGTGGCTGAACCGTGACTCAGAGCTGGCCGCCGACGAAGGTGGTCAGGTCCACCAGGCGGTTGGAGTAGCCCCACTCGTTGTCGTACCAGCCGAAGATCTTGACCTGGTCGCCCTGGACCATGGTCATCTGCGAGTCGAACGTGCACGAGGCCGGCTCGTTGACGATGTCCGTCGAGACGATGAGGTCCTCGGTGTACTCGAGGATGCCCTTGAGCTGGCCCTCGGCCGCCTTCTGGAAGGCCGCGTTGACCTCTTCCTTGGTGACGTCGCGCTCGACGGTCACCACGAGGTCGGTGATCGAGCCGGTCGGGACCGGGACGCGCAGCGAGGTGCCGTCCAGCTTGCCCTTGAGCTCGGGGATGACCAGCGCGGTCGCCTTGGCGGCGCCCGTGGAGGTCGGGATGATGTTGATCGCGGCGGCCCGCGCACGGCGCAGGTCGCTGTGCGGGAAGTCCAGGATCTTCTGGTCGTTCGTGTACGCGTGGATCGTCGTCATCAGGCCCTTGACGATGCCGAAGTTCTCCAGGAGAACCTTGGCCATCGGCGCCACACAGTTGGTGGTGCACGAGGCGTTGGAGATGATGTTGTGCTTCGCCGCGTCGTACTTCTCGTGGTTGACGCCCATGACCACGGTGATGTCCTCGTCCTTGGCCGGAGCCGAGATGAGGACCTTCTTCGCGCCGGCCGCGAGGTGCTTGGCGGCGTCGTCGCGCTTGGTGAAGAAGCCCGTGGACTCGATGACGATGTCCGCGCCGAGCTCGCCCCACGGCAGGTTCGCCGGGTCCCGCTCGGCCATCGTCTTGAAGGTCTTGCCGCCGACGGTGATGGTGTTGTCGGTGTGCGTGACCTCGGCCTTGAGACGGCCCAGGATGCTGTCGTACTTAAGAAGGTGCACCAGGGTCGCGTTGTCGGTCAGGTCGTTGACACCGACGATCTCGATGTCCGCGCCCTGCTCGAGAACGGCACGGAAGAAGTTGCGACCAATACGACCGAAGCCGTTGATGCCTACCCGGATCGTCACGAACCGATCTCCTCGCTGATGTGCCGGATTACACTCCGGCTGCGAAATATGGGATGTCCCCGACCACCCACGACCCTACCTCGCCCAGGTGTTCCAAGTGACATCGACGGCCCCTGAACGGGCCCAGAACGGCCTCTGAGCGCCCGCTCAGGGGCCGTTTTCGCAGTTCAGGACGTCTGTCACGGAGTGTCACCACGGAGGCCCGCGGTGACCGCTCCGGATGCTGAGACGGCCGGTGCGGCGGACCCGGCCGGGGACGGGGTCAGCCGACCATTTCCTCGGTGAGGTTCGCCTCGGTGCCGGGCATCCCCATGTCGGAGGCGCGCTTGTCGGCCATGGCCAGCAGCCGCCGGATGCGGCCGGCGACCGCGTCCTTGGTCAGCGGCGGCTCGGCGAGCGAGCCCAGCTCCTCCAGCGACGCCTGCTTGTGCTCGATCCGCAGCCGGCCGGCCGCCGCGAGGTGCTCCGGCACCTCGTCGCCGAGGATCTCCAGGGCGCGCTGCACGCGGGCGCCGGCGGCGACGGCCGCCCGCGCGGAGCGGCGCAGGTTCGCGTCGTCGAAGTTGGCCAGCCGGTTCGCGGTCGCCCGGACCTCGCGCCGCATCCGGCGCTCCTCCCAGGCCAGGACGGAGTCGTGGGCGCCGAGCCGGGTCAGCAGCGCGCCGATCGCGTCGCCGTCCCGGACGACGACCCGGTCGACGTTGCGCACCTCGCGGGCCTTGGCCGGGATCTGCAGCCGGCGGGCCGCGCCGACCAGGGCCAGCGCCGCCTCGGGGCCGGGGCAGGTGACCTCCAGCGACGAGGAGCGGCCGGGCTCGGTGAGCGAGCCGTGCGCCAGGAAGGCGCCGCGCCAGGCCGCCTCGGCGTCGCAGGTGGCACCGGAGACGACCTGCGGGGGCAGGCCCCGGATGGGGCGGCCGCGGCCGTCCACCAGGCCGGTCTGCCGCGCCAGCTGGTCACCGCCGGCGACCACCCGGACCACGTACCGGCTGCCGCGGCGCAGCCCGCCGGGGGCCATCACCACCAGGTCGGAGGAGTGGCCGAAGATCTCCAGGATGTCCTTGCGCAGCCGCCGGGCCGCGATCCCGGTGTCGAGCTCCGCCTCGATCACGATGCGGCCGCTCACCAGGTGCAGACCGCCCGCGAACCGCAGGATCGACGAGACCTCCGCCTTCCGGCAGCAGGTCCGGGTGACGGGGAGCCGGGAGATCTCATCCTTCACCGCTGCCGTCATCGCCATGGGCCGATCCTTCCACGCATACGAAAAATCCGGTCATACGCGGTGGCCAGCAGCTCCGGATCGTGCCGCGGCCCGTCAGGGGCCGCGATCCGCGCCAGTTCGACCGTGCCGCACAACCGTTCGGCGGCCTTGGACAGGCTCTCGCGGTCGGGCACGGCGGCCTCGTCGGCCAACACCACGTCGATGGTGAGTTTAGGGGCGTGTCGGGCCAAAACCTCCAAGTGACGCTGCGGAGAAAAGCCGTCGGTCTCCCCCGGCTGGGGTGCGAGGTTCAGTGTGAGGACCTTGCGGGCGCGGGTGTTCATCAGCGCGTCGGCCAGTTCCGGGACCAGCAGATGAGGGATCACCGAGGAGAACCAGGACCCCGGTCCGAGGACCACCCAGTCGGCGTCCAGGACCGCCTGGACGGCCTCGGGAACGGCCGGCGGATCGGTGGGCTCCAACCACACTTCCTGCACGTCACCGGGGGTGAGGGCGACCGTCGCCTGCCCCCGTACGGTGGTGGTCTCGCCGGGTGCGGCGGGGTCGTGCCCGCGGACGCTCGCATGGAGGTCCAGCGGCACCGCGGACATGGGCAGCACCCGGCCGTGCGCACCCAGCAGCCGGCCGACCCACTCGAGGGCCGCGACCTCGTCGTTGAGCTGCTCCCAGAGGGCGACAATCAGCAGATTGCCTACGGCGTGTCCGTGCAGATCGCCCTTGCTGACGAAGCGGTGCTGGATCACCTGCGCCCACGTCCGCCCCCACTCGTCGTCCCCGCACAGGGCGGCGAGCGCCTTGCGCAGGTCGCCGGGGGGCAGGACGCCCATCTCCTCGCGCAGCCGGCCGCTGGAGCCGCCGTCGTCGGCGACGGTGACGACGGCGGTCAGGTCGCCGGTGATCCGGCGCAGGGCGCTCAGCGACGCGGCCAGGCCGTGGCCGCCGCCCAGGGCGACCACTTTCGGCGGTACTCCGGAGCGACGGCTCGTGCGGCGCAGGCGCCGTGCCGTCCGGATCACTCGCGCCCCATGTCCCGGTGAACGATGACGGTCTCCACCCCGTCCGAGGAGAGCCGCGCGGCGAGCCGCTCGGACATCGCGACACTGCGGTGCTTGCCGCCGGTGCAGCCGACGGCGATGGTCACGTACCGCTTGCCCTCGCGGCGGTACCCGGCGGCGATGATGTGCAGCAGCTCCGCGTACCGGTCGAGGAACTCCTTGGCGCCGGGCTGGTTGAAGACGTACTGCGAGACCTCGTCGTTCAGCCCGGTGAACGGGCGCAGCTCCGGCACCCAGTGCGGGTTCGGGATGAACCGGCAGTCGACCACCAGGTCGGCGTCGACCGGGAGCCCGTACTTGAAGCCGAAGGACATCACCGTGGCCCGCAGCTCGGGCTCCTCGTCGCCCGCGAACTGGGCGTCCATCTTCGCGCGCAGCTCGTGCACGTTCAGGCTGGAGGTGTCGATCACCAGGTCGGCCTCGCCGCGCAGCTCGCGCAGCAGGTCGCGCTCCTTGGCGATGCCGTCCACGATCCGGCCGTCGCCCTGCAGCGGGTGCGGGCGGCGGACGGACTCGAAGCGGCGCACCAGGAGGTCGTCGGAGGCCTCCAGGAACACCACGCGGCGCTTGACGCCCTTGGTGTCGAGGTCGGCCAGCGACTCGCGCAGGTTGTCGAAGAAGCGGCGGCCGCGGACGTCCACGACGACCGCGATCCGCGCCACGTTCCCCTGCGAGCGCGCGCCGAGGTCCACCATGGTCGGGATCAGGGCGGGCGGCAGGTTGTCCACGACGAACCAGCCGAGGTCCTCCAGGCACTTGGCCGCGGTGCTGCGGCCGGCTCCGGACATGCCGGAGATGATCACCAGTTCGGGGATGGCCTCGGCGGCCTCCCCCGCTCCACCGGTCGTCACGGTTGCTCCGTCTCCATCGTTCTCTGTCATCGCTGTCTCCCCCGTTCCACTGAGGCGGCCCCCGGGTGCGGCCGTCTACTCATCCTCAATGATCTCTCCCGTGGTGGTGTTCACCGCGGGACCGGCGGGCGCGGCTCCTGCCAGGGCAGCCACGACCGTCTCGGCCGTGCGGCGCCCGATGCCCGGTACCTCGCAGATCTCCTCCACCGTGGCGGCCTTGAGCCGCTTGACGGAGCCGAAGTGCTTGAGCAGCGCCTGGCGGCGTGTCTCCCCGAGGCCCGGCACCGCGTCCAGGGCGCCCGCCTTCATCGATTTCGATCGTTTGGTGCGCTGGTAGGAGATCGCGAAGCGGTGTGCCTCGTCCCGGATCCGCTGCAACAGGTACAGGCCCTCGCTCGTGCGCGGCAGGATCACCGGATCGTCGTCGTCGGGCAGCCAGACCTCTTCCAGCCGCTTGGCGAGCCCGCAGACCGCCACGTCCTCTATGCCGAGCTCCGCCAGGGCCCGCTGGGCGGCCGCGACCTGCGGCTGCCCGCCGTCGACGACGACCAGCTGCGGCGGGTAGGCGAACTTGCGGGGCCGGCCGGTCTCCGGATCGATGGGGCCGCCGACGCCCTCCGCGGCGGTCTCCGACGCCGCCGCGCCGCCCGCGGCGGCGACCTCGCCGCCCGCCGCGCTCGCGTCCCACTCCCCCGTCTTCTGCTTCTCCGCCAGGTAGCGGCGGAAGCGCCGGGAGATCACCTCGTGCATGGACCGGACGTCGTCCTGGCCCTCGAAGGACTTGATCTGGAAGCGGCGGTACTCGCTCTTGCGGGCCAGGCCGTCCTCGAAGACGACCATCGAGGCGACCACGTCGTCACCCTGGAGGTGCGAGATGTCGAAGCACTCGATGCGCAGCGGGACCGAGTCCAGGTCCAGCGCCGTGGCGATCTCCTCCAGGGCGCGGGAGCGGGTGGTCAGGTCCGAGGCGCGCTTGGTCTTGTGCAGCGCGAGCGCCTGCTGCGCGTTGCGCTGCACGGTGGCCATCAGGTCCTTCTTGTCGCCGCGCTGCGGGACGCGCAGGCTGACCTGCGAGCCGCGCCGCGCGCTCAGCCACTGGGTGAGCGCCTCGGCGGTCTGCGGCATGGCCGGGACCAGGACCTCCTTGGGGACGCCCTCGCCCTTCTCCTCGCCGTACAGCTGCTGCAGGGCGTGCTCGACGAGCCCGGCGGTGTCGACCGCCTCGACCTTGTCGGTGACCCAGCCGCGCTGGCCCCGCACCCGGCCGGCGCGGACGTGGAAGATCTGGACGGCGGCCTCTAGCTCGTCCTCGGCGACCGCGATCAGGTCCGCGTCGGTGGCGTCGGTGAACACCACCGCGTTCTTCTCCAGGGCGCGCTTGAGCGCCTCGATGTCGTCCCGCAGCCTGGCGGCCTTCTCGTACTCCATCTCGGCGGCCGCCTCGCGCATCTGCTGCTCCAGGCGGCGCAGGTACGTGCCGGTGCGGCCGGCCATGAAGTCGCAGAACTCCTCCGCGAGTTCGCGGTGCTCCTCGGCGGTCACCCGGCCGACGCAGGGGGCGGCGCACTTGTCGATGTAGCCGAGCAGGCAGGGCCGGCCGATCTGCGCGGAGCGCTTGAACACCCCGGCGGAGCAGGTCCGTACGGGGAAGACCCGCAGCATCAGGTCCACGGTCTCGCGGATCGCCCAGGCGTGGGCGTACGGCCCGAAGTACCGCACGCCCTTCTTCTTGGGCCCGCGCATGACCTGCACGCGCGGGTACTCCTCGCCCATGGTCACGGCCAGCGAGGGGTAGCTCTTGTCGTCCCGGTACTTGACGTTGAAGCGGGGGTCGAACTCCTTGATCCAGGAGTACTCCAGTTGCAGCGCCTCGACCTCGGTGCTGACCACGGTCCACTCGACGGACGCGGCGGTGGTGACCATGGTGCGGGTGCGCTGGTGCAGGTTGGCGAGGTCCTGGAAGTACGAGGACAGCCGGGGGCGCAGGCTCTTCGCCTTGCCGACGTAGATCACCCGGCCGTGCTCGTCCCGGAACTTGTAGACCCCCGGCGAGTCGGGGATCTGACCCGGCTTCGGTCTGTAACTGGAGGGGTCTGCCATGCCACCACCCTACTGGCGGGCGGTGACATTCCCGGTCCCGGCACGGGTCACGCGCGGGGACCGGGAATGACGGTTCAGCTACGCCGCGCGGTGCGGCGGCGTACGCCGAAGGCGAGGGCGGTGATCAGCGCCAGACCGGCGCCGACCGCGCCGAGGGAGGCGCCCTTGTCGAGCGGCCCGCCCGGGGTGCGGGCGGCCGCGGGAGCGGCCTGCGGGGCTGCCTGCGGCGCCACCCGGGGAGCGGCCTGGGGAGCGGCCGCCGTGTCGTAGCCGCCGCCCAGTCCGGCCTTGTCGTACGCCGAGCCGGGCAGCTTGTCGCCGTACCGGCGGTGCACCGACTGCTGGTAGCCGGCCAGCGTGGTGCCGCCCGCGCCGACCGCCTTGACCGCGTCCGGGTCCAGCGGCAGGACCCGGCCGCCGCGCAGCACGTACCAGGCGTCGATCTGCGGCTCACGGAAGACCGTGGAACCGGCCTGGGTGCCGCCCTGGGCGACGTAGTCGGTCTCGTCGCTGCCGGTGGCGATGTTCACCACCTTCCACCGCTCCCCGCTGCGCACGGTCCACACGGAGGCGGTGTGGCCGTCCGCGGAGACCGCCTTGGTGGCGGCGAAGTCCGGGAGCGCGACGGCCGCGCCGCGCTCCCCGGCGACGAAGGCGGGGTTGAGGGTGTTGACAGTGACGGTCGCGCCTTCGAGCCGCGGTGCGGCGGCCTTCAGGGCGGTGCCGCCGTCACGGGCGAAGAAGCGGGCGAGCGTGTCGAGGGCGCCCGGCGCCGCGGCGGCCTCGCGGGCGGCGGCGGGAGCCGCGGAGCCGGCCGGCGTACCGTCGGCGCGGGCCGCGGAGGCCGCGCCCAGGGTGAGCGCGCCGGTGGCCAGGACGGCGGCGGCACCGGCCGCGATCGTGTGTGTCGTGCGCGTCTTCATCGGCGCCTCACGCTCCGATCCGGTAGAGCGAGTGGGTCCAGGAGAACGAGCTGTTGTTGACGTAGTAGGAGAAGTCCGCCCAGTTGTAGCGGTTGTTGGACGGCCACGGGTCGCCCCAGTAGACGAAGTTGGTGGCGGTGTCGTAGCCGTAGAGCACGTGCATGTGCCCGCCGCCCGAGCTCCAGCCGATGCGGGTCTCCACCGGCCGGTTGGCGCTGATCTCGGTCTGCACGGTGGTGTAGCGCAGGTAGCCGGTGACGTAGCTGCCGGGGTTGATGCCGGCCCAGTCCAGCGCGTTCTGCACGTTGTCGAGCGAGGCCTGCCAGTTGCCGCAGGTCGTGCCCTGCGTCCGGTTGAAGGCCGCGTTGCAGAACTGGTTCTGCGAGTAGGAGCGGCCGAACCAGGTGGCGATGGTGTTGCCGCTCGCGGCCCAGCACCAGTTGGTGTTCTGCTGCGCCTGCATGGTGATGTTCAGCTTCTTCGCGCCGGCCAGGGCGGTGGTCGCGCCCGGAGCGCCGGGGATCGCGACGGTGGAGGCGGTGGGGGACGCGGGGCCGGTCGCGGCACCGGCCGAGGGGGTGCCGGCGAGGCCGAGGCCGACCGTCGCCGCGAGTGCCAGAACGACCGCCGCGAGGCGCCCGCGCCCGCGGGACCGTGTGCGGAGGGGATGGAGCATGGCGTTCCTCCCTGTCGGGAAGTGGGGGGTGGAGGAGCGCGTCCGGACGCTGGCTCAGAGCATCGGGGTGTTGTCGGGAACCGGTCAACGGGCTTGAATGTGCGGGCGAGCCCGATGTGAACGCCCGCTGTACGGGTGTGAACACGCGGCGCGGATCAGCAGGTCAGCAGCGTGTCGTGAGGGGTTCTCGCCACTGAGTGGGTGAACGTTCACAGACCGCGCGGCCGGAGGAGCGCGATGTCCCAGAGAACCGCATTGTCCGACGCGCTGCGCACCGGACCCTTCCACCACGCGCTGCGCACGGCCGTCGCCGCCCGCGGGCTGGCCCTGGAACGCGTGCGGCACCGGCTCGCGCAGCGCGGGGTGCGCGTCTCCGTCGCCAGCCTCAGCTACTGGCAGAGCGGCATCCGCCGCCCGGAGCGGGCCGAATCGCTGCGCGCGGTCCGGGCGTTGGAGGACGTCCTGGAGCTGCCCGCGCACTCCCTGAGCCGGCTGCTCGTGCCCCGTACGGCCGTCGACCGGCCGCCGGCCCGCTCGTACCAGTACCTGATGGAGCCCGCGGCGGCCCTCGCGGGCCTGCTAGCGGAGCTGGACTCCCCGCCGGACGGCGGGCTGCACACCGTCGTGCACTACGAGCGGGTGCGGATCGGCCCGGCGCGCGAGCTGCTCGCCCACGACTCCCAGCATGTGGTCCGCGCACACCGCGACGGTGTGGACCGCTATGTGGCCATCCACCACGGCGACCCCGGCTGCGACGTCGAGCGGGTCCGGGTGCGGGCGGCGGACAACTGCCGGGTCGGACGGGTGCGGCGCGACCAGGGCTCCGGCGTGGTCGTCGCCGAGCTGCTCTTCGACGGCCGCCTCGGCGGCGGCGACACCGCCCTGCTCGGCTACGGCTTCGACGACGGCAGCGGCCCGCCGAGCGGCGAGTACGTCCGCGGCTTCCCCTTCGGGGGCGGCCAGTACGTCCTGCAGGCCGCCTTCGCCCCCACCGCCCTGCCGGTCCGCTGCCGGCGCTTCGAGCAGCCCACGCAGGGCGCCCCCCAGCAGGCGGTGGCCGAACTGGTGCTCAACGGCCGCGGCACCGCGCACTTCGTCGAGGAGGCGGTCCGTCCGGGCCTGCTGGGCATCGCCTGGGACTGGTCCTGACGGGCCGGGGTGCGGGCCCCCGGTCCGCGCGGGCCGGGTGGGGGCCGTCCGGTGCCGGACGGCCCACCGCCGGTCACCAGCCGCGCTCGCGCCACTCCGCGAGGTGCGGGCGCTCCGCGCCCAGCGAGGTGTCGCCGCCGTGGCCCGGGTAGACCCAGGTCTCGTCGGGGAGCGCGTCGAAGAGCTTGGCCGTCACGTCGCCCAGCAGCCGGCTGAAGGCCTCCGGGTCGTCGTGGGTGTTGCCGACGCCGCCGGGGAACAGGCAGTCGCCCGTCCACAGGTGCGGGTGGCCGTGCGGGTCGTCGTAGACGAGGGCGATGCTGCCCGGCGTGTGGCCGACCAGGTGGCGGGCGGTCAGCTCGATCCGCCCGAACCGGACGGTGTCGCCGTCCTCGACCAGGACGTCGGTGGGCACCGGGATGCCCTCCGCGTCGAAGCGCCCGGCGTAGGTGCGCGCGCCGGTGGCGGCCGTGACCTCGGCGAGGGCGCCCCAGTGGTCGGCGTGCTGGTGGGTGGTGACGACGGAGCCGATCCCGTCGTCCCCGATCAGGCCCAGCAGCGTCCGGGGCTCGGCCGCCGCGTCGATCAGCAGTTGTTCACCGGTGGCCCGGCAGCGCAGCAGGTACGCGTTGTTGTTCATCGGCCCGACCGCGACCTTGGTGACGATGAGGTCGGTGAGTTCGTGCACGTCCGGCGCGCCGCCGACCTTCACTTCTCCGTTATAGGACATGCCGCCAGGTTAGTGGCGTCAGATGAGCGGCGGGAGGACGGGCAGCGGCAGGTCGGGATCCGTGGTGAGCCCCTCCCCCTTCGCCCGGCCGCCGACCCAGGCCAGCAGGGCGTTGCCGGTGCCGCTCACGGTCAGTTCCGGCTCGGTGGCCGCGCCCAGGTCCCAGGTGGCCCCGCTGCCCGTGTCGCGCACCCGGACGGCGGCGACGCCCTCGTGGCCGGAGAGGCCGTCGAGCAGGGCGTCGAGCTGGCGCCCGGTGAACTCCGCCGGAAGATCGTCGAAGCCGTACCCGATGCCGAGGTCCACATGGTGGAAGTGGACCTCCACGAGGCGCCGCCACGGGACCTCGGCCGCGGCGATGACCTTGCCGGAGCGCATCCGCACCTGGGCGGCCCAGGCCTGCGGGGAGATCTCCGCGGCGGCCAGCGCGAAGCGCTCCGCGGAGCTCCGCAGATCGTCCACGTGCTCGGCGAGCGGGCGGCCGGCGCCGTCGTCGATCTCCTTGTCGCGGACCTCGCCGTCGGGGTACATCGGCGTCTCCTCGCCGGTCCGCGCCCAGGTGAGGAGGTTGCGGAGCGCGTCGGCGTTGCGGGCGAGGTGGGCCAGGACGTGGCCGCGGGTCCAGCCGGGCAGCAGCGAGGGCTCGGCGACCGCCGTGGCGGGGAGCGCCGCGACCGAATCGATCAGCCGTTCGGTGGCCGCGGACAGGGTGGCCGCATCGCGGGCGGGGTCGGGTCGTTGGACGGACACAGGGCCTCCTGATCGACAGCTGATCGGCAACGGCGATCGGCGGGTACACGACCGACGCTAGCGCGATCACTCGGTCGGGTGAACATGGCGGACGCGCTCCTTAAATCGAATGCGCGTGCTATAGGCTCGGTGAGTCACAACAGGAAGAAATGTTCACGGCATCCTGTTTACGCTGACTGGGGGTGCCGACTCAGTCCTTCTCTATGGATCCTATGAAAGGTGCGCACTGGCGTGGCCGATCGACTCACAGTCCGTGGCGCTCGCGAGCACAACCTCAAGAACGTCTCGCTCGACCTGCCCCGGGACGCGCTCATCGTGTTCACCGGGCTCTCCGGTTCGGGCAAGTCCTCCCTCGCGTTCGACACGATCTTCGCCGAGGGGCAGCGCCGGTACGTCGAGTCGCTCTCCTCCTACGCCCGGCAGTTCCTGGGCCAGATGGACAAGCCGGACGTCGACTTCATCGAGGGCCTCTCCCCGGCCGTCTCGATCGACCAGAAGTCCACGTCGCGCAACCCGCGCTCCACCGTGGGCACCATCACCGAGGTCTACGACTACCTCCGGCTGCTCTTCGCCCGGATCGGCAAGCCGCACTGCCCCGAGTGCCACCGCCCGATCGCGCGCCAGTCGCCGCAGGCCATCGTGGACCGGGTGCTGGAGCTGGAGGAGGGCAGCCGCTTCCAGGTGCTCTCCCCGCTGGTCCGGGAGCGCAAGGGCGAGTTCGTCGACCTCTTCGCCGACCTGCAGACCAAGGGGTACAGCCGGGCCCGGGTGGACGGTGTGACCATCCAGCTGACCGAGCCGCCGGTGCTCAAGAAGCAGGAGAAGCACACCATCGAGGTGGTCATCGACCGCCTGACCGTCAAGGAGAGCGCCAAGCGGCGGCTGACGGACTCCGTCGAGACCGCCCTCGGGCTGGCCGGCGGCATGGTGATCCTGGACTTCATCGACCTGCCCGAGGACGACCCGCAGCGCGAGCGGATGTTCTCCGAGCACCTGTACTGCCCGTACGACGACCTGTCCTTCGAGGAGCTGGAGCCGCGCTCCTTCTCCTTCAACTCGCCCTTCGGCGCCTGCCCGCAGTGCAGCGGCATCGGCACCCGCATGGAGGTCGACCCGGAGCTGATCGTTCCGGACGAGGAGAAGTCGCTGGAGGAGGGTGCGATCGCACCCTGGTCCGGCGGCATGTCCAAGGGGTACTTCCAGCGGCTCGTCGAGGCGCTCGGCGAGGAGCTCGGGTTCCGTACCGACATCCCCTGGGCCGGACTGCCGGTCCGCGCCAAGAAGGCGCTGCTGTACGGGCACAAGACGCAGATCAAGGTGGCGTACAAGAACCGGTACGGCCGCGAGCGCGCCTACACGACCAACTTCGAAGGCGCGATCCCCTTCGTCAAGCGGCGGCACCAGGAGTCCGAGACGGACTCCAGCCGCGAGCGCTTCGAGGGCTTCATGCGCGAGGTGCCGTGCCCGACCTGCGAGGGCACCCGGCTCAAGCCGATCGTGCTGGCGGTCACCGTCCAGGACAAGTCCATCGCGGACGTCGCGGCCATGTCGATCAGCGACTGTGCGGACTTCCTGTCCAGGATGAAGCTGGACGCCCGCGACAAGAAGATCGCCGAGCGGGTCCTGAAGGAGGTCAACGAGCGGCTGAAGTTCCTCGTCGACGTCGGCCTGGACTACCTCTCGCTCAACCGCGCCTCGGGCAGCCTGTCCGGCGGCGAGGCCCAGCGCATCCGCCTCGCCACCCAGATCGGCTCCGGCCTGGTCGGCGTCCTCTACGTGCTGGACGAGCCGTCGATCGGCCTGCACCAGCGGGACAACCACCGGCTCATCGAGACCCTGGTGCGGCTGCGGGACCTCGGCAACACGCTGATCGTCGTGGAGCACGACGAGGACACCATCAAGATCGCCGACTGGATCGTCGATATCGGCCCGGGCGCCGGTGAGCACGGCGGCAAGGTCGTGCACTCGGGCTCGCTCAAGGATTTGCTGACCAACGAGGAGTCGCTGACCGGGCAGTACCTGTCCGGCAAGCGCGCCATCCCGGTGCCGGACGTCCGCCGCCCGGTCGACCGCGACCGGCAGCTGACGGTGCACGGCGCCCGCGAGCACAACCTGCAGGACATCGACGTGTCCTTCCCGCTCGGCGTGCTCACCGCCATCACCGGCGTCTCGGGTTCCGGCAAGTCGACGCTGGTCAACGACATCCTCTACACCCACCTGGCCCGCGAGCTGAACGGGGCGCGCAGCGTCCCCGGCCGGCACACCCGGGTGGACGGCGACGACCTCGTGGACAAGGTCGTCCACGTGGACCAGTCGCCGATCGGCCGCACCCCGCGGTCCAACCCGGCCACGTACACCGGTGTCTTCGACCACGTCCGCCGGCTCTTCGCCGAGACGATGGAGGCGAAGGTGCGCGGCTACCTGCCGGGCCGCTTCTCCTTCAACGTCAAGGGCGGCCGCTGCGAGAACTGCTCGGGCGACGGCACGATCAAGATCGAGATGAACTTCCTGCCGGACGTCTACGTCCCGTGCGAGGTCTGCCACGGCGCCCGCTACAACCGCGAGACGCTGGAGGTGCACTTCAAGGGCAAGTCCATCTCCGAGGTGCTCGACATGCCGATCGAGGAGGCGCTGGACTTCTTCGAGGCCGTCCCGACGATCTCCCGCCACCTGCGCACCCTGAACGAGGTGGGGCTGGGCTACGTCCGGCTCGGGCAGTCGGCGCCGACCCTCTCCGGCGGCGAGGCGCAGCGCGTCAAGCTCGCCAGCGAGCTGCAGAAGCGCTCCACCGGCCGGACGGTCTACGTCCTGGACGAGCCGACGACCGGTCTGCACTTCGAGGACATCAGCAAGCTGATCAAGGTGCTGTCGGGCCTGGTCGACAAGGGCAACACGGTCATCGTCATCGAGCACAACCTCGACGTCATCAAGACCGCCGACTGGGTCATCGACATGGGCCCCGAGGGCGGCAACGGCGGCGGCCTGGTGGTGGCCGAGGGCACTCCCGAGGACATCGCGGGCACGACGGCCAGCCACACCGGCAAGTTCCTGCGGGACATCCTCGGCGACCGGGTGAGCGACGCTCCGGCACCCGCGAGGAAGAAGCCCGCCGCGAAGAAGCCCGCGGCCAAGAAGGCGGCCGCGAAGAAGACCGTGGCGAAGAAGGCCGTGGCGGTCGCGGCGGCGCCCGCCAAGAAGGCGGCGCCGCGCAAGAAGGCCGCCGGCAAGGCCTGACACCGGCAGGCACAGGATGGGGACGTAGGGTACTGGTCGCAAGATCAGTCCCCGCGTCCCCTTCCGCGTTCTGAGCCTGGAGCACCGCCATGACCGAACCGCACGCCTGCCGCCGTACCGTCCTGCGGGGCGCGGCTCTCGCCGGAGTCGCCGGCCTGGGCCTCACGGCCTGCGGCGGATCGGGTGGCGGCTCCGGTGACGAGAAGGCCGCCGGCCCCGTCACCCTGGGCCCGGCCACCGACGTCGCCGTCGGCGGCGCCAAGCTGTTCCGCGAGGACAAGGTCGTCGTCTCGCAGCCCACCGCGGGCGCCTACCAGGCGTTCAGCGCCGTGTGCACACACGCGGGCTGCGTGGTGGACAAGGTGGAGGACGGCGTCATCTCCTGCCCCTGCCACGGCAGCACCTTCGACGCGAGGACCGGCGCGGTCGTCCAGGGCCCGGCGACCGAGCCGCTGCCGGCGGTCGCGGTGCGCGTCGAGGGCGGCAACCTGGTCAAGGGCGCGAAGGCCTCCTAGCCATACCGGACGTGGACGGGGCCCGGCGCGTCGCGCGCCGGGCCCCGTCCCTCGTCCACCCGCCGCTACGCGTCGATGGTGTTCTTCTCCGCCGCCTCGGCCGCCGCGGCCTGCTTCTTGGAGGCAATCAGGCTCGTGACGGTGGTGACCGCGAGCACGGCCACGATGACGCCCAGCGAGACCGGGATGGAGATCTCCGGGACGTGCACACCGGACTCGTGCAGCGCGTGCAGGACCAGCTTCACGCCGATGAAGCCGAGGATGACCGACAGCCCGTAGGAGAGGTGGACCAGCTTCTTGAGCAGTCCGCCGATCAGGAAGTAGAGCTGCCGCAGACCCATCAGCGCGAAGGCGTTGGCGGTGAAGACGATGTACGGGTCCTGCGTGAGGCCGAAGATGGCCGGGATCGAGTCGAGCGCGAACAGCACGTCCGTGGTGCCGATCGCCAGCATGACGACGAGCATCGGCGTCATCAGGCGCTTGCCGTTCTCGACGATGAACAGCTTCGTGCCGTGGTACTTGTCGGTGGACGGGACCCGCTTCTCGACGAGCTTGAGGAGCTTGTTCTCCTCGAACTCCTCGTCCTCGGGGTCGGCCATCGCCTCCTTGACCAGCTTCCACGCGGTCCAGATCAGGAACGCGCCGAAGATGTAGAAGACCCAGGAGAAGTTGGCGATGATCGCGGCACCGCCCGCGATGAACACCGCGCGCAGCACCAGGGCGATGAGGACACCGACCAGCAGCACCCGCTGCTGGTACTGCGTCGGCACCGCGAACTTCGACATGATCAGGACGAAGACGAAGAGGTTGTCGACGCTCAGCGACTTCTCGGTGATGAACCCCGCGAAGAACTCGCCGGCGGGCTGACCGCCCGCGAACATCGCCAGGCCGAGCCCGAAGAGGGCGGCCAGGACGATCCAGACGACCGTCCAGATGCCCGCTTCCTTGATGGTGACGTCGTGCGGCTTGCGTCCGATGAGGAAGTCGACGGCGATCAGGGCACACAGACCGGCGATGGTCAGTGCCCACATGGTCAAGGAAACATCCACTGCGCCTCCGGTAGTTCACTACGAACAGTGAACGGTACCGGAATGCCCAAGAGATGGCAAAGGTACGGTCAAAATCGCAGGTCAGAGACGTTTACCAAGTCATCAGCGGCCATAGGCCTGCCGAGCGGCCGCGACCTGGCGGAGGACCTGGGGCACCACCTGACTACCCGGAGGTACCAGCAAAGGCTCGTACGTCCAGGCGTGGCCGACCCACGGGTCCGCGAGGTGGTCCTCCGGGGTCGGGGTGAGCCGCATCAGGGAGCGCCACAGCGGATCGAGGATCGGGCCGTACGCCCGCGCGTCGTCGCGGTCCGCCACCATCAGCAGGTGCACGCCGACGGAGGGCCCCTCGTCGGCGAGGTAGCGCAGCTGGTTGACGGTGCGGTCGTCGAAGCCGTACGGGAAGTCGTTGACGATCAGCAGCTGCTCGGCGGTGTCCAGGTCCACCGGCAGCGCGTCCGGGGCGCCGGCCCGGATCGCCATCTGCACCAGGTCCACCCGCTCGGTCATCTTCCCGATCAGCGCGGCCACCCCGGCCGTGCCCACGGCGGGCGGCACGCGCAGCGCGCCCGTGTCGGTCAGCGGGGCGAGCGCGGCGGAGCCGGTGCCCGCCGGGTCGATCACGTGCACCGAGAAGTCGCCCGCCGGGTAGGCGGCGAGCAGCCGGGCGGCGATGGTGACCGCGACGTTGAGCGCCAGGCGCCGGTCCTGCGCGCTGTCGATCCACAGGCCGCGCTCCAGCGGCAGCCTGACCAGCAGCGGGATCCTCAGCTCGGGGGTCTCCGGCAGGTGCAGGTTGCCGAGCCTGACGGCCATCGGCACCTCCATCGGCACCGTGTAGCCGTGCCAGACCGGGCTCTCCCAGCCGGCGTAGGGCGGCGGCAGCGCCGGCTCGACGACCTCGGACTCGGCGCGCAACTGCGCCAGGTCGCGGTCGAGCACGGCACGGGCCTGGTCCACGAGGTCGGCCTGCTTGGCGCGGGCCTGGTCGCGGGCGGCGTCCGCGGCCGGTCCCACGCGGGTGCGCGGGTCGGCCAGCATCCGGTCCAGCTCCTGGTCGAGCCGGGACTCGGCGAAATCGACGGCGCTGCGGTACGCGGCGGTGGAGCGGGCCAGGTCCTCGAACATGCCCCAGACCTGGTTGTAGAGCCGCTCCTCCATCGTCCAGCCGCTGGCGTCGCCGGCGACGGGCTGCGGTGCGCTCCGCGGGGGCGCGGCGTCGGCCGGGTGGCCGGCCGGTGCGTGCGCGGGCCGGGGCGGGGCCGGCGGGGCGGTGTGCCGCCGGGGGTGCTGGTAGCTGATCGGGCCGCCGGCGGGTGACCCGCCGGACGGTGCCGGGGAGCCTGCCGGCGGGGTCCGGGGCGGCGGCGGGGCGACCGAGCGGGCCAACCCCTTCGCCACCGCGTCCTGGATGCCCGCGGCGAGCCGGGCCGCCTCCGGGACACCGTGGTCGAGCAGCAGCGCGGACAGGCCGCCCGCGTACCCCTGGCCGACCGCGCGGACCTTCCACGCGCCCTGCCGGCGGTAGAGCTCGACGGCGACGACCGCCGTCTCCGGGCCGAGCCCGGTGATGGTGAACCCGGCGACCTCGGCACCGTCCAGCGTGGTGACCGCGACATGCGGAGCGGCCACCACGCCGAAGGAGGCCGGGACACCGGTCACCGTGGGAAGTGCGAGCAGCACGTGGACCCGGTGGACGTCCTCGGAGAGGACGCCCAGGTCCACCGCGAGCCGGTGGGAGGCGGCGGCCTGCTGGGACACCTCGAGGCCGGGGAGGTGCGGCGATCCGGGGTGGGCGATCCACTCCGTGCCGCTCACCCGCCCCTGCTCGTCACCCAGGGTGGCCACGGCCACCACCGGCGTGCCCGCCGACACCCGGATCTCCAGACGGCCGGCGCCCTCGGGCCCGGCCGGGAGCGGATGATTCTGTCCCCGGACCAGCTCGGCAGCCATGCCGCCACCCCCCATTGGTGTTGTACGCGCCGTGCTTGTGACGCGCTTGGTGCTCGTTGAGCGTGTGGTGCCTGTGGTGCTTGCTGTGCCTGTGGTGCTGGTGGTGCTGTTGCGCCGTCGGCGTCAGAGCGCCGGCAGGATCGACGGCATCAGGTCCTGGAACGTCCGGCCGGCGGCCGGCGTACCGATGGCGGTCATCGACCAGCCGTTGCCCGCGCGCTGCACCTTGGCCATGATCTGCGCGGTGTACTGCCCGCCGCCGGTCAGGGTGTAGCGGGCCAGCTCCTGGCCGTTGGTCTCGTCGACGAGGCGGCAGAACGCGTTCTGCACCTCGGCGAAGGTCTGCCCGGTGAACGAGTTCACCGTGAAGACGATCTGGTCGATGTGGACCGGCACCCGCTGCAGGTCCACCAGGATCGACTCGTCGTCGCCACCCTGGCCGGCGCCGCCGACCAGGTTGTCGCCGGTGTGCCGGACGGAACCGTCGTCGCTGACCAGGTGCCGGAAGAACACCACGTCCACCGGCTGCTTGTCGGCGAAGAGCACCGCCGACGCGTCGAGGTCGATCTCCCGGGTGCGGCTGCCGAACAGCCCTCGGCGGGGCGCGGCCTGCCAGCCGAGCCCCATCCGAACGGCCGTCAGCGTCCCCCCGTCGGACTTGGTAAGGCTGATCTGCTGGCCCTTGGTCATGTTGACCGTCACGCGCTGTCCCCTCTCACCCGTCACCGGACTGTGTGCGGTTGTCCCGCACCCTAACAAGACGCTGGGACAGCGCACCCCGGTTCGTCCCAGGGGCTAGGCGATACCGGCCTCGCGCATCTGCCGGAGCTCCTTCTTCAAGTCCCCCAGCTCGTCCCGGAGTCGGCCCGCGATCTCGAACTTCAGCTCGGCCGCGGCGGCGTGCATCTGGTCGGTGAGCTCGGCGATCAGCTCCACCAGCTCCTCCGCCGGCAGGCTCTTGGCCACCCGCTTGCCGGCCGCCTTGGACGACAGTCCCGGCACCGGGGCCTTGCCCCGCGAGCGCTGCCGGCCGGAGCCCAGCAGCTCCTCGGTGTCCGCGTCCTCGCGCGCGAAGGAGTCGAGGATGCCCGCGATCTTCTTGCGGAGCGGCTGCGGGTCGATGCCGTGCTCGGTGTTGTAGGCGACCTGCTTCTCGCGGCGCCGGTTGGTCTCGTCGATGGCCTGCGCCATCGCGGGGGTGATCGTGTCGGCGTACATGTGCACCTCGCCGGAGACGTTGCGCGCCGCGCGGCCGATGGTCTGGATCAGGGAGGTGCCCGAGCGCAGGAAGCCCTGCTTGTCCGCGTCCAGGATCGCCACCAGCGACACCTCGGGCAGGTCCAGGCCCTCACGGAGCAGGTTGATGCCGACCAGCACGTCGTACTCGCCGGCCCGCAGCTCGCTCAGCAGCTCCATGCGGCGCAGCGTGTCGATGTCGCTGTGCAGGTACCGCACCTGGATGCCGAGCTCCAGCATGTAGTCGGTGAGGTCCTCGGACATCTTCTTGGTCAGGGTGGTGACCAGCACCCGCTCGTCGCGCTCGGTGCGCAGCCGGATCTCGTGCACCAGGTCGTCGATCTGCCCCTCGGTGGGCTTGACGATCACCTGCGGGTCGACCAGCCCGGTCGGGCGGATGATCTGCTCGACCGCGCCGTCGCCGCGCGACAGCTCGTACTTGCCGGGGGTAGCCGACAGGTAGACGGTCTGGCCGATGCGCTCCTGGAACTCCTCCCACTTCAGCGGGCGGTTGTCCATCGCCGACGGCAGCCGGAAGCCGTGGTCGACCAGGGTCCGCTTGCGGGAGGCGTCGCCCTCGTACATGGCGCCGATCTGCGGCACGGTGACGTGCGACTCGTCGATGACCAGGAGGAAGTCCTCCGGGAAGTAGTCGATGAGCGTGTTCGGCGCGGTGCCGGCCTCACGGCCGTCCATGTGGCGCGAGTAGTTCTCGATGCCGGAGCAACTGCCGATCTGCCGCATCATCTCGATGTCGTACGTGGTCCGCATGCGCAGCCGCTGGGCCTCCAGCAGCTTGCCCTGCTTCTCCATGGTCGCGAGGGTGGTCTCCAGCTCCTTCTCGATGGACGCGACGGCGCGCTCCATGCGCTCCGGGCCGGCCACGTAGTGCGTCGCCGGGAAGATGTACATCTCCCGGTCGTCACTGATGACCTCGCCGGTGAGCGGGTGCAGGGTGGAGATCGCCTCGATCTCGTCGCCGAACATCTCGATGCGGACGGCGAGCTCCTCGTAGACCGGGAAGATCTCGATGGTGTCGCCCCGGACCCGGAAGGTGCCCCGCTGGAACGCCAGGTCGTTGCGGGTGTACTGGATGTCCACGAACTTGCGCAGCAGCTGGTCGCGCTCGATCGTGTCACCGACGCGCAGCCGCACCATGCGGTCGACGTACTCCTGCGGGGTGCCGAGGCCGTAGATGCAGGAGACCGACGCGACGACCACGACGTCCCGCCGGGTCAGCAGCGAGTTCGTGGTGGAGTGGCGCAGCCGCTCGACCTCCTCGTTGATCGAGGAGTCCTTCTCGATGTAGGTGTCCGTCTGGGGGACGTACGCCTCCGGCTGGTAGTAGTCGTAGTACGACACGAAGTACTCGACGGCGTTGTTCGGCAGCAGCTCGCGGAACTCGTTCGCCAGCTGCGCCGCGAGGGTCTTGTTGGGCGCCATGACGAGCGTCGGCCGCTGAAGCCGTTCGATCATCCACGCCGTGGTCGCCGACTTTCCGGTGCCGGTCGCGCCGAGCAGGACGACATCCTTCTCACCTGCGCGAATACGCCGCTCCAGCTCATTGATGGCGGCCGGCTGGTCACCATTGGGCTGGAAGGGGCTGACGACCTCGAAGGGCGCCACAGTACGTTCGATGTCTGATACGGGCCGCATGTACCCACCGTACGGCCCGGCACTGACAATCCGACGGGATCACCGTGGGCGACGGCCGTGGACGGGTGCGCGGACCGGCTCGCGGACCGGTTTCCCGGCCGGCTCGTGGCTCCGCTGCTGCCCGGCGCCGGGCGGGTCCAGCGCCACCACGACGCCGGCCAGGAACAGGAAGACCACCGGGCCGATCAGGACGGGCGCCAGGATCGCGGCGGGCGAGGCGCCGCCCAGGCCGCCGGCGGTCCCCGAGTCGTGCAGGTGCACCCGGAGCGCGGCCATGCCCGTGTAGTGCATGCCGGTGACCGCGACGCCCATGATCAGACTGGCGCCCAGGCTCGCCACGAACCCCTTCACGGAGACCGCCGCCCACAGCGCCGCGGTGGCCGCCGCCACCGCGATGCCGATCGACAGGTACACCGTCGAGGTGGTGTAGGCGAGGTCCGCGTCCAGCCTCATGCCGGCCATGCCGAGGTAGTGCATGGCCGCCACCCCGACGCCGGTGATCGCCCCGGCGGCGAGCAGGACCGGCAGGCCGCGGCCGAGGAAGCCGACCAGGAAGACGCCGACACCGACCACCGCGATGGCCACCGCGAGGCTCGCGAAGGTGATCGACTTGTCGTAGTTGATCTCCACCTCGTCGACGGTGAACCCCATCATGGCGATGAAGTGCATCGTCCAGATGCCCGAGCCGATCGAGACGGCGCCCAGGGCCAGCCAGCCGGCCCGGCGCGACCGCTCCATGACGATCGCCCGGACCGTGCAGCGCAGCCCGAGCGCGGCGCCGAGGCAGGCCATGACGTAGGCCGCCACGGGGGTGGCCCAGCCGTACGTGAATCCGTCGACCGTTCCGTACCTGCCGTCCACAGCGGGCCCCCTCCGGCGCGTCGAGTGGCACACGATAGGACGAACGGCAGAACATCTGACCGAGTTTCAGATTCCTTTTACCGACCCGTGATCCGGGTGCACGGTGACCCGGCCGAGGGGTCCGTGCGGCCCCGAGGACAGGGCCGCGCGCAGCGCCGCCACCACGTGTGCCGGCCGCGCCGTCAGCGCCTCCGGCGGCACCCGGACGACCCGCAGGCCGCAGGTGTGCAGCGGGCCGCCGGCGCCGCCCGGCGGTCCGAGCTCCAGGGCCACCCCCTCGCGCGCCCAGTAGGCGTCCGGCCGCGCCAGGAACACGCCGTCCAGCCGGAGTTCGGGCCGCCACAGCGGCGGCCGCGGCCCCGCCAGCGCGGCGAGCGAACGCACCAGGCCGCCGAGCGGGCGGCGGGCCCGGCCGGGGGCCGACAGCTCCCGCAGCGTCTCGTCGATCCCGGGCCTGCGGGCGGGCGAGACGGTGCGCAGCTCGCCCGCCAGCTCGGCCGGGTCGACCCCCCGGTCCCACACCAGCTCGCGCAGGACCGCCCGCACCCAGTCCGGGTCGCACGACGCCCGCACCCCGTCCCCCGCGGCGCGCACCAGGGGCGCGACCGGCAGTTCGTCCACCACTTCGCGCCCGGCCAGGGCGCGCGCGTGGTGGACCCGCACCCAGGTGTGCGTCCTGAGCACGCGGTCGGCCGGCACCAGGACGTCGACCACCCGCACCTCGGCGGGGGCCACCACCTCGCGCATCCCGTGTAACGCCAGTGCCGCGATGCCCGTCAGCTGGGCCTGGGCGGGCGGGTAGCCGGCGTAGGCCAGGGCGGCGCGGCAGCGCTGCCAGGCGGACAGCGCGCCGCGCCGCAGCACCACCACCCGCGGCAGCACCCGCTGCCAGGGGCCGCCCGGCCCGCAGCGCTTGCGCAGGGCCACCTCCGACACCCCGATGCCGGCCAGCTGGCCGACCGTGACCACCTGCCGCTGGTCGCGGGCGAGGATACGCAGGGCCTGGGTGAAGTCGTTTCGCGTCATGCCGGTCCTCCTCCCCCACCGGAACCGGCCGACCACCCTCTGTGACACAGCTGTCGAGGAGCGGCACCCGCCCGGGTGACCGGCGCCGGGACGGGCTGACGGAGTGCGCTGACGGGGCTGGTTGACGGGC
Organism: Streptomyces sp. NPDC006733; assembly: GCF_040636125.1. Classification (NCBI taxonomy): domain Bacteria; kingdom Bacillati; phylum Actinomycetota; class Actinomycetes; order Kitasatosporales; family Streptomycetaceae; genus Streptomyces; species Streptomyces sp. NPDC006733. The sequence goes on along the minus strand of NZ_JBEYJD010000029.1, from coordinate 98,110 downwards.
CGCCGGACGGCTCGGCCGACGGGCCCCGGCGGACGGTTCCGGCCCGGGCCGCGCGCCTGGTCCGGCCCGGTCCGCGCCCCGTCCCTGACCCCGGTCCGGCTCGGATCAGCCCGGGTTCGGCGGACCGCCGTGCGCTGTCGGTGGCCCGGCATACCCTGGCGCCATGACGAACACCGAGGAGCACGACGTGGCGGACGGGCCCGCCACCGTGGTCTGGACGCGGATGGACACCCCGATCGGCCGGCTGCTGCTCGCGGCGACCGCCCAGGGGCTGGTCAGCGTCGTCTTCCGGGCCGACGACGAGGTGACGGAGGCGTTCCTGGAGCGGCTGGGGCGCCGGCTGGGGATGGTCCCGGTCGAGGATTCCGGGGAGTCCGGGCGGCTCGCGCCCGCCGTCGCCCAGCTACGGGCGTACTTCGCCGGGGAGCTGCGCGACTTCACCCTCGACCTGGACTGGTCGCTGACCGCCGGGTTCAACCGCCGCGTCCAGCGCGAGCTGGCCACCGGGGTGCCGTACGGCTCGGTCGTCGGCTACCAGGACCTCGCCGACCGTGTCGGGGAGCCCGGCGCCGCCCGCGCCGTCGGCACCGCCATGGGCGCCAACCCGCTGCCGATCGTCGTCCCGTGCCACCGCGTCGTGGAGAGCAACGGCGGCATAGGCGGCTTCGGCGGCGGGCTGGAGACGAAGCGCACGCTGCTGGCCCTGGAGGGGGTGCTCCCGGCGCCCCTGTTCTGACGCTGCTCCCACAGCGAGGGGGCGCCGGGTGCGGACCGTCAGGGGCAGCCGGGGTCGGCGGCGTCGACCGACAGCGCGGCGCCCTCCGGCACCAGGTACGTGACGTACAGGACGACCGGCACCGTGCCGAGGTTGCGCCCGTTGTGCACCTTGCGGGCGCCGTCCGGCTCGACGAACGACTGGCCGGCGCTGCTGCGCTCGACCGAGCAGTCCGCCAGCGTCCTGGTCAGCGTGCCGGCCTGGACCACGGCGATCAGCGGCCCCTGGTGGTAGTGCCAGCCGGTCTCACCGCCGGGCGCGATGGTGATCGTCCGCACGACGACGTCCGTCCGCCCCTTGGTCTTGATCTTCAGGCCCTCGGCGGTGGTGCCCTTGGCGAGGACCGTCGCCGTCACCCCGCTGCCCGGTGTCGCCAGGGCCGCCGAGGGCAGCAGCCCCAGCGCCGCCACGCATCCCGCCACCGCCGACGCCCTGCGGATCCGGCGCGACCGCTGCCTGCTGGTGTCCATGGACGGGTCCTTCCGCAACGGGTTCGGGGAGCGTGGGACGGTTCAGGAAGCGGGAAGAGCCGCTCGGGGAGCCGGGGTACGGCTCAGGGAGCGTCGAAGCGGGCCGCCTCGACGAAGTCGGGGCGCGGGTCGAGGGCAGCGGCCAGCCGGAAGTGCCGCATCGCCTCGCTCTTGCGGCCGGCGCGCTGCAGCGTCCGGGCGAGGGCGAAGTGCGCGAACGCGTTGTCGGGTTCGCGCTCCAGCACGATCTGGAACTCGAGCTCGGCCGGGCGCAGTTGGGCGGCGGCGAAGAAGGCCCGGGCCCGCAGCAGGCGCGCGGCGGTGTTCTCCGGGTGGGCGGCGATGACCGAGTCCAGCAGCTTCACCGCGCCGCGCGGGTCACGGGCTTCCAGCAACTGCTCCGCGGCCCGGAAATCGATGACGTGGGTCTCGGGGGTCTGCTCGGCCACGGCCGCCTCCCTTGTGTCGTTCGTGACGACTGATCGTCGGCACAGACATACCCAACGCTCTCCCCCGCAATCGCATTCCGGGCGGTCGGGCGGGGTCCCGCGCTACCCTCCGACGCGGTCGCGCAGCTGCTGCCAGACCCGCTTGACCTGCGGTTCGAGTGCTTCCAGCGGGCCGTCGTTGTCCAGCACGACGTCGGCGATCGCGAGCCGCTGTGCGCGGGTGGCCTGGGCCGCCATCCGGGACCGCGCCTCGCCCCCGTCCATGCCGCGCAGCCGCACCAGCCGGTCGAGCTGGGTCTCCGGGGACGCGTCCACCACCACGACCAGCTCGTAGAGCTCCGCCAGCCCGTTCTCGGTGAGCAGCGGCACGTCGTGCACCACGATGTCATCCGGGCCCGCGGCCGCCTCCAGCTCGGCGGACCTGCGGCCCACCAGCGGGTGCACGATCGCGTTCAGGGCCCGCAGCCTGGCCGGGTCGGAGAAGACGATCGAGCCCAGCTTGGGGCGGTCGAGCGCGCCGTCGGAGGTCAGCACCTCCGTGCCGAACTCGTCCACCACGGCGGCCAGTCCCGGCGAGCCGGGCTCCACGACCTCCCGGGCGATCTTGTCCGCGTCCACCACGACCGCCCCGTACGACGCGAGCAGCCGCGACACTTCGCTCTTGCCGGCGCCGATACCGCCGGTCAGGCCCACCTTCAGCATGGCGTCAGCCTAGGTCACATCCCCCCGCCCTCGTCCGGCCGATGTGAGGACGCTTACAGAGCCTGCCCCCGGACGCGGCAGCGGCCGGTCGGAAGCCGACCGGCCGCTGCGCGACACATCCCTGACGACGGGCGTCAGCTTCCGTCGTCCTCCCGGTCCGCGAGGAACCGTTCGAACTCGGCGCCGAGGTCGTCGGCCGACGGCAGGTCGACCGGCTCCGCGATGAGGCTCTCCCGCGTCACCGAGCCGGCGACCGCGTCGTACTGGCTCTCCAGCCCGCGGACGACCGAGACCAGCTCGCCGTCGCCCTCGGCGACCTGGCGGTCGATCTCGCCGCGCACGGTGTGCGCCTCGGCGCGCAGCGCGTGCGCCACCTCGGGCAGCACCAGGCCGGTGGCGGCGGTGATGGCCTCCAGGACGGCGAGCGCCGCGTCCGGGTACGGGGAGCGCGAGAGGTAGTGCGGCACGTGGGCGGCCACGCCCAGCACGTCACGGCCCGCCTCGGCGAGCCGCAGCTCGATGAGGGACTCGGCGCTGCCGGGCACCGTCGCCTCGTCGAACCAGCTGCGGTGGCCGGGCATCAGGTCCACCCGGTTGCCGTGCGGGGTCAGCCCGACGGGGCGGGTGTGCGGCACGCCCATCGGGATGCCGTGGAAATTGATGGCCAGGCGCACCCCGAGCCGCTCGACGATCTGCAGCACGGCCGCGGAGAAGCGCTCCCACTCGACATCCGGCTCGGAGCCGGTCAGCAGCAGGAAGGGCGTTTCCGTGGTGTCACGCACGAGGTAGAGGGCGATCTCCGGCGCCTCGTAACCGGACCAGTGGTCGCGCTCGAAGAGCATCAGCGGCCGGCGGGCCCGGTAGTCGACCAGCCGGTCGGCGTCGAACCTGGCCACCAGCTGGTTGTCGAGCCGGTCCAGCAGCTGCTCCGCGATCTGCTCGCCGGTGTCGCCCGCGTCGATGTACCCCTCCAGGTGGTACAGCAACACGGGGCCGGTCTCCCCGACCGCCTCGTCCACGGCCTCGGCGCCGCCCGGCACGTATTCGTACAGCCCCTGCGGATCCAGCACTGTGATCGTTCCTCCTCGTTCTTCCTCCTCGGAAACGTGCGAGGAGCTGGGAGCATTCCCGCGATCGGGCCCGCTTCACCCCCCGACAACGCGGAAGGCCCGCCCCCCTCGCGGGGAACGGGCCTTCCGTCCGTACGGCTACCTGCGGGTCAGAGCGTCAGCTCTGGCCGCCGGCCAGCTTCTCGCGGAGCGCGGCCAGGGCCTCGTCCGACGCCAGGGCGCCGGAGTTGTCGTCCGACTCCGAGGAGTAGGAGCCGCCGCCACCGAGACCGGCGGAGCTGACGGCACCGGCGGGAGCGGCCGCACCCTCGGCCTCCGCCTTCTCGTCGGCCTCGCGGGACTTGATGACCTGCGCCTGGTGCTGCTCGAAGCGGGTCTGGGCCGTGGCGTACTGGCCTTCCCACTCCTCGCGCTGCTTCTCGAAGCCCTCGAGCCAGTCGTTGGTCTCGGGGTCGAAGCCCTCGGGGTAGATGTAGTTGCCCGCGTCGTCGTACGAGGCAGCCATACCGTAGAGGGTCGGGTCGAACTCGACCGAGGCCGGGTCGGCACCGAACGACTCGTTGGCCTGCTTCAGCGAGAGGCTGATGCGGCGGCGCTCGAGGTCGATGTCGATGACCTTGACGAAGATCTCGTCGTTGACCTGGACGACCTGCTCCGGGATCTCCACGTGGCGCTCGGCCAGCTCGGAGATGTGGACCAGGCCCTCGATGCCCTCGTCGACGCGCACGAACGCACCGAACGGGACGAGCTTGGTGACCTTACCGGGAACGACCTGGCCGATCTGGTGCGTCCGGGCGAACTGCTGCCACGGGTCCTCCTGCGTCGCCTTCAGCGACAGGGAGACACGCTCGCGGTCCATGTCCACGTCGAGAACCTCGACGGTGACCTCCTGGCCGACCTCGACAACCTCGGAGGGGTGGTCGATGTGCTTCCAGGACAGCTCGGAGACGTGCACGAGACCGTCGACGCCGCCGAGGTCCACGAACGCACCGAAGTTGACGATCGAGGAGACGACGCCGGAGCGGACCTGGCCCTTCTGCAGGGTCGTGAGGAAGGTCTGGCGGACCTCGCTCTGGGTCTGCTCGAGCCAGGCACGGCGGGACAGGACCACGTTGTTGCGGTTCTTGTCCAGCTCGATGATCTTGGCCTCGAGCTCCTTGCCCACGTACGGCTGGAGGTCGCGGACGCGACGCATCTCGACGAGCGAGGCCGGCAGGAAGCCGCGGAGGCCGATGTCCAGGATGAGACCACCCTTGACGACCTCGATGACGGTACCGGTGACGATCCCGTCTTCTTCCTTGATCTTCTCGATGGTGCCCCAGGCACGCTCGTACTGAGCGCGCTTCTTCGAGAGGATCAGGCGGCCTTCCTTGTCCTCCTTCTGGAGAACAAGGGCTTCGATCTCGTCGCCGACCTTGACGACCTCATTGGGGTCGACGTCGTGCTTGATCGAAAGCTCGCGGGACGGGATGACGCCCTCGGTCTTGTAACCGATGTCGAGCAGGACCTCGTCCCGGTCGACCTTTACGATCACGCCTTCGACGATGTCGCCGTCGTTGAAGTACTTGATCGTCGCATCGATCGCTGCGAGGAAGTCTTCCTCGGAACCGATGTCGTTGACCGCCACCTGCGGGGTGGTGCGCGTTGCCTCGGTGCTGCTCGTCATATGGGGAAGGGCTCCGGTACGGACAGAAGTTGTAGGTACTGCTACGCCAGGACCCGTGATCGCACCGCCGAAGCCGGACAGCCGCAAGGCAGACCTTCCAAAACGATTCGGAGAGTCGCCTCGAGGACCGAGGGGAAACAACCAGTGCGAGCGCAACCTGCTACGTCTGAGGTGCGCAGGCCCGCAGCGCAACTTGTAGCATACGGGGGCAGCCGGACAGGGTCAATGCGCGAAGGGCCCACGTGGGGCAGAACAGCCCATAACCGGCCCAAGTCCCCCCGTCACAGGTCCAACCAGAGAGTACGACGACAACCGCGATGAGCCAAGGACCCGAACCAGAAGCCACCCGGCGTACCGCCGGCGTCACGGAAAGCAGCCGGGCGAACCGCGGCTGGTGGGACCGGAACGCCGACGAGTACCAGGTCGAGCACGGAGCCTTCCTCGGCGACGGGAACTTCGTCTGGGGCCCGGAGGGGCTGGACGAGGCGGACGCGGGGCTGCTCGGCCCGGCCGCGGGCCTCGCGGGCCTGGCGGTGCTGGAGATCGGCGCGGGCGCGGCGCAGTGCTCGCGCTGGCTGCGGGCGCGCGGCGCGCGCCCGGTCGCCCTCGACCTCTCCCACCGCCAGCTGCAGCACGCGCGGCGGATCGACGAGGAGTCGGCGGACGGCGGCTTCCCGCTCGTGCAGGCGGACGCCGGGACGCTGCCGTTCGCCGACGCCTCCTTCGACCTGGCGTGCTCGGCGTACGGCGCGCTCCCCTTCGTCGCCGACTCCGAGCGCGTGCAGCGCGAGGTGCACCGCGTGCTGCGGCCGGGCGGGCGCTGGGTCTTCTCCGTCACCCACCCGATCCGCTGGGCCTTCCCCGACGAGCCGGGCCGCGAGGGGCTCACCGCCGTCTCCTCCTACTTCGACCGCACCCCCTACGTCGAGCAGGACGAGCGCGGGCTGGCCGAGTACGTCGAGCACCACCGCACCCTCGGCGACCGGGTGCGGGAGATCGCCGCGGCCGGCTTCCGGCTGGTCGACCTCGTCGAGCCGCAGTGGCCGGAGTGGAACACCCAGGAGTGGGGCGGCTGGTCACCGCTGCGCGGGAGCGTGCTGCCGGGCACCGCGATCTTCGTCTGCGTGCGGGGCTGACCGCTGCGGGCGGGACCGGCCGGGGTCGGGACCGACCGCCCCGTCCGGGGCAGGGCCGCGGCGTCCGCGGCCCGACCGGCCGGGGCACACTGGGCGGGTGATCCGCACCGGCTCCCTCGACCTGCCCGTCCAGACCGTCGTGCCCGCGCTGCTGCGGGCGCTCGACGAGCGGGGCTGCGCCGTGCTCGCCGCGCCGCCAGGCACCGGCAAGACCACCCTGGTCCCGCTCGCGCTGGCCGGGCTCCTCCCCCAGTACGAGCAGGCCCCGCACCGGGTGCTGGTGGCCGAGCCGCGCCGGATGGCGGCGCGGGCCGCCGCCCGGCGGATGGCGTGGCTGCTCGGCGAGGACGTCGGCGGGCGGATCGGCTTCACCGTGCGCGGCGAGCGGAAGGTCTCGGCCGCGACGGTCGTCGAGGTGGTGACGACCGGGGTGCTGCTGCAGCGGCTGCAGCGCGACCCGGAACTGGCCGGTGTCACCACCGTCGTGCTCGACGAGTGCCACGAACGGCACCTGGACGCCGACACCTCGATGGCGTTCCTGCTGGACGTACGGGCCGCCCTCCGCCCGGAGCTGCGGGTCGTCGCGGCCTCCGCCACCTCCGACACCGACGCCTGGGCCGCGCTGGTCGGGGGCCCGGACGGCGCCGCCCCGGTGGTCGAGGCCGAGGGCGTGCTGCACCCGGTCGCGGTCCAGTGGGCGCCGCCGGGCCGCCCGGTGCGCCCGCCGCACGGCATGCGGGTCGACCCGGCGCTGCTGGAGCACGTGGCGGCGGTGGTGCGGCGGGCGCTGCGCGAGCGGGAGGGGGACGTGCTGTGCTTCCTGCCGGGCGTCGGGGAGATCGCGCGGGTCGCCGGGATGCTGAACGGCCTCGACGTGGAGGTGCTGCAGCTGCACGGCCGGGCGCCGGCCGCCGTGCAGGACGCGGCGCTCGCGCCGGGCACCCGCCGCCGGGTGCTGCTGGCCACGTCGGTGGCCGAGTCGAGCCTGACCGTCCCCGGGGTGCGGATCGTGGTGGACGGCGGACTGGCGCGCGAGCCGCGGGTGGACCACGCGCGCGGCCTGGGCGCGCTGACGACGGTGCGGGTCTCGCACGCGTCCGCCCGCCAGCGGGCCGGGCGGGCCGGGCGCGAGGGGCCGGGAACGGTGTACCGCTGCTGGTCGCAGGCGGACGACGCCGGGCATCCGCGCCGCCCCGCACCGGAGATCGCCGTCGCCGACCTCGCCGCCTTCGCACTGCAGGCGGCGTGCTGGGGCGACCCGGACGCGGCCGGCCTCGCGCTGCTCGACGCCCCGCCGGCGGGCGCGATGGGCGCGGCCCGCGAGGTGCTGCTCGCGGTCGGCGCGGTGTCGGCCGAGGGCCGCGCCACCGACCGGGGCAAGCGGCTCAGCCGGCTCGGCGTGCACCCGCGCCTGGCCCGCGCGCTGCTCGACGGGGCCCGCGCGGTCGGCGCGCGCCGCGCGGCCGAGGTCGTGGCGCTGCTCAGCGAGGAGCCGCCGCGCGACTACGGCGACGACCTGGCCGCCGCCTGGCGGCAGGCCCGGCGCGGCGGCGACGGCTACGCGGCGCGCTGGCGCGCGGAGGCGGGGCGGCTGGAGTCCTCGCTGCGCCAGGCCGGGGCGGGCGCCGGGGGCGGGGGCGACGGCGGCGCTGACGACGCGGCCGCCGGGCTGGTGGCCGCCCTCGCCTTCCCCGAGCGGGTGGCGCGGGCGCGCGGCGCCGGCACGTACCTGATGGCGTCGGGGACGGCGGCGGAGCTGGGGGCCGGCTCCCGGCTGGGGACGCCCGGCTGGCTGGCCGTCGCGGTCGCCGACCGGCCGGTGGCGGCGGTCTCGGCGCGGGTGCGGCTGGCCGCGGTGATCGACGAGGCGACCGCCCGCACCGCGGCGGCCCCGCTGCTGGCGGCGGGCGAGGAGGTGCGCTGGTCCGACGGCGACGTGGTGGCGCGCAGCGTGGAGCGGCTGGGCGCGGTGGAGCTGACGGCGCGCCCGCTGCGCTCGCCGGACCGGGCGCTGCTGCGCGCGGCCGTCGCCGAGGGGCTGCGGCGCGAGGGGACCGGGCTGCTGCGCTGGTCGCGGGACGCGCAGGACACCCGCCGCCGGCTGGCGTTCCTGCACCGGGAGTTGGGCGAGCCGTGGCCGGACGTGTCGGAGCAGGCGCTGCTGGACACCATGGACGAGTGGCTCGGCCCCGAGCTGGCGAAGGCCCGGCGCCGCGCGGACCTGGAGCGGGTCGACGCGGGCGGCCCGCTGGGCCGGCTGCTGCCGTGGGCGGGCGGCGCCGCCGCCCGGTTCGGCGAACTGGCCCCCGAGCGGATCGAGGTGCCCAGCGGTTCGCGGATCCGGGTGGACTACGAGGGCGACCAGCCGGTGCTGGCGGTCAAGCTGCAGGAGCTGTTCGGCTGGCAGCAGACACCGCGGATCGCGGGCGGGCGGGTCCCGCTCCTGGTCCACCTGCTGTCCCCGGCGGGCCGGCCCGCCGCCGTCACCGCCGACCTCGCCTCGTTCTGGCAGGGCGGCTACCGCTCGGTCCGTGCCGAGCTGCGCGGCCGCTACCCCAAGCACCCGTGGCCCGAGGACCCGGCGACCGCGGCGCCCACCCGCCGCACGAACCAGCGGCCCGCCGGGGGCCTCAGGCGATGACCGGCTGCGGGTCGGGGTCCACCTCGCGCAGCGGGTCGAGCGGCGCCGGGTCGGCCGGGCGGCGGCCGCGCGCCTCCAGGAGCAGGCTCAGCGCGAGCAGCGCGACGCCCAGGATCACAAAGCCCCAGGGCAGGTAGCTGGTCAGCAGCAGGATGAGCCGGCGCTGCGACTTCACCAGGTCGACGGTGGAGTCGATGTAGTCCTCGCGCATCTTCACCTCGCCGGCGAAGACGGTCACCGGCTTGGTGTCGGGGGCCTGCGGGAAGCGAAGCTCCTCGCGGTGCACCTCCTCGCCGTTGACGGGGGCGCCGGTGGTGGGGTCGATCCAGAACTTGCGCACGGTGGTGTACCAGCGCTCCACCGAGCCGCCGAGCGAGGCCTCGGTGACGCCGCCGGGCATCTTCTTCGGCAGCGGGACCTTCACCCAGGGGACGGTCTGCTCGAAGTAGTAGACGGTCAGGCCGCGGAACTGCTGCGTCGCCTTGTAGTGGATGGGCGCGGACGTCCGGGACTGCGCGTCGAAGTAGAAGTAGTCGCGCTTCTCGGTGAGGAACGGGAACTTGAACTCCACGCCCTCGCGGTGCACGGGGTCGCCGTCGACGCTCTCGCTCGCGGTGTGCACCGGGTCCTGGGTGTGGGCGTCGAAGACGTACCGCTCGGGGATCTCCGAGACCATCTTGCCGTCCGGTCCGGCCACGAAGGACAGCGCGTCCCAGACCACGACGTCGCGGCCGGTGTCGGCCTTGACCTTCTTGGACTCCGCGACGTTGCCCTTGAGCGTCTGGACGATGCTGAGCTTGGGGACGATCTGCGGCTTGAGCGAGAGGTAGTCGACGAGCAGGGTGGCGTTCTTCGCCTCCAGGACCACCGACTGGTACTCGTTGGCGGGCACCTTGGCCAGGCGCGGGAAGGCGTACCAGCGCAGCATGGGCGACAGGGTCGCGAAGAAGACGGCGAAGGCGAGCAGCACCAGGCTGGACTTGCGGCGCATCGGGACGCTTCCCCTCTCTGGGTGTCCTGGCCGGCTACGGCCGGCGCACGGGTCGGGTCGCGGGGCGGCGGGTCACGGGGCGGGTCACGGGTGGCTGGGAATCGTGGTCAGCAGCGGCTTCGGCGAGGTCTCGCCGGTGGGAGTTCCGAGCAGGGTCATCCCGAAGACGCACACGAGGGCAACGGCGAGTCCGATGGCTGCGGCGAGCAGGGCGCGCACGGCGGACCTCCTGGGTGGACGACGGCGTCGGCTGGGCCGGGGCACCGTAGCAATCGGGGGATCAGATGAGAACAGGTTCTACCGACCGAATGCGGCCACGGCGGGAACGGGTGCGGCCGGTTACGCGCGCGGGTGCGGCCGGTACGCGAACGAGCCCGGTCCCGCCGTGGAGGCGGGCCGGGCTCGGGTGTTCGGGGCGGGCGGGGCCGGGTCAGCCGGCCACGGGGGCCGGGCTCGTCGACGGGGCCGCGCTCGGGACGGCGGCCGCCGTGGACTCCGTCGCGGTCGGGGTGGGCGTCGGGGTGGGCGTGGGGCAGGTGCCGTCGGTCGGGGTGGGCGTCGGCGTCGGGGTGCCGGTCGGCGTGGGCGACGGCGAGGCGGACCCGCTCGGGGTGGGCGTCGGCGTCGGGCAGCCCGGCGTCGGGGTCGGCGTCGGCGTCGGGGTGCCGGTCGTCGGCGCGGGCGTCGGCGTGGTCGTCGGCTTCGGCGTGCCCGGCGTGGTGGTGGGTGTGCCGGGGCGGGTGGTCGGCGGGGCCGACGGGACCGTGGCGCTCGGCGACGGCGAGGCGCCGGGAGCCGCGGGCGACGGGCTGGTGCCCGGCTTCGGCCCGGTGGCGGCCGACGGCTGCGCCTTCGCTGTCCGCGGGCCCGCGCCCGGGGCGCGTCCGCTGTCCGGGACCGCGACGGCCCCCTGGTCCTTGAAGTGCTGGAACCAGGCCCGGACGGTGTGCAGGTACTCCTGCGAGTGGTTGTAGCCGAGGATCGCGCGGTCGACGTCCGCGGGGACCGACAGGTCGCGGTCGGCGGCGCACAGGTAGTGGCCGGCGGCGAGGGCCGCGTCGTAGATGTTGTTCGGGTTCTTCACGCCGTCCGCGTTGCCGTCCGCTCCCCAGTTGGCCCAAGTGGAGGGGATGAACTGCATCGGGCCGACCGCGCGGTCGTGGACGGTGTCCCCGTCGTAGGCGCCGCCGTCGGTGTCGGAGATGTTCGCGAAGCCGACACCGTTGAGGACCGGGCCCAGGATCGGCTGGTACGTGGTGCCCTGCGCGTCGACGGCGCCGCCGCCGGCCTGCCCGGACTCGACCTGCCCGATCGCGGCGAGCAGTTCCCAGGGCAGCCTGCACCCGGCGTCGGAGGCGGCGATGGACAACTGCGCCCGGCGGTAGGCGTCCAGCACCGTGCCGGGCAGGCCCGTGCCGCCGGTGTCGATGCCGGGGCCGGTGCCGCCGGTGGGTACGGGGGACGACGTGCCGCCCACGGCCAGACCGCTGGGGTCCTCGGGCGGCAGGGCGCTGTAGAACGGCGAACCGCCGTCGATCTGCGGGCCCGGAGGCGGGGTGACGGTGCTGCGCGCGGCCCGCTCGGCCTGGGCGAAGCCGGGTGCCTGCGAGGCGCTGAGCGCCGCGACCGCCAGGGCGGCGACCGCCGTGCCCGCCGCGCCCCGGCGGATCGCGCGTATCCGTCGTCCGTATCGCGCTGCCATGATCGCGGTCCCTCCCACGTGCGTGATGAGCGCGTTACCGCGCCGCAACCCCACGGACCCTACGGGAACTCTTCGCCCGCATCCACCGTGCCTCACTCCGCATACTGGATCGTCGGGATCCGGTCATGAGGGGGATTGATGCCGTTCACTCTGAGCCACGCGGCCGCGGTGCTGCCGGTGCTGCGCCGGAACGGGGCCGCCCGCGGGCCGCTGGTGGCGGCGGCGCTCGTCACGGGCTCCTTCGCCCCCGACATGCCGTACTTCGCCGCGTCGGTGGCGTCCGGGGTGTTCCGGTTCGGGCGGATCACGCACTCGGCGGCCGCCGTCCCGACCCTCGATCCGCTGATCGCCGTGGCGCTGTTGGGCGTCTGGCTCTTCCTGCGCGACCCGCTGCTGGCCCTGCTGCCCCGGCGGTGGCAGGCGCGCGCCGGCACGCTGTTCGGCGGGCAGCGCCGGGCGTGGTCGGCGCGGGCGGCGGGCTGGTGGTGGCTGTCGGCGACGATCGGCGCGGCCACCCACGTCGGGTGGGACGCCTTCACCCACCACGACCGGTGGGGGGTGCGGCAGCTGCCGGTGCTGGACACCGTGGTGCACGAGCAGCCGCTGTACCAGTGGCTGCAGTACGGCACGTCGGCGGCGGCGCTGCTGGTGCTGGCGGTGTTCCTCGCCGTGGCGCTGCGCGCCGCCCCCCAGGGGCCGCCGCCCGCGCGCCTGCCGCGGCTGACGACCGGCGGGCGCGCGGGCGCCGTCCTGCTGCTGGCCGCCTGCGCGGCGGCGGGCTCGACCGTGCGCCTCCTGCGGGAGTACGCCCACCGGTCGCCGGAGTCGCTGCCGGAGATGATCCCCACGGCGGCCTTCGGCGCGGGCGCGGGGCTGGCGGGCGGCGCGCTGCTGTACGCGGCCGCCGCCCGGCTGCTCCGGCGCGGGCAGCGCCGTCAGTGCGCGGCGGACTCCCAGTCCCTGCCGACGCCCACCGAGACGTCGAGCGGGGCGCGCAGCGGGTAGGCGCCGGCCATCTCGCGGCGCACCAGCTCCTCGACGCGCGTCCGTTCGCCCGGCGCGACCTCCACCACGATTTCGTCGTGCACCTGAAGGAGCATCCGCGAGGTCAGCTTCTCCGCGGTGAGCGCCTCGCCGACCCGGAGCATCGCGAGCTTGACGATGTCGGCGGCCGAGCCCTGGATCGGCGCGTTGAGCGCCATCCGCTCGGCCATCTCGCGGCGCTGGCGGTTGTCGCTGTTGAGGTCGGGCAGGTAGCGGCGGCGGCCGAGCAGCGTCTCGGTGTAGCCGGTGCCGCGGGCCTCCTCCACGACGCGCTGCAGATAGTCCCGCACCCCGCCGAACCGCTCGAAGTACGTCTCCATCAGCGCGCTCGCCTCACCGGGGCTGATGCTCAGCTGCTGCGAGAGGCCGAACGCGGACAGCCCGTAGGCCAGCCCGTACGACATGGCCTTGATCTTGCGGCGCATCTCGGCGTCCACCGCGTCCTTGGGGACGCTGAAGACGTGCGAGCCGACGGTGGTGTGCAGGTCCTCGCCGGTGGTGAACGCGTCGATCAGGCCCGCGTCCTCCGACAGGTGGGCCATCACCCGCAGTTCGATCTGGCTGTAGTCCGCCGTCAGCAGCGACTCGTACCCCGCGCCGACGACGAAGCCGCGCCGGATCTCGCGCCCCTCGTCGGTGCGGACCGGAACGTTCTGCAGGTTGGGGTCGGTGGACGACAGCCGGCCGGTGGCGGCCACGGTCTGGCTGAACGAGGTGTGGATCCGCCCGTCGGCCGAGATCGTCTTGATCAGGCCCTCGACCGTCACCCGCAGCTTGGCCTGCTCCCGGTGGCGCAGCATGATCACCGGCAGCTCGTGGTCGGTCTGCGCGGCCAGCCACGCCAGGGCGTCCGCGTCCGTGGTGAAGCCGGTCTTCGTCTTCTTCGTCTTCGGCAGGCCCAGCTCGCCGAAGAGCACCTCCTGCAGCTGCTTGGGCGAGCCGAGGTTGAACTCGTGGCCCACCGCGGCGTGCGCCTCGGCCACCGCGTGCTGCACGGCGTCGGCGAAGCGCTGCTCCAGCCGCTCCAGGTGGGCGCGGTCGGCCGCGATCCCGGACCGCTCCATCTGCGCCAGCAGCGCGGACGTCGGCAGCTCCACGTCGCGCAGCAGGCCCGTCGCCCCGTCCTGCTTCAGGCGGCCGATGAAGGCCGCGCCGAGGTCCAGGACCGTGCGCGCCTGCACCATCAGCGCGTCCAGGGCCGCGGAGTCCTCCTCCTCGTCCCCGAACGCCAGCTGGCCGCTGACCGCGCCGGGCGGGGCCAGCTCGCGGCCCAGGTACTCGACCGACAGCGCGTCCAGCGCGAACGAGCGGCGGCCGGGCTTGATCAGGTAGGCGGCGAGCGCGGTGTCCATGCTGACGCCGGCCACCGTCCAGCCGTGCTCGCCGAAGACCCGCATCACGTTCTTGGCGTTGTGCAGCACCTTGGGGCGGGCGGGGTCCGCGATCCAGGCCGCGAAAGCCCGCTCGTCCGCCTCGTCCAGCCGCGCCGGGTCGAACCACAGCGCGGGGCCCTCGGCCCCGGCCAGCGCGACCTGGGTGACGGTGCCGCTGCCCAGCGCCCACGTGTCGACGGTGGCCATGCCGAGCGGCTCGCCGCCGTGCCCCTCCAGCCACGCCTCCAGGCCGCCGTCGACGAGCTGCGCGCCCTCCACGGCGACGCCCTCGGCGACCTCGGCCTCCTCCTCCTTGGCGCCCGGGTCCGCCGCGAACAGCCGGTCGCGGAAGTTCTGGTTCCGGAACTCCAGGGTCTCCAGCACGATGTTCAGCGCGTCCCGGTCGTACGCCACGCGCTCCAGCTCCGCCGGGCCGCACGGCAGCTCGACGTCGCGCACCATCTCCGTCAGCCGGCGGTTGAGCTTGACCGCGTCCAGGTGCGCGCGCAGGTTCTCCCCCGCCTTGCCCTTGACCTCGTCCGCCCGCTCCATCAGCTCCGCGAACGACCCGAACTGGGTGATCCACTTGGTGGCGGTCTTCTCGCCCACACCGGGGATGCCGGGCAGATTGTCCGACGGGTCGCCGCGCAGCGCCGCGAAGTCCGGGTACTGCGACGGCGACAGGCCGTACTTCTCCTCGACCTTCTCCGGGGTGAAGCGGGTCAGCTCCGAGACGCCCTTGGTCGGGTACAGCACCGTCGTGTGCTCGCTGACGAGCTGGAACGCGTCCCGGTCGCCGGTCACGATGAGGACGTCGAACCCGGCGGCCTCCGCCTGGGTGGCCAGCGTGGCGATGATGTCGTCCGCCTCGTACTTCTCCACCGCGAAGCGCCGCACGCCCATCGCGTCCAGCAGCTCGCCGATCAGCTCGACCTGGCTGCGGAACTCGTCCGGGGTCTTGGAGCGGGTCGCCTTGTACTCGGGGAACTCGTCGAACCGCCACGTCTTGCGCGAGACGTCGAAGGCGACGCCCAGATGCGTCGGCTTCTCGTCACGCAGCGTGTTCGCCAGCATCGACGTGAAGCCGTACACGGCGTTCGTCGGCTGGCCGGTGGCGGTGTTGAAGTTCTCCACCGGCAGGGCGTAGAACGCCCGGTACGCCAGGGAGTGCCCGTCGAGCAGGAGCAGCCGCGGCCGTCCTCCCGCCGCGGGTGCCGTGCCGGTCGCTTCGCTCGTCTTCGATGCCTTTGCTGCCACGTCCTCGATACTCCCACGCCCCACTGACAACCCCGGCCAACGTCCGGCACCGGACCGGCCACGCGCCGGGGCGGGTGCCGCCGCCGCGTGGCAGGATCGGACACATGGCAGCGAAACCCCCCGCGGACGACCCCGTTCAGGACGCACCCGACGTCGCAGCGCCGCAGCACTCCGCCGCGGGGCTGCCCGCGGTCGGGCACACGGTGCGGATGGCCCAGAAGCAGATGGGGGTGCGCCGCACCGCGCTCACCCTGCTCAAGGTCAACCAGAAGGACGGCTTCGACTGCCCCGGCTGCGCCTGGCCCGAGCCCGAGCACCGCCACAAGGCGGAGTTCTGCGAGAACGGCGCCAAGGCGGTCGCCGAGGAGGCGACGCTGCGCCGGGTGACGGCCGACTTCTTCGCCGGGCACCCGGTCTCCGACCTGGCGCGGCGCAGCGGCTACTGGCTGGGCCAGCAGGGCCGCCTGACCCAGCCCATGTACCTGGCGGAGGGCGCCGACCACTACGTGCCGGTGCCCTGGGAGCGCGCCTTCGACATCGTCGCCCAGGAGCTGCACGCGCTCACGTCGCCCGACGAGGCGGTGTTCTACACCTCCGGGCGCACCAGCAACGAGGCCGCCTTCCTGTTCCAGCTCTTCGCCCGCCGGCTGGGCACCAACAACCTGCCGGACTGCTCCAACATGTGCCACGAGTCCTCGGGCTCCGCGCTCACCGAGACCATCGGCGTCGGCAAGGGCAGCGTGCTGCTGGAGGACCTGTACCGTGCCGACCTGATCATCGTCGCCGGGCAGAACCCGGGCACCAACCACCCCCGGATGCTCGCCGCCCTGGAGAAGGCCAAGCAGCGCGGCGCGCGGATCGTGACCGTCAACCCGCTGCCCGAGGCGGGCATGGAGCGCTTCAAGAACCCGCAGAACGCCCGCGGCCTGGCCGGCAACGGCACCGCGCTGACCGACCTGTTCCTGCAGATCCGGCTCGGCGGGGACCAGGCGCTCTTCCGCGCCCTGAACCACCTGATCGTCGAGGCCGGCGCCGTCGACCGGCCCTTCATCGACGAGCACACCCACGGCTACGAGGACTTCGCCGCCGCCGTGCGCACCACCGACTGGGACGAGGTGCGGCGCGCCACCGGCCTCGACCGCGCGGAGATCGACCGGCTGCTGGCGATGGTCCTGGACGCGAAGAGCGTCGTCGTGTGCTGGGCGATGGGCCTGACCCAGCACAAGCACGCCGTCCCCACCATCAAGGAGGTCGTCAACTTCCTGCTGCTGCGCGGCAACATCGGCCGCCCCGGCGCCGGGGTGTGCCCGGTGCGCGGCCACAGCAACGTGCAGGGCGACCGCACCATGGGCATCTTCGAACGCCCCGCCCCCGCGTTCCTGGACGCGCTGGAGAAGGAGTTCGGCTTCGCCCCGCCGCGCGAGCACGGCCTGGACGTCGTGCGCGCCATCCGCGCGCTGCGCGACGGCACCGCGAAGGTCTTCTTCGCCATGGGCGGCAACTTCGTGTCCGCCTCCCCCGACACCGCCGTCACCGAGGCCGCGATGCGCAACGCGGCCCTGACCGTGCACGTGTCGACCAAGCTCAACCGCTCGCACGTGATCACCGGGTCGCGCGCCCTGATCCTGCCCACCCTGGGACGCACCGAGCAGGACACCCAGGCGGCCGGCGAGCAGTTCGTCACCGTCGAGGACTCCATGGGCATGGTGCACGCCTCCCGCGGCTCCCTGCGGCCCGCCTCCCCGCACCTGCTGTCCGAGACCGCGATCGTCTGCCGGCTCGCCCGCGCCACCTTCGGCGAGGACACCGCCGTCCCGTGGGCCGACCTCGAAGCCGACTACGACCTGGTGCGCGAGCGGATCTCCCGCGTCGTGCCGGGCTTCGACGACTTCAACACCAAGGTCCGCCACCCCGGCGGCTTCACCCTGCCGCACGCCCCCCGCGACACCCGCACCTTCCCCACCGCGACCGGCAGGGCCAACTTCACCACGTCACCGGTCGAGTACCCGGCCGTCCCCGAGGGCCGGCTGCTGCTGCAGACGCTGCGCTCGCACGACCAGTACAACACCACCATCTACGGGCTCGACGACCGCTACCGGGGCATCAAGGGCGGCCGCCGCGTCGTCATGGTCAACCCCGCCGACGCGGACGCCCTCGGCCTGCCCGACGGCTGCCACGCCGACCTCGTCGGCGAGTGGACCGACGGCACGGAACGCCGCGCCGACGGCTTCCGCGTCGTGCACTACCCCACCCCGCGCGGCTGCGCCGCCGCCTACTACCCGGAGACCAACGTCCTGGTGCCGCTCGACCACACCGCGGACACCAGCAACACCCCGGCGTCGAAATCGGTGGTCGTCCGCCTGGAGCGGACCGACCCGGTGCACGGATCGTGACTACCGTCAGGTAGAAAGCTGACCAGTACACCGATTGACCGACCCCACCGAACGAAGACGATCGGAGCCGGCCGCATGGGCGAGCAGACGAGCACGCAGTTCCCGCAGGAGATCCTGGCGCAGTGGTCCGGCCTCGGCCTCGACCTGCCCGCCCTCTTCTCGGCCGGCCACCTCGGCGACCGCATGAGCATCCAGATCACCGAGGCCTCCCCCGACCGCGTCGTCGGCACGATGCCCGTCGAGGGCAACACTCAGCCCTACGGCCTGCTGCACGGCGGCGCCTCCGCCGTCCTCGCCGAGACGCTCGGCTCGGTCGGCGCGATGCTGCACGGCGGCCCCGGCAAGCTCGCCGTCGGCGTGGACCTCAACGCCACCCACCACCGCGGCATCCGCTCCGGCAGCGTCACCGGCGTCGCCACCCCCGTCCACCGCGGCCGCTCCTCGGCCACCTACGAGATCGTCATCACCGACGAGAACGACAAGCGGGTCTGTACCGCCCGCCTCACCTGCATGCTGCGTCCCGCCGGCCCCGGCACCACCACGGTCTGAGCCGCCCGCCGGGCCCGCACCGTTGTCGCGCGGGCCCGGAGGCCCTAGCGTTTTCCGCAGGGGGGCGGCCATGGCGGCAGCAGGGATCCGGCACGCGCGGCGCCGTCGCGCGCCCGTCCGCGCCCCGGGGCCGCCCGAGCGCGCCGGAACCGGCGCCCGGTGAGCGGCATCGGCCCGGTGGAGGGCCCCGGCGGCAGAACACCCAGCGTCAACACCCCGCTCCTGCCCGGCCGTTGGTCGCACCGCTGGGAGGTGCGCCGGGCCGCGCTGTCCGCCCGCGGGCGGTGGGCGGTCAAGGTCGCCACCGCGGCCCTGGCGGCCGTCGCCGTCGTCGGCCTCGGCCACGCGCTGCGCACCCCCGAGCCGGTGCCGGACCCGGGCCCGTGGCCTGCGCAGGTCACCTACATCGCCTACGAGTCGGGCCGCCCGCAGCCCCAGCCCGCGGCCGGTTCCGGGGTGTTCGGATTCGTGGTGAGCGTGCGGGACGGAAGTCCCGTGACGATTCTCGGCGTTACTCCCTCATTCGAGGGACTGGGTGCCGAAATCGGCCCCTCGACGCCCTTGACGGTCAAGCAGGGAACAACCCGGCACATCACGATAAAGATGATCGTTCACAAATGTTCCGGACTGCCGCTCGACGTGGATCTGCCCGTTCTGGACGTAACGCTGCGTAACACGCGCGCAATACAGAATCAGAGCTTCATCTTCGGCGGCGGATACCCCCGCGACCTCTCCGCTTTCCTGCACCGAATCTGCCGCCCGACGTCCACCAGCAGCCCTTCCGCGCCATAGCGGAAGTGCGGGTTCTCGATATCCGAACATCGACGTAATTCATGCGGACAGGGTGACAAACCCACCCGAACCCCCCACGAAAGCTCAACAGAACCTCAAGAGTTTCCATCCGGCATAACAAGACAGTCACACTCTTCCCGCACCGCTGCCCGAGTTCCCCGCACAGGCCTAGAGTCACGGCCAGTCACCGCGCCACCGGATTCGCCAGTCCGGCTTCCAGCGCACGACTCGGCCTCTCACCAGAGCTGGCCGCGCCAGGGGAAAGGACTGATCGTGCGACACCGTTCCTTGCTGCTACTGACCTCCGTGCTCACCACTGGGGCCCTCACACTTACCGCCTGCGGGTCCCGCGGCGACGACGGCAAGAAGGACGACGGCGCGACCACCACCGTCGTCATCGGAGTCGACGCCCCGCTCACCGGCGCGAACTCGGCGACCGGCCTCGGCATCCAGTACGGCGTGCAGATCGCGGTCGACGACGCGAACGCCAAGAAGCTGGTTCCCGGCGTGACCTTCAAGGTCAAGGCCCTCGACGACAAGGCCCTGCCGGCCTCCGGCCAGCAGAACGCCACCGCGCTCGTCGCCGACAAGAGCGTCATCGGCGTGGTCGGCCCCCTGAACTCCGGCGTCGCCCAGTCGATGCAGCAGGTGTTCAACGCGGCGAAGATGGTCGAGATCTCGCCCTCCAACACCAACCCCACCCTGACCCAGGGCAAGGAATGGGCGACCGGCACCAAGACCCGCCCGTTCAAGACGTACTTCCGTACCGCCACCACGGACGCCCTGCAGGGCGGCTTCGCCGCCGACTACGCCCGCAACACGCTCAAGAAGCAGAAGGCGTTCATCGTCGACGACAAGCAGACCTACGGTGCCGGCCTCGCCGGCATCTTCAAGGGCAAGTTCGTCGCCCTGGGCGGCAAGTCCGCGGGCGAGGACCACGTCAACACCGGCGACACCGACTTCTCCACCCTGGTCACCAAGATCAGGAACTCCGGCGCCGACATGGTCTACTACGGCGGCCAGTACGACGAGTCCGAGCTGGTCACCAAGCAGCTCAAGGCCGCCGGCGTGAACATCCCCCTGATGGGCGGTGACGGAATGTTCTCCGACACCTACATCAAGACCGCCGGCACCGCCGCCGAGGGCGACCTGTCCACCTCCGTCGGTGTCCCGGTCACCACCCTCCAGGGCGCCAAGGACTTCATCGCCACCTACAAGTCCAAGGGCTACCCGGGCGACTACGGCACCTACGGCGGCTACTCCTACGACGCCGCGACCGCCATCATCAAGGCCGTCAAGTCCGTCATGGACGGCAACGACGGCAAGCTGCCCGCCATGGACGACGCCCGCAGCAAGGTCGTCGACGCCGTGCAGAAGACCGACTTCGAGGGCATCGCGGGACACGTCTCCTTCGACGAGTTCGGCGACACCACCAACAAGCAGCTCACCGTGTACCAGGTCAAGAGCGGCAAGTGGGAAGCCGTGAAGAGCGGCACCTACACCGGCTGACTGCCAACACGCACCACCCGGGCCGCGCGGCTGGTCACCACCGACCGCGCGGCCCGCGCATACCCGCACACACCCCTTCCCCATCCCCCTGCTCCCCTCAGCGACATGGAGGCCATGCGGTGAACACCCTGCCGCAACAGCTGGCCAACGGGCTGTTCCTCGGCTCGATGTACGGGCTCATCGCCATCGGCTACACGATGGTGTACGGCATCGTCCAGCTCATCAACTTCGCCCACGGCGAGATCTTCATGACCGGCGGGTTCGGCGCCCTCACGGTCTACACGAGTCTCCCGGCCGGCACGTCCATCTGGGTCGCGCTGCCGCTGATGCTGATCGGCGGCTCCATCGTCGCCGTCCTCATCGCCATCGGCGCGGAACGGTTCGCCTACCGACCGCTGCGGGGAGCCCCCCGGCTCGCCCCACTGATCACCGCCATCGGGCTCTCCCTCGCCCTCCAGCAGGCGGTCTTCAACTGGTACCCCAAGGCCGACAACCCCCGCACCTTCCCCCAACTGCCCGGCGGCCCGTTCCACGTCGGCTCCATCAGCATCCAGAGCGGTGACATCTTCCTCGTCATCGTCGCCGTGATCTGCATGGCCGGCCTCGCCGCCTTCGTCCGCACCAGCCGCACCGGCCGCGCCATGCAGGCCACCGCGCAGGACCCGGACACCGCGCAGCTCATGGGCATCGACACCAACCGCATCATCGTCATAGCCTTCGCGATCGGCGGCCTCTTCGCCGCCATCGCCGCCGTCGCCTCCGGCCTCAAGTACGGCCAGGTCAAGTACGACATGGGCTTCCAGGCCGGCCTCAAGGCGTTCACCGCCGCCGTCCTCGGCGGCATCGGCAACATCTACGGCGCCATGCTCGGCGGCCTCGTCCTCGGCATCGCCGAATCCTGCGCCTCCGCGTACATCTCCAACATCCCCGGAATGGAACAGCTCGGCGGCGGCAGCTGGGCCAACGTCTGGGCCTTCGTCCTCCTCATCGTCGTGCTGCTCGTCCGTCCCCAGGGCCTGCTCGGCGAACGCGTCGCGGACAGGGCGTGATCACATGACCGACATCTCGCTGGCCACCGCGGACTCCGCCGTGCCGGAGCCCGCGCACCGCACCGCGCCGCTGATCCCGCTGCCCCTGAAGGCCGCCCGGGCCACCACCCTCGCCGGCGCCGCCATCAGCATCGTCTCCACCTTCCTGTCCTGGACCTACACCACCGCGTTCCCCGGCGACCTCACCGTCACCGGCTACCCCGGCGGCCTGCAGGTCCTCACCCTCGCCGGCGCCCTGCTCACCACGCTCTTCGCGCTCTCCGCGTTCGGCGTCAAGGGCCTCGGCAAGCTCAACCCCACCGGCTCGCAGAACTCCGTCCTGCTGCTGGCGCTCGCGACCTTCGGCACCACCTGGTACACCGTCATCGCCATCGCCTACGAGCTCGGCGGCCTCGCCAACCTCGACCCCGGCGGCGTCATCGCCGCCGTCGGCACCCTCGTGCTCGTCATCGGCGCCCTCGGGCTGCCCCTCGACCGGCGCCCCGCGCTCCCCGCCGACGGCGAGTTCTACGAACTCGGCCGTTTCGCAGAGAACCGGACCGTCCGCCGCGGCTACCGCGCCCTGCGCGACCTGCGCCTGGCCCACGGCGAACGCCACGTCAACGACCCCCGCAGCATGCCCGGCTGGGTCCAGCGGCTCATCATCACCCTCGTCGCGGCCGTCGGCCTCTACCTGCTCTCCTTCGCCATCGGCACCGAGTACTCCGAGATCTTCATCGGGCTGCTCATCCTCACCGCCTTCGGCGTCTGGGGCCTCGGCGCCTCCGGCCTCCTGCGCCAGTTCTCCCAGCTCACCGCCGAACACCGCGGCTTCACCTCCGCGATGGGCTTCCTCGCCGCCCTGGCCTACCCCTTCGTCCAGGACAACGAGCACTACGCCAACGTCGGCGTCAACATCCTCATCTTCGGCACCGTCGCCCTCGGCCTCAACATCGTCGTCGGCCTCACCGGCCTGCTCGACCTCGGCTACGTCGCCTTCCTCGGCGTCGGCGCCTACGCCGCCGCCCTCGTCTCCGGCTCCGAGTTCTCCATCTGGTCCGGCGTCCAGTTCCCCTTCTGGGCCGCCGCCCTCACCGGCATGGCCGCCTCACTGGTCTTCGGCGTCCTCATCGGCGCACCCACCCTGCGGCTGCGCGGCGACTACCTCGCCATCGTCACCCTCGGCTTCGGTGAGATCTTCCGCCTCGCCGTCAACAGCCTCGACGGCGTCTCCGGACCGAAGATCACCAACGGCCCCAACGGCATCTCCCAGATCCCCGACCTGGAGATCCTCGGCTACAACCTCGGCGACCCGCACATCATCGGCGGCTTCACCCTCGGCCGGTACGCCAACTACTACCTGCTGATGCTGCTGATCACCGTCATCGTGGTCATCGTCTTCACCCGCTCCGCCAACTCCCGCATCGGCCGCGCCTGGGTCGCCATCCGCGAGGACGAGACCGCCGCCACCGCCATGGGCATCAACGGCTTCCGCGTCAAACTCATCGCCTTCGCACTCGGCGCCGCCCTCGCCGGACTCGCTGGAACCGTCAGCGCACACGTCACCTACAACGTCGTGCCCGGCCCCTACCAGTTCGCCGGCGCCGCACCGCCCAACAGCGCCTTCCTGCTCGCCGCCGTCGTCCTCGGCGGCATGGGCACCGTCAGCGGCCCCATGCTCGGCGCCGCCATGCTCTACCTCATCCCCGAAAAGCTCGGCTTCCTGGAGAAGTACCAGCTCTTCGCGTTCGGCATCGCGCTCATCCTCCTCATGCGGTTCCGCCCCGAAGGCCTCGTCCCCAACCGGCGCCGCCAGCTCGAATTCCACGCGGACGACACCCTGGTCCTCCCCGGCAAGGCAGGGGCGTGAAAGACACCATGACCACGACCACCACCGCGCCCGCCGCCACCCCCCTGCTGGAAGCCAGCGGCGTCATCATGCGCTTCGGCGGCCTCACCGCCGTCCGCGACGTCGACCTCACCGTCAACACCGGCGAGATCGTCGGCCTCATCGGCCCCAACGGCGCCGGCAAGACCACCTTCTTCAACTGCCTCACCGGGCTCTACGTGCCCACCGAAGGCACCGTGAAGTACCAGGGCAACGTCCTCCCGCCCAAACCGCACCTCGTCACCAAGGCCGGCATCGCCCGCACCTTCCAGAACATCCGGCTCTTCGCCAACATGACCGTCCTGGAGAACGTCCTCGTCGGCCGCCACACCCGCACCAAGGAAGGGCTCCTCTCCGCCCTCATCCGCGGACCCGGCTACCACCGCGCCGAAGCGGCCTCCCGCGCCCGCGCCATGGAACTCCTCGAGTTCACCGGCCTCGCCGACAAGGCCGAACACCTCGCGCGCAACCTGCCCTACGGCGAACAGCGCAAGCTCGAGATCGCCCGCGCACTCGCCAGCGAACCCGGCCTGCTGCTCCTCGACGAACCCACCGCCGGCATGAACCCCCAGGAGACCCGGGCCACCGAGGAACTCGTCTTCGCCGTCCGGGACCAGGGCATCTCCGTACTCGTCATCGAGCACGACATGCGCTTCATCTTCAACCTCTGCGACCGCGTCTCCGTCCTCGTCCAGGGCGAGAAGCTCGTCGAAGGCACCAGCGAGGTCGTCCAGCGCGACGACCGCGTCATCGCCGCCTACCTCGGCGAACCCTTCGAAGGCGCACCCGAGGACGAAGCCGGCGCCGAGATCGAAGCCGCGGAAGCACGCAGCACCACCACGACGGAGGACGACCAATGACCGCACTTCTCGAAGTCGAGGACCTGCGCGTCTCCTACGGCAAGATCGAGGCCGTCAAGGGCATCTCGTTCAGCGTCGAGGCAGGCCAGATCGTCACCCTGATCGGTACCAACGGCGCGGGCAAGACCACCACGCTGCGGACCCTGTCCGGACTGATCAAGCCCGCCGCCGGCCGCATCACCTTCGACGGCCAACCGCTCGCCCGGGTACCCGCGCACAAGATCGTCTCCCTCGGACTCGCCCACTCCCCCGAAGGCCGACACATCTTCCCGCGCCTGACCATCGAGCAGAACCTCCAGCTCGGCGCGTTCCTCCGCAAGGACTCCGCCGGCATCACCAAGGACATCCAGCGCGCCTACGAGCTCTTCCCCATCCTCGGGGAACGGCACAAGCAGGCCGCCGGCACCCTGTCCGGCGGCGAGCAGCAGATGCTCGCCATGGGCCGCGCGCTGATGTGCCAGCCCAAACTGCTCATGCTCGACGAGCCCTCCATGGGCCTGTCCCCGATCATGATGCAGAAGATCATGCACACCATCGTGGAACTCAAGGCCCAGGGCACCACGATCCTGCTCGTCGAGCAGAACGCGCAGGCCGCGCTCTCCCTCGCCGACCAGGGCCACGTCATGGAGATCGGCAAGATCGTCCTGTCCGGCACCGGGTCCAACCTCCTGCACGACGAATCCGTGCGGAAGGCGTACCTCGGCGAGGACTGACGGCCTCGCGCCGCGCAACGCCGAAGGGCCCGCACCGTGAGAACGGTGCGGGCCCTCCGACGATCCGGACGACTACTTCTCCGGAACCTCGTCGATCACGGCCTGCGCCACCTGCTGCATCGACATCCGCCGGTCCATCGACGTCTTCTGGATCCAGCGGAACGCCGCCGGCTCCGACAGCCCGTACTTCGTCTGCAGCACGCTCTTCGCCCGGTCCACCAGCTTCCGGGTCTCCAGCCGCAACGACAGGTCCGCGACCTCGAGCTCCAGCGCCCGCAGCTCCTGGAACCGGCTGACGGCCATCTCTATGGCCGGCACCAGATCGCTCTTGCTGAACGGCTTCACGAGATACGCCATCGCCCCGGCATCGCGCGCCCGCTCGACCAGCTCCCGCTGCGAGAACGCGGTCAGCATCAGAACGGGGGCGATCTTCGCCTTCGCGATCTGCTCGGCGGCGGAGATCCCGTCCAGGACCGGCATCTTCACATCGAGGATCACCAGATCGGGCCGGTGCTCCTCCGCCAGCTTGACGGCGGTCTCGCCGTCACCGCAGTCACCGACGACGGAGTAGCCCTCCTCCTCCAGCATCTCCTTGAGATCGAGCCGGATCAGCGCCTCGTCCTCGGCGATGACGACACGGGTCGTCATCGGCGGTACGTGCGACTGCTCGTCTATGGGCTCGGCGGCGCTCAACGGGACTCCTCGATCACGGCGGGGGCATGCACCCACGAGCCTACCTAGCTCCGGTATCTTTGAGGCACGGAGGGTTTCCGCTATCCTCTGTTTCGAAGGGGCCCCGGTAGCCCAATTGGCATGAGGCAATGGATTCAAAACCCATACAGTGTCGGTTCGAGTCCGACCCGGGGCACTCCACCTTGGATTCCAAGGTTTGCATACCGTTGGCGATCTTCACTTAGCTGAGTGAACAGGGCTTCGAATCGCCGACGTTTCGCGCCGTTCGGACCAGCATCGGGTGTATGTACGATCTGGAAATCCGGCGCCGCGCGCTCAGCCTCGTGTCGACCGGTCACAGCCTGAACAGTGTCAGCAAGATCACAGGCGTCTCCCGGTCCACCCTGCGCGACTGGCGGAGCGGCGTCGAGCCGGTCGGACCCCGCGCGTGCGCTCGTTGCGAGTCCCCGGCGCGCACCCCTCGGCCGGCCACCGCCTACGCCTACGCCTACCTACTGGGTCTGTATCTCGGCGACGGTTGCCTCAGCGCTCAGCCGCGCGGCGTCTACGCCCTCCGCATCGCCTGCGCCGACGCCTGGCCCGGCCTCATCGAGTCGTGCGAAGCGGCGATCCGCGCGATCCATCCGGACAACGCCGTCTGCCGCGTGCGCAGGGGCGGCTGCACCATGGTGACCTCCACCAGCAAGCACTGGCCCTGCCTCTTCCCGCAGCACGCCGCAGGCAAGAAGCACGAGCGGCGCATCGCGCTCGAACCGTGGCAGCGGGAGATCGTCGACGCGCACCCGTGGGAGTTCATCCGCGGGCTCATCCACTCCGACGGGTGCCGGATCACCAACTGGACCGAGAAGGTCATCGGCGGCGAGCTCAAGCGCTACGAGTACCCGCGGTTCTTCTTCACCAACAAGTCCGTGGACATCCTCAAGCTCTTCGGCGACGCGCTCGACTCGGTCGGCGTCGAATGGAAGCTCGCCCGCCGCAGCAACGGCGCCTACAACGTCTCGGTCGCGCGCCGCGCCTCCGTCGCGCTCATGGACCTGCATGTGGGGCCCAAGTACTGAGCCCCACGGAGTGGTGCCTGCTACTTCGGGGAGTCGTCCTCGCCGATGTGGTGGACGCGGACCAGGTTCGTGGTGCCGGAGACGCCCGGCGGGGAGCCGGCCGTGATGACGACGATGTCGCCCTTCTGGCACTTGCCGACGCGCAGCAGCTGTTCGTCGACCTGGTCGACCATCTCGTCGGTGGTCTGGACCATGGGGCCGAGGAGGGTTTCGACGCCCCAGGTGAGGTTGAGCTGGGAGCGGGTGGCGGGTTCCGGGGTGAAGGCGAGGAGGGGGATCGGGGAGCGGTAGCGGCTGAGGCGGCGGACGGTGTCGCCCGATTGGGTGAAGGCGACGAGGTACTTCGCGCCGAGGAAGTCGCCCATTTCGGCGGCGGCGCGGGCGACGGCGCCGCCCTGGGTGCGGGGTTTGTTGCGTTCGGTGAGCGGGGGGAGGCCGGAGGAGAGGATCTCCTCCTCGGAGGCGCAGATGATGCGGCCCATGACCTTGACGGTCTCGATGGGGTGTTTGCCGACGCTGGTCTCGCCGGAGAGCATGACGGCGTCGGTGCCGTCCATGATGGCGTTGGCGACGTCGGAGGCCTCGGCGCGGGTGGGGCGGGATGCGTCGATCATGGAGTCGAGCATCTGGGTGGCGACGATGACGGGCTTGGCGTTGCGCTTGGCGAGTTTGATGGCGCGTTTCTGGACCATGGGGACGGCTTCGAGGGGCATTTCGACGCCGAGGTCGCCGCGGGCGACCATGAGGCCGTCGAAGGCGTCGACGATCTCTTCGAGGTTGTCGACGGCCTGCGGCTTCTCGATCTTGGCGATGACGGGGACGCGGCGTCCTTCTTCCTTCATGACGCGGTGGACGTCGATGACGTCCTGGGCGCTGCGGACGAAGGAGAGGGCGATGATGTCGGCGCCGGTGCGCAGGGCCCAGCGGAGGTCCTGGATGTCCTTTTCGGACAGGGCGGGGACGGAGACGGCGACGCCGGGGAGGTTGAGTCCCTTGTTGTCGCTGACCATGCCGCCTTCGATGACGATGGTGTGGACGCGGGAGCCCTGTACTTCGGTGACTTCGAGGGTGACGCGGCCGTCGTCGACGAGGATGCGTTCGCCTTTGCTGACGTCGGCGGCGAGGCCTTTGTAGGTGGTGCCGCAGGTCTGGCGGTCGCCTTCGACGTCTTCGACGGTGATGGTGAATTCGTCGCCGCGTTCAAGGAGTACGGGGCCTTCGGTGAATCGGCCGAGGCGGATCTTCGGACCTTGGAGGTCGGCGAGGATGCCGATGCTGCGTCCGGTCTCTTCGGAGGCTTTGCGTACGTGGTGGTAGCGGCTTTCGTGCTCCGCGTAGGAGCCGTGGCTGAGGTTGAGGCGGGCGACGTCCATTCCGGCTTCCACGAGGGCTTTGATCTGCTCGTAGGTGTCGGTGGCGGGGCCCAGGGTGCAGACAATTTTTGCTCGGCGCATGTTTCGAGCCTATGACTTACTGACGGGTAGGCAGATGGGCGGAGGCGACTGTCCAACGTCGGCTGTATTAACGGTTGTTGACAAGTGTCGAACGTGCATGGCATTGCTCATGTGAGCAGTCATGGAGGCAGTGTCGCGGGGTCAGGCGAGGACGGGTGGAGTCATGGTGAAGTGTGCGGTGACTTGCGCGTGGACGTTCTGGCGTTCGGGTTCGAGGTCGAGGGCGGGCGGGGCGGCGGCGTCCGCCATGCCGCCGGCAGCGCGGGCGCTCATCGCGAAGGCCTGCTGGGGGTAGGGCGTCGCCTGGTGGACGCCCTCGTCGGCGAGTTCGATGAGGGCGGTGAGGGTGGCGCCGAGGGCTTCGGCGTATTCGCGGCCGCGCTGGACGGCGTCGCGGACGGCCTGCTGGCGGGCGTCGCGGTAGACGGGTGACTGGGGGCGCAGGGACCACCAGGGGCCGTCGACGGTGGTGAGGTCGAGGTCGGCGAGGCGGGTGGTGAGTTCGCCGAGTGCGGTGAAGTCGGTGAGGGTCGCGCCGATGCGGACGACGCCGTGGTAGGCGCGGATCTTCTCGCCGCGGTCGCGGCCCTTGTCGCGGAGTTCGGGGGTGATGGCGACGGCGCCGGTTTCGAGTTTCTCGACGGCGTCGCCGTAGCTCTTGATCAGGTCGAGGGCCTGGGTGTTGCGGCGGGTGAGGTCGTCGAGGGTGTGGCGGCGGTCGGTGCCGCGGGAGCGGACGGTGACGGCGATGCGGGCGAGTTCGGGGTCGGTCTCGATGGTGGCTTCGCCGCGGACGCCGACGCGGGGGGCGGCGAGGGGGCTGGGGGTCCTGTCCGTTTCTGGGGTCATGTGCCCCACTGTCGCAGGCGGCCGATTTCCCGGCGGGTCATCCGATGGAAACGCGCGGGGGGTGTTGCGGGGTGGGGTTCCTGGGCCAGAATCTACGCGCGTTACATCACCAGACCGACCGGGAGCAGACATGCCGCTCAACCGAAGGACCTTCCTCAACCGTTCCGCCGCCACGGGAGCCGGGGTGGTGCTCGCGGGCGCCGCGGGAACCGTTGCGGGCGCCGCGCCGGCGCAGGCGCACGGCGCGGGGCACGGGCACGGCCCGCGGACGTACTCGCTGCGCGTGCTGGGCACGACGGATCTGCACGGGCATGTCTTCAACTGGGACTACTTCACGGACAAGGAGTACGACGACGCGACCCACAACGACGTGGGCCTGGCGAAGATCTCCACGCTGGTGGAGCAGGCGCGGGCCGAGAAGGGCTGCGAGCGCACCCTGCTGATCGACGCGGGCGACACCATCCAGGGCACGCAGCTGTCGTACTACTACGCGCGGGTGGAGCCGATCACGGGCACCGCGGGCAAGCGCGGGAAGCCGCCGGTGCACCCGATGGCGCTGGCGATGAACCACATGCGCTACGACGCGATGGCTTTGGGCAACCACGAGTTCAACTACGGCATCCCGGTGCTGCGGAAGTTCGAGGAGCAGTGCGACTTCCCGCTGCTGGCGGCGAACGCGGTGGATGCGAAGACGCTGAAGCCGGCGTTTGCGCCGTACACGATCAAGCGGATCAAGGTGCACGGCGGGCCGGACATCACGGTGGGGATCCTGGGGCTGACGAATCCGGGGATCGCGATCTGGGACAAGGCGAACGTGCAGGGGAAGCTGGCGTTCCCGGGTCTGGTGGAGCAGGCGAGGATCTACGTGCCGAAGCTGCGGGCGCTGGGCTGCGACGTGGTGATCTGTGCTGATCACTCGGGGGTCGACGGCGCCACGTCGTACGGGGACGCGCTGCCGTATCCGGAGAACGCGTCGGCGCTGGTGGCGGAGCAGGTGCCGGGGATCGACGCGATCCTGGTGGGTCACGCCCACAAGGAGATCGCGTCGCGGACGGTGGTCAACACCGCGTCGGGCAAGGACGTGGTGCTGTCGGAGCCGCTGATGTGGGGGATGCGGCTGAGCGTCTTCGACATCGCGCTGGAGTTCCGCCAAGGCCGCTGGTCGGTGACGAAGGTGGTGGCGGAGGTCCGCAACGCGAACACGGCGGCGGAGGACCCGCACGTGGTGAAGCTGGTGAAGGCGGAGCACGACAAGGTCGTGGCGTACGTGAACCAGGTGGTGGGCACGTGTGCGGTGGCCATGTCGGCGACGGAGGCCCCGTACAAGGACACCCCGATCATCGACTTCATCAACGCGGTGCAGACGCAGACGGTGAAGGCGGCGCTGGCGGGCACGGAGTACGCGGCGCTGCCGGTGCTGTCGCAGGCGGCGTGCTTCTCGCGGTCGGCGGCGATCCCGGCGGGCCAGGTGTCGCTGCGGGACGTGGCGGGGCTGTACGTGTTCGAGAACACGCTGGACGCGCGGGTGCTCACGGGTGCGCAGATCAAGGACTATCTGGAGTTCTCGGCGAAGTACTTCGTGCAGACGGCGCCGGGTGCGGTGGTGGACGTGTCGAAGCTGACGAACGCGGCCGGCACGCCGGACTACAACTACGACGTGGTGGGCGGGGTGTCGTACGAGATCGACATCGCGAAGCCGGTGGGTTCGCGGATCGTGAACCTGACGTTCCAGGGTGCGCCGCTGGATCCGGCGGCGCGGTTCGTGCTGGCGGTGAACAACTACCGGGCCAATGGGGGCGGCAACTTCCCGCACGTGGCGGCGACGGCGTCGGTGTGGGCGAACTCGGACGAGATCCGGAACACGATCATCGCGTGGGTGAAGGCGAACGGTTCGATCGATCCGTCCGCCTTCGGTGCCGACAGCTGGAAGCTCACGCGCGACGGAGTGCCGCTGTTCTAGTGGGCACGTTGGACGCCGCGGTTCCGTCGAGGCCGTAGGTGGTGAACGCGGTCCTGGCCGGCAGGGGGTAGGGCTCCCTGCCGGTCAGTGCGTTGAGGATGACGGCGGAGCGCCAGGCGGCGAGGCCGAGGTCGGGGGCGCCGACGCCGTGGGTGTGGCGGTTGGCGTTCTGGACGTGGACGGCGCCGCTGATGGAGGGGTCGAGGGCGAGGCGGTGGTCGGCGTCGATGCGGGGCCGGCCGGCGGCGTCGCGGCGCAGGTAGGGGTGGAGCGGGGCGAGGAGTTGCTCGATGGGGCGTTCGCGGTAGCCGGTGGCGAGGACGACGGCGCTGGTGTGGAGGCGGCTGCGGGTGCCCTGCTGCTCGTGTTCGAGGTGGAGTTCGATGCCGGTGGTGCCGAGGCGGCCGGCGGTGCGGACGGCGACGCCGGGGGTGAGGGTGGCGTCGGGCCAGCCGCCGTCGAGGGTGCGGCGGTAGAGCTCGTCGTGGATGGCGTTGATGGTGTCGTGGTCGATGCCCTTGTGGAGCTGCCACTGCTGGGGGACGAGCTGGTCGCGGACGGGTTCGGCGAGGCCGTGGAAGTAGCGGGTGTAGTCGGGGGTGAACTGTTCGAGGCCGAGCTTGCTGTACTCCATGGGGGCGAAGGCGGGGGTGCGGGCGATCCAGGTGAGGCGTTCGCGGCCGACGGGGCGGGCGCGGAGCAGGTCGAGGAAGACCTCGGCGCCGGACTGTCCTGATCCGACGACGGTGATGTGGTCGGCGGCCAGCAGCCGGGTGCGCTGGTCGGTGTAGTCGGCGGAGTGGATGACGGGGACGGTGGGGGCCTCGGCGAGGGGGCGCAGGGGTTCGGGGACGTAGGGGCTGGTGCCGATGCCGATGACGAGGTTGCGGGCGTGGGTGCGGCCGAGGGCTTCGGCTTCGCCGTTGCGGTCGAGGTGGGTGTGGTCGACCTCGAACAGGGCGCGGCCGGGGTTCCAGCGGACGGTGTCGACCTGCTGGCCGAAGTGGGTGGTGGGCAGGGTGTCGGCGACCCAGCGGCAGTAGGCGTCGTATTCGGCGCGGTGGATGTGGAAGCGCTCGGCGAAGTAGAAGGGGAAGAGCCGTTCGCGGGTCTTGAGGTAGGCGAGGAACGACCAGGGGCTGGTGGGGTCGGCGAGGGTGACGAGGTCGGCGAGGAACGGGACCTGGAGGGTGGCGCCGTCGATGAGCAGGCCGGGGTGCCACTGGAAGGTGGGCCGCTGGTCGTAGAAGGCGGTGGTGAGGTCGGGGATGCCGTCGGCGAGGGCGGCGAGGGAGAGGTTGAAGGGGCCGATGCCGATGCCGAGGAGGTCGAGGGGTTCGTCGAGGGGGGCGGGTTCGCCGGAGGGGGCGGGGGGTGCGGTCGTCATCGGGCCGTGCCTTCCGTGGTGAGGTGCAGGAGCGCTGTGAGGTCGGCGGGCCGGGTGTGCGGGTTGAGCAGCGTCGCTTTGAGCCAGAGGCGCCCATCGGCGTGGGCGCGGCCGAGGACGGCGTGGCCGTCGTGCAGCAGGCGGCGGCGCAGGGCGGCGACGTGGGCGTCGTCGGCGTGGGTGGGCCGGAACAGGACGGTGCTGATCTCGGGGCGGCCGCGCAGGGTGAGGGCGGGGTGGGCGTCGATGAGGTCGGCGAGGTGCTGCGCCTGGTCGCAGACGGCGTCGATGAGGGCGCCGAGTCCTTCGCGGCCCAGGGCGCGCAGGGTGACGGCGATCTTGAACACGTCGGGGCGGCGGCTGGTGCGCGGGGAGCGGCCGAGGAGGTCGGGCAGGCCGGCCGCGGTGTCGTCGTCGGCGTTGAGGTAGTCGGCGTGGTGGCCCAGGGGGCGCAGCGCGGTGGTGTCGCGTACGGCGAGCAGGCCGGCGGCGACGGGTTGCCAGCCGAGTTTGTGCAGGTCCAGGGTGACGGAGTCGGCGAACGGCAGGCCGTGCAGGCGGTGGGCCTCGCGGTCGCTGAAGAGCAGGGGGCCGCCGTAGGCGGCGTCGATGTGGAGTTCGGCGCCGTGGGCGGCGGCGGTGTGGGCGATCTCGGGGAGCGGGTCGATGGCGCCGGTGTCGGTGCTGCCGGCGGTCGCGACGACGAGGACGGGGCCGGTGTCGCGCCGTTCGCCGAGGTCGGCGAGGGCGGTGTGCAGGGCTGCGGGGTCGAGGGTGCCGGCGGGGGTGGGCAGGACGTGGGCGGGGGGCAGGCCCAGCAGCCAGCCGGCGCGTCCGATGCTGTGGTGGGCGTTGGCGCCGCAGACCACCCGCAGGGCGGGGGCGCCGGGGTGGCGTTCGCGGGCGAGGAGCAGGGCGAGGTGGTTGGACTCGGTGCCGCCGGTGGTGACGAGCGCGTCGGGGGCCTGGAGGCCGGGGTAGACGAGGGCGGCGAGCGCGGCGGTGGTCTCGGCTTCGAGGGCGCTCGCGGCGGGGGCCTGGTCCCAGGAGTCGAGGGACGGGTTGAGGGCGGTGGCGGCGAGGTCGGCGGCGACGGCGAGGGCCAGCGGCGGGCAGTGCAGGTGGGCGACGCAGCGGGGGTGCGCGGGGTCGGCCGATCCGGCGGCGAGGGCGTGCACGAGGGTGCGCAGCGCGTGGTCCGCGCCGGTTCCGGTGTGCGGGATGACGGGGGTGCAGGCGTCGCGCACGTGGTGGGCGACGGCGTCGGGGCCGCCGGACGGCAGCGGTCCGCCGCGGGCGGTGGCGCCGGCGGTGAGGGCGTCGAGGACGGTGTCGAGCAGGGGGCGCAGGTGGGCGGGTCCTGTGATCCCTCCGGCGAGCTGGGGTGGCATGAGGTGGCCCCTTCGCGGTCGCTGCCTGTCGGGCGGGCGGGTCCGCCCGGTGTGCTCAACGAGAGCCACCGGTCAGGGGTATCGCGGGGGTGGTGCGGAGGATCGTTTTCCGGCCGCGCGGAGGCGGCCGGCTGTGGGGGTCGGGGGCGGGGCCGGGGTCGGGAGAGGGGGGTGAGGCCGGGGTGCCCGCGGGGTCGCGGGTGCCCCGGCCCGTCGCCGCTACGGGTAGGTGGCGCGGATCTTCAGGGCGCGCTGCAGGTCGTGGAGCTGGTCGGCGAGCTGGCGGCGCAGCGCCGGGATCGGGTTCGCGTCGCGCAGGCACTCGCCGCCCAGGCGCAGGGTGTCGGTGTCGGTGGCGGTGGTGGGGAAGGCGTGCCGCCCGGCGCTGGTGGCGAGAGCCGCTCCGCGGCGGGCGGCGACGGCGGTCGCGGCGGGGAAGTAGTACGGCACGTAGCCGTGCAGCAGCTCGTGCTGCTCGGGCTGCCAGAAGCCCTGGGCGGTGGCGGTGAACAGGTAGGCCGACAGGGAGTCGTCCGCGAACATCGCGGTCCAGGCGGCGTGTTTGGCCTGCGGGTCGGGCAGGGCGGCGCGGCAGCGGGCGGCGCCCTCCTCGCCGGAGGCGCTGGGGTCGCGGGTGAGTTCCGCGGCGATGTCGGCGGGGCCGGCGGCGCCCAGGACGGACAGGCGCAGCAGCAGCCGCCAGCGCAGTTCGGGGTCGAGGGCGGGGCCGTCGGGGATGCGGCCCGCGGTGAGCCAGTCGCGCAGCGCGGTGGTGCCGGCCTCGGTGACGGCGCTGTCGACGAGGGTGCGGGCGGCGCTCAGGTGCAGGTCGGCGGAGCCGCCCCGCAGCAGGGTGCGGCAGACCCCGGCGAGCAGGGTGAGGTCGGCGGTGCGGCGGGCGGGGTCGCGGTAGCGGTCGATGAGCTGCTCGCGGGTGAAGGTCAGGACGCCCTGCACGATGGCGGGATCCGTTTCGGCGGAAAGGTGCCGCAGGACCAGGTCGAGGTAGTCGCCGGGCGGCAGTTCGCCGTCGCGCACCAGGTCGCGGGCGGCGTTCCAGACCACGGCCCGGGAGAGGGGGTCGGGCAGGCCGCTGAGGCACTCGGTGACGGTGGTCCACGACTGGTCGTCGAAGCGGATCTTGGTGTAGCTGAGGTCGCCGTCGTTGAGCAGGACCAGGTCGGGGCGGACGGGCCGGCCCTCGGGCAGCAGCGGCACGCGGGGGGCGGCGAGGTCCGCGGCGAGGCGTTCGCGCAGCACGAGCCGGCAGGGGTCGGTCACGGCGCGGTCGTACAGGCCGACGTTGATGCGGTGCGGGCGGCTGCCGGTGCGGGCGATGAACGGGGCCGCGGGGGTGTCGTAGCGCGGCTGGGGGGCGTCGAAGTGCGGCTGCAGGGTGTCGACGCCGGTGGTGCGCAGCCACTGCGCGGCCCATTTGCGCACGTCGCGGTCGGTGGCGGCGCCGAGGGAGTCGATGAAGTCGTCGAGGGTGGCGTTGCCGAAGCGGTGGCGGGCGATGTGGGCGTTGACGCCCGCGAGGAAGTCCTTGGTGCCGAGCCAGGCGACGAGCTGGCGCAGCGCGGAGGCGCCCTTCGCGTAGGAGATGCCGTCGAAGTTGAGCATCGCGGAGGCGGCGTCGGGGACCGCTTCGGGGGCGACGGGGTGGGTGGAGGGGCGCTGGTCGGCGTCGTAGCCGTAGACCTTGCGGTTGATCGCGAAGTCGGTCCAGGTGCTGGTGAAGCCGGTGGCCTCGGCGAGGACCTGGTAGCCGAGGTACTCGGCGAAGGACTCGTTGAGCCAGATGTCGTCCCACCAGGTCAGGGTGACGAGGTTGCCGAACCACATGTGGGCCATCTCGTGGGCGACGACGACGGCCCGCTGCTGGCGTTCGGGGAAGGTGACGGCGGAGCGGTAGACGTACTCGTCGCGGAAGGTGACCAGCCCGGGGCTCTCCATCGCGCCCCAGTTGAACTCCGGCACGAACGCCTGGTCGTAGGAGTCGAACGGGTAGGGCTCGTCGAATATCTCGTGGTACCGGTCGAAGCAGCGGCGGGTGGTGTCGAGGAGTTCGGCCGCGTTGCCGTCCAGGTGCGCCGCCACGCTCCGGCGGGAGTGCAGGCCGAAGGGCAGCCCGGCGTGTTCGGTGCGGATGCTGTACCAGGGTCCCGCGGCGAGGCCGAGCAGGTAGCTGCTGATGGGCGGCGTCGCGGCGAGCTGCCACTGCCCCTCGCCGGTGCGCCGCGCCGTGCCGTTGCCCAGGACCGTCCAGGCGGGCGGGGCGGTGACGGTGACGTCGAAGACCGCCTTGAGGTCGGGCTGGTCGAACGTCGGGGTGAGCGCGGGGCAGATGTCGGGGCCGAGCTGGGTGTAGGTGTAGACCTCGCCGTCGACGGGGTCGGTGAAGCGGTGCATGCCCTCGCCGGTGCGGGAGTAGAGCATCTCCACGTCGATCCGCAGTTCGTTCTCGGTGCTCAGCCCGGGGAGCGGGAGCCGCCCGTCGTCGAGGGTGCCGGGGTCGAGCGGGCGGCCGTTGAGCTCGGCGCTGTGCAGGACGGCCGGCCGGAGCTCGATGAAGGTGGCGGCGCCCGGCTCGCGGGCGGTGAAGCGGATCACCGAGGTGGAGCGGAAGGTCGTGTCCCCGCGGGTGAGGTCGAAGTGGATCGCGTAGCGGTCGACGTCGATCAGGCGGGCGCGGGTCTCGGCCTCGGCGCGAGTCAGGGCTGGCATGCGGGACATGCTGCCGTACGACGCGGCCGGGGTCACGGTCCGGGGTGTCCCCCGTCACCTTCCGGGGTGTGTCCTGTCACCTTCCGGGGTGCTTCCGGCCGCGGTGCGGGGCGGCCGGGAGGGTCACGGTCCGGGGTGGTCGGCGGGCTGGCGGGTGATGCGGCGGGGGTCCAGGTGGTCGGTGGACCAGCCGCCGGGGACGGTGCGGTACTGCTGCTCGCGGAAGCGCACGGGGGCGGCGCCGACCCGGCGGGTGAAGAGCCGGCTGAAGTAGGCGGGGTCCTCGTAGCCGACGCGGCGGGCGACGGCGGCGACCGGCAGGTCGGTGGCGGCCAGCAGCTCCTTGGCGCGGCCGAGCCGGATGCCCAGCAGGTAGTCCTTGGGGCTGCAGTCGGCGCTGCGGCGGACCGCGGCGCGCAGCTCGGCCAGCGTCATGCCGTGCCGGGTGGCGTGCTCGGCGATGGTCAGCGGCAGGAACGCGTCGCGGGCCAGCGCGTCGAGCACCCGGTCGCCGTCGCCGGTGGTGTCGGCGCGGGCGCGGCGCAGGGCGACGAGGAGCTCGTGGACGGCGGCGGAGCTCTCGACCTCCAGCAGCGGGTTCCCCGGGCGGGCGGCCCGGGCGATGCGGGCGATGACGGCGCGCGGTCCCGTGGTGTCGCTGAGCGGGACGATCGGCCGGTCGGGCTCGATGTAGCCGAGTTCGGTGTAGGTGGCGGCGGCCGGTCCGGTGAAGTCGACGAAGCTCTCGTCCCAGCCGCTGCCGGGGTGCGGCGCGTAGTGGTGCTCCGCGTCGGGGGTGAGCCAGAGCAGGGTGGGCGCGGTGATCTCCACGGCGTCGCCGCCGCGGTGCCGGAACCAGCCGGTGCCGGCGCTGATGACGACGGCGACGTGGTGGTCGATGGTGCGCGGCCCGACCGTGGGCAGCGCCCCGTGCTGCATGCCGACGCCGAGGCACACCAGGCCGAGCCGGTGGTGGACCGAGTTCGGGGTGAAGTAGCGCATCCATGTGTGGAACATCGAGGACTGATCTTTGCTCATGGAGCGCGGTGGTGGCCAGGGGGCCGGGGCCACGCCCCCGGCCCCCTGGCGGTTTGCGGTGTTATGCAGGGCCGAGGTCCGTGACGGTGAAGGCGTCGAGGGTGAACTCGGCGGTGCCGCTGTCCCCGGTCTTGCGCAGTCCCACCCAGGCGTCGCCGCCGGTGGGGGCGGTGAACTCGTAGCTGTGGGTGGCGGGCCCGCCGGTCGCGGGCAGCACCGTCCGGGACAGCTCGGTGGTCTCCGGGCGGTCGGTGGCGGTGATCCAGGCGTACTGGCCGGCCTCCTCGTTCTCGTAGCGGAACGTGACGCGGTAGCGGCGGCCGGACGTCAGCCGGGCGGTGTGCGGGACGGTGCGGTAGACCAGCCCGTCGTTCTCGCCGCGCGACTTGAGGGACTGGGTGCCGTCGATGACGTCGTCGATCGCCTTGCCGTTCCAGCCGGCCTGGGTGAAGGCCGCGTGCCGCTGCGCGATGTGGGTGCGCGGGTCGGTGACGTCGCCGGCGTCGCCCTTGACGAAGGCGCCCCAGCCCTGCGGGACGTTCTCGAAGTCCTCGTGGACGAGGGCGCCGGGGGCGCGGGTGGGGGTGGCGGCGACGACGCGGACGTTGTCGAAGGTGACGCGGGCCGCTCCTGCGTCGGCGCGCAGCGTGAGGGTGACGGGTCCGCCGCCCTCGGGGACGGTGAACCAGGTGACCATGCGCTGCATCCGCGATCCGTGCTTGCGGTCGGCGGCCACGTAGTTGCCCGCGGTGGAGGTGTCGGTCCAGTTGGCGGCGGTGACGCCGTCGGCGGTGCGGACCTCCAGGGCGGCCCGGCGCCGCTCCCCCGCGGTGGCGCCGACCTCGACCTGCACGGAGGCGGCGTAGCTGCCGGGCCGCAGCCGCGCCAGGCGCTGGCCGACGGCGGCGGCGCCGCCGGCGGTGACGACCAGTTCGTAGTCGCCGAGCGGGTTGCGGACGACGCTCGCCGGGCCGGTGACGTGCCAGTCGTCGAGCCGCCCGGAGTGGAAGCCGGGGTCGTGGATCGCGGTGCCCTCGCCCCAGCCGGGGGCGGCCTGGCGCGGCGCCCGGTCGCGGTGGACGACGTAGGGCTGTTCGGCGTCGGCGGTCAGGGTGACGGCGCCGTCCCGGACGGGCAGGTCGCGTTCGAAGCGGCGGCCCTGGTCGGTGAGGCGGTACAGGCTCACGGTGCGGGCCTTGGCCCAGCCCGCGGGCAGCCGCCAGGTGCCGGTGCCGCCCGCCGGGTTGTAGTGGTAGAGCTTCGGCGGGTTCTTCGCCTGCCGCGGCTCCCAGGGCAGCAGGTAGGCGCCGCCGCGGTAGACGGTGCGGCCGTCGGTGGTGATGGTGCGGGTGCCGTCGGCGTCGGAGACGGTGGTGGCGGTGGGCCCCATGAAGGTGATCTCGTGGTCGGTCCAGGTGCGGATCGGGTACGCCTGCAGGTACTTGGCGGGCAGGTTCTCCGTCCAGATGGTGCGGTAGAAGGCGTTCCAGTCGGTCTTGCCGACCCAGCCCTCGAACGTGCCGAGCTTCGCGGTGCCCAGCAGCGGCCACTTGTCGGCGAAGACGTCTTTCTGGTGGTGCCGGACCATGCGGATGAGCTGGGAGTTGACGCCGCGCGAGGTGTCGCCGCCGTAGTCGGTCTCGTTCGCCCAGTGCGACCACAGCGAGGAGCGCTCCAGCCCGTGGCCCCACTCGCTGGTGACGGTCCAGCCCTGGGCGCGCAGGTGGCGCTGGAGCCGGTCGGAGGTCCACCCCGACTCGCGGAACACGTCGAGGTAGATGGTGTTGAGCGCCGGGTGGGTCTCGTCGCGCAGCTGCTGGAAGCGGCCGGCGATGTCGCCGCTGAGCAGGTCGCGGCGGGCGTCGATGCGGTACGACTGGTCGAGCCAGTCCCACTGCTGGTCGGCCTTGTTGACGAGCTTCTCGGAGAAGGCGTGGGCGACCGGGTAGGACTCGGTGGCGTTGACGTGGACGGCGAAGTCGCTGTTCCAGCGGGCGCCGCGGGCGACGAGGGTGTTGAGGTCGCCGAGGCCGCCCGCCCGCTGGTTGTAGTTGCCGCCGTAGTCGGGGTGGGCGGAGTCGTGGCCCTCGGACTGGTACCCCTTGAGGAGCGTGAACTGCCGCAGCCCGTCGGTGGCCAGCGAGATCCGCTTGACGTTGTCGAGGGTGGCCAGGAACGGGTTGGTGGCCTGGCTGGCGAAGTTGAACGGGATGTGCGGGACGACCCGCAGGTGCTGGGTGTCGGCGCCGAGCGGGGTGACGGCGATGTCCCGCAGCGCGATCGCCGCGTCCTGCCAGTCGGTCCTCCCGTCGCCGTTGCGGTCGCGGGTGACGATGACCGTGGCGTACGGCAGCGGCTCGGTGTCGCCGGTGGCGGCGCCGGCGGCCCGGTGGGTCCACTGGCCGGGGGCGAGACCGGCCTCGGTCCAGCCGTCGCCGGCCAGCGTCTGCCGCCAGAAGCGGCCGTTCTCCCACGTGGTGCCCTGGGCACCGGCGGGCTTGTCGTAGACGGTGTTGCTCTCGATCGCGGCGGCGAGCGCGTCGGTGGCGACGACGGCGTAGGCGCAGCCGGTGGGCGCGGCCTCGGCGGGCGTGGCGGGGCCGACGCGGATGAGGGTGTCGCCGCTGGCGGCCTTGTCGAGCTGCAGCCGCGCGGCGAGCAGGGCGGCTCCCGGCTGGTCGCTGCGCACGCTCAGCAGCCGCAGCCCGGGGATCTGCAGGGTGCCCACCCGCAGGCTGTCGGTGTCGGCGATGGTGGTGACGCGGAACTCCGTGGTCCAGCCGTCGACGGTGATCTGCGCCTCGATGCGGGTGCCGCCGTCGAAGGCGAGGGTGTACGTGATCCGGTCGG
Source organism: Streptomyces sp. NPDC006733 (assembly GCF_040636125.1). NCBI lineage: Bacteria > Bacillati > Actinomycetota > Actinomycetes > Kitasatosporales > Streptomycetaceae > Streptomyces > Streptomyces sp. NPDC006733. Next base: position 57,695 of record NZ_JBEYJD010000029.1, on the reverse strand, counting down.
CGCGCACGGCGCTGGTGACGTGCGGGGTGCGGGCGGTGCCGTCGATGAGGAGGGTGCTCGCGGGGGCGGGCGCGCCGTGCAGGACGGCGCCGGTGCCGCGGTCGGTGTAGGAGGCGACGCCGGGGAAGGCGGTGTGGACGCGGACGTCCAGGTGTGCGGAGCGGATCACCGCCAGGCCCGCGGCGGCTGGCGCGGCGGCGGCCCCCGGGGCGGGGACGAGTGCCGCGGCCAGGCCCGCCGCGGCGGTGGAGAGCACCACCGAGCGGCGGCTGGGTCCGGCCTCTCCGCGGCGGCCGGTCTCCCTGCCGGGGCCGGTTTCCATGCTGGTGTCGGGGGCGGACATCGCACTCCTCACTACGGCGTCGCCACGGCCGGGCGGCACGGGGGTGGCCGCCGCCGCTGGCCGTGGGCCGCACGGCCGGCGACTGCCGGCTGTACAGCTGCTTCACGGTCGATCGCCCCTCACCTTGCGCTGCCGGGACCCGGCGCGCCCATGGACAAAGGTGCGCCGGTGTTGGACTCCCGCACCGGGCGCAGTCCGGCGCCGCCCGCGGGCCCGCCCGGCGATCTCCCCGTCCCTCCAATGGAGGCACCACCAGTGGTTTCCGCGTCCCTCCCGGTGCGGACGCGTAATCTCGAATCGCCACCGGTCCGCAGGTGGCCGGCGGGGGGAGATGGTTGTGGCCGAGATCGAGCACGGGTTCCCGCACCTCGCCACCGTCCAGCGGTCGCTCACCGCGCTGTACCGGCGGCTGTCGGCCGACACGGTCGGGCAGTACGCGGCGAGCGTGCACCCGGAGTCGGTGCGGTTCTCCCCGGACGAGGACCCGTACCTGGGGGCGCAGCGCGTGGCGCGGGTGATGCTGCAGCACTTCCGGCTGCCGGACGCCCGGATGGTGGTGGGGTTCCGCGACATGGTGCACGCGGGCAGTGTCGAACTGGCGGCGGGGCCGGAGTACTTCGTGGAGCTGCACTCGCGCTTCAAGACCGACCGCCGTGACGTGGGCGCGGCGCTGGCGCACGAGGTCATGCACGTCTACCTGCACCGGCTGGGCCTGGAGCTGCCCGGCACCCGGGACAACGAGATCCTCACCGACACCGCGACCGCGTTCCTGGGGGCGGGCTGGCTGCTGCTGGACTCCTACCGGGAGGAGCCGGCGATCCGGGACGACCGGCTGATGATGTCGGCGTACAAGCTGGGGTATCTGACGCCGGAGGAGTACGGGTACGTGCTCGCGAAGCGGGCGCTGGTCTTCGGCGACGACATCGAGCCGTGGTTCAGCAGCCCGCTGGCGCGCGACGCGTACCGGGCCGGGCTGGTCCTCGCCGAGCAGGAGCGGCGGCAGCCGCCGCTGCTCGCGGCCGGCTGGGGGGCCCGCCGCCGCTACGCCAAGGACCGGCGGGCGGGCACCGCGGTGGCCGCGGACCCGCTGGGCGGGTACTCCTTCGAGGCGGCGAGCCCGCCGCGGGTCTCGTTCCCGTGCCCGACCTGCCACCAGCGCATGCGGGTGCCGGTGCGCGGGCGCGTCACGGTGCGCTGCGCGCTGTGCCGGACGGTGCTGGAGTGCGACACCTGACCGGCTGAGCGGGGCGCGGGGCGCGCGGAAAGGGCGACGCGGCGCCTGCCCCCGTGGTCGGGGTGGGCAGGCGCCGCGTCATGTTCGGCACTTCGTTGTGCCGGACAGCTCGGGTGGTGCGTCAGACGGTGACCGGGCGGTCCGTGGGGCGGACCGGGGCCGGCAGGGTGCTGTCGCCGGTCAGGAAGCGGTCGACCGCGCTGGCGGCGGACCGGCCCTCGGCGATGGCCCAGACGATGAGCGACTGGCCGCGGCCCGCGTCACCGGCGACGAAGACGCCGTTGACGTTGGTGGCGTAGTCCTGGTCGCGGGCGATGTTGCCGCGCGCGTCCAGTTCCAGGCCGAGCTGCTCGATCAGGCCGTTCTTCTGGTCGGTGCCGGTGAAGCCCATGGCGAGGGTGACGAGCTGGGCCGGGATGGAGCGCTCGGTGCCGGCCTGCGGCACGAACTTCCCGTCCTCGAAGACCACCTCGACCAGGTGCAGCGACTGGACGTTGCCGTCCTCGTCGCCCTCGAACTTCGCGGTGTTGACGGCGTAGACCCGCTCGCCGCCCTCCTCGTGCGCCGAGGTGACCTTGTACGTCATCGGCATCGTCGGCCACGGCTGGTGCTCGGGGCGGTCCTCGGACGGCCGCGGCATGATCTCCAGCTGGGTGACCGACAGCGCGCCCTGGCGGTGGGCGGTGCCGACGCAGTCCGCGCCGGTGTCGCCGCCGCCGATGACGACCACGTGCTTGCCCTCCGCGGTGATCGGGGGTGCGACGAAGTCGCCCTCCTGCACCTTGTTGGCGAGCGGCAGGTACTCCATCGCCTGGTGGATGCCGTTCAGCTCGCGGCCGGGCACCGGCAGGTCGCGGGCCTGGGTGGCGCCGGCGGCGATGACGACCGCGTCGTAGCGCTTCTTGAGCTTGTCGCCGAGCAGGTCGGTGCCGATCTGGACACCGGTGCGGAACTTGGTGCCCTCGGCGCGCATCTGCTCGATGCGGCGGTTGATGTGCCGCTTCTCCATCTTGAACTCGGGGATGCCGTAGCGCAGCAGGCCGCCGATGCGGTCGGCGCGCTCGTACACCGCGACCGTGTGGCCGGCCCGGGTCAGCTGCTGGGCGGCGGCGAGTCCCGCCGGGCCCGAGCCGATGACGGCGACGGTCTTGCCCGACAGCCGCTCCGGCGGCTGCGGGGTGACGTCACCGCTGTCCCACGCCTTGTCGATGATGGTGACTTCGACGTTCTTGATGGTGACGGCGTCCTGGTTGATGCCCAGCACGCAGGCGGACTCGCAGGGCGCGGGGCACAGCCGCCCGGTGAACTCCGGGAAGTTGTTGGTCGCGTGCAGCCGCTCGCTGGCCGCGGTCCAGTCCTCGCGGTAGGCGTAGTCGTTCCACTCGGGGATGAGGTTTCCGAGCGGACAGCCGTTGTGGCAGAACGGGATCCCGCAGTCCATGCACCGGCCGGCCTGCTTGCTGATGATCGGCAGCAGCCCGCCCGGGATGTAGACCTCGTTCCAGTCCTGCTTGCGCTCCTCGACGGGACGCCGGTCGCACAGCTGGCGGGGCGTGGTGAGGAAGCCCTTGGGGTCAGCCATTAGCCGCCTCCATCATCTTCGCGGTGGTCTCGGACTCGGAGAGTCCGGCCTGCTCGGCGGCGTTCTTGGCGGCGAGCACTGCCTTGTAGTCCCTCGGCATGACCTTGCCGAAGCGGGTGAGGGTGGTTCCCCAGTCGCCGAGCAGCTTCTCGGCGACGGTGGAGCCGGTCTCCTCCTGGTGGCGGCGCACGACGTCGTGCAGCCACGTGATGTCCTCGGCGTCGAGCGCCTCGACGTTGACCATCCCGGTGTTGACGTTGTCCGGGTCGAGGTCCAGGACGTAGGCGATGCCCCCGGACATGCCGGCCGCGAAGTTGCGGCCGGTCTCGCCCAGGACGACGGCCCGGCCGCCGGTCATGTACTCGCAGCCGTGGTCGCCCACGCCCTCCGAGACGACGGTGGCGCCGGAGTTGCGGACGCAGAAGCGTTCGCCGGTGCGGCCGCGCAGGAACAGCTCGCCGCCGGTCGCACCGTACGCGATGGTGTTGCCCGCGATGGTGGAGAACTCGGCGAGGTGGTCGGCGCCGCGGTCCGGGCGGACGATGACCCGGCCGCCGGACAGGCCCTTGCCGACGTAGTCGTTGGCGTCGCCCTCCAGGCGGAGCGTGATGCCCCGGGGCAGGAAGGCGCCGAACGACTGGCCGGCGGAGCCGGTCAGGGTGATGTCGATGGTGTCCTCGGGCAGGCCCGCGCCGCCGTACTTCTTCGTCACCTCGTGGCCGAGCATGGTGCCGACCGTCCGGTTGACGTTGCGGATCGGGAGCTGCACGCGGACCGGGGCGCCGGTGGCCAGCGCCTCCTCGGCGAGCTGGATCAGCGTGTTGTCGAGCGCCTTCTCCAGGCCGTGGTCCTGCACCGTGGTCTGGTGCAGCACCGCGCCCTCGGGCAGCTCGGGCACGTACAGCAGCGGGGCCAGGTCCAGGCCCTGCGCCTTCCAGTGGTCGACGGCACGCCCGGCGTCGATGAGCTCGGCGTGGCCGACGGCCTCCTCGATGGAGCGGAAGCCCAGCTCGGCGAGGATCTCGCGGACCTCTTCGGCGATGAACTCGAAGAAGTTGACGATGTACTCGGCCTTGCCGCTGAAGCGCTCGCGCAGCACCGGGTTCTGGGTGGCGACGCCGACCGGGCAGGTGTCCAGGTGGCAGACGCGCATCATGATGCAGCCCGACACGACCAGCGGGGCGGTCGCGAAGCCGAACTCCTCGGCGCCCAGCAGGGCGGCGATGACGACGTCGCGGCCGGTCTTGAGCTGGCCGTCGGTCTGCACGACGATGCGGTCGCGCAGGCCGTTGAGCAGCAGCGTCTGCTGGGTCTCGGCGAGGCCGAGCTCCCAGGGGCCGCCCGCGTGCTTGAGCGAGGTGAGCGGCGAGGCGCCCGTTCCGCCGTCGTGGCCGGAGATCAGGACGACGTCCGCGTGCGCCTTGGAGACGCCCGCGGCGACGGTGCCGACGCCGACCTCGGAGACCAGCTTTACGTGGATGCGCGCCCTGGGGTTGGCGTTCTTCAGGTCGTGGATGAGCTGGGCGAGGTCCTCGATCGAGTAGATGTCGTGGTGCGGCGGCGGCGAGATCAGGCCGACGCCGGGCGTCGAGTGCCGGGTCTTGGCGACCCACGGGTAGACCTTGTGGCCGGGCAGCTGGCCGCCCTCGCCGGGCTTGGCGCCCTGCGCCATCTTGATCTGGATGTCGTCGGAGTTGACCAGGTACTCGCTGGTCACCCCGAAGCGGCCGGAGGCGACCTGCTTGATGGAGCTGCGCCGCGCCGGGTCGTAGAGCCGCTCGGGGTCCTCGCCGCCCTCACCGGTGTTGGACTTGCCGCCCAGCTGGTTCATGGCGATGGCGAGCGTCTCGTGCGCCTCCATGGAGATGGAGCCGTACGACATGGCGCCGGTGGAGAAGCGCTTGACGATCGCGGAGACCGGCTCGACCTCGTCGATGGGGATCGGGGTGCGGCCGTCCTTGAAGGAGAACAGCCCGCGCAGCGTCATCAGGCGCTCGGACTGCTGGTCGACGCGGCTGGTGTACTGCTTGAAGATGTCGTACCGGCGGGTGCGCGTGGAGTGCTGCAGCCGGAAGACGGTGTCCGGGTCGAACAGGTGCGGCTCGCCCTCGCGGCGCCACTGGTACTCGCCGCCGATGTCGAGGCGGCGGTGCGCGGCGGCGATGCCGGAGACCGGGTACGCCTTGGCGTGCCGGGCGGCGACCTCCTGGGCGACGACGTCGAGGCCGGAGCCGCCGAGCTTGGTGTCGGTGCCGTGGAAGTAGGTGTCCACGAACTCGGTGTCCAGGCCGATGGCCTCGAAGACCTGCGCGCCGCGGTAGGAGGCGACGGTGGAGATGCCCATCTTGGACATGACCTTCAGGACGCCCTTGCCGAGCGCCTTGATGAGGTTGCGGATCGCGTCCTCGGCCTCGATGCCCTGCAGGAACGTGTCCGCGCGGGCCAGGTCCTCGACGGACTCCATGGCCAGGTACGGGTTGACGGCCGCGGCGCCGTAGCCGATGAGCAGCGCCACGTGGTGCACCTCGCGCACGTCGCCGGCCTCGACGATCAGGCCGACCTGGGTGCGCTGCTTGGTGCGGATCAGGTGGTGGTGCACGGCCGAGGTGAGCAGCAGCGACGGGATCGGCGCGTGCTCGGCGTCGGAGTGCCGGTCGGACAGCACGATCAGGCGTGCGCCGTCCTCCATCGCGGTGTCGACCTCGGCGCAGATCTCGGTGAGGCGCGCGGCGAGGGAGTCACCGCCGCCCGCGACCCGGTACAGGCCGGAGAGCGTGGCGGAGCCGAGGCCGGGCAGGTCCCCGTCGGCGTTGATGTGGATGAGCTTGGCCAGCTCGTCGTTGTCTATCACCGGGAAGGGCAGCACGACGTTGCGACAGGAGGCCGGGGACGGCTCCAGCAGGTTGCCGCCGGGGCCGACCGTGGAGATCAGCGAGGTGACGAGCTCCTCGCGGATGGCGTCCAGCGGCGGGTTGGTGACCTGCGCGAAGAGCTGGGTGAAGTAGTCGAAGAGCAGCCGGGGGCGGTCGGACAGCGCCGCGATCGGCGAGTCGGTGCCCATGGAGCCGAGCGGCTCGCCGCCGGTCTTGGCCATCGGGGCGAGGATGACGCGCAGCTCTTCCTCGGTGTAGCCGAAGGTCTGCTGGCGGCGGGTGACCGAGGCGTGGGTGTGCACGATGTGCTCACGCTCGGGCAGGTCCTCCAGGGCGATCAGCCCGGCGTCGAGCCACTCCGCGTACGGGTGCTCGGCGGCCAGCGCCGTCTTGATCTCGTCGTCCTCGATGATGCGGTGCTCGGCGGTGTCGACGAGGAACATCTTGCCGGGCTGCAGCCGTCCCTTGCGGACGATCCTGCCGGGCTCGATGTCCAGGACGCCGGACTCCGAGGCGAGCACGACGAGGCCGTCGTCGGTCACCCAGTAGCGGCCGGGGCGCAGGCCGTTGCGGTCCAGGACCGCGCCGACCTGGGTGCCGTCGGTGAAGGTGACGCAGGCCGGGCCGTCCCAGGGCTCCATGATCGTGGAGTGGTACTGGTAGAAGGCGCGGCGGGCCGGCTCCATCGAGGCGTGGTTCTCCCACGCCTCGGGGATCATCATCAGCACGCTGTGCGGCAGCGAGCGGCCGCCGAGGTGGAGCAGTTCCAGCACCTCGTCGAAGGACGCGGTGTCGGAGGCGCCGGGGGTGCAGACCGGGAAGACCCGCTCCAGGCTGCCGCCGAACAGGTCGCTGTCGAGCTGCGACTCGCGGGCCCGCATCCAGTTCCGGTTGCCCTTGACGGTGTTGATCTCACCGTTGTGCGCCACGAAGCGGTACGGGTGGGCCAGCGGCCAGCTCGGGAAGGTGTTGGTGGAGAAGCGGGAGTGCACCAGCGCGATCGCGGTGGCGGTCCGCCGGTCCGACAGGTCCGGGAAGAACGGCTCCAGCTGCCCGGTGGTGAGCATGCCCTTGTAGATGATGGTGCGTGCGGACAGCGACGGGAAGTAGACGTCGGCCTCGCGCTCGGCGCGCTTGCGCAGCACGAAGGCGGGCCGGTCGAGGTCCAGGCCGGAGCGGTTGCCGGTGCCGTCCGCCACGAAGAGCTGGGCGAAGTGCGGCATCGTCGAGCGGGCCGTGGCGCCCAGCAGCTGCGGGGCGACCGGGACCTCGCGCCAGCCGAGGACGGTGAGGCCCTCCTCGGCGGCGATCCGCCCGATCGCGTCGACGGCCTTGGTGCGGTCCTCGGTGTCGACGGGCAGGAAGCCGATGCCCACGGCGTAGTGGCCGGCCCCGGGGAGGGAGAACCCGGCGGCTTCGCGCAGGAAGGCGTCCGGGACCTGGAGGAGGATGCCGGCGCCGTCACCCGAGTCGGGTTCGGAGCCGGTGGCACCGCGGTGCTCCAGGTTGCGCAGAACGGTCAGTGCCTGCTCGACCAGCGCGTGGCTGGCCTCGCCCGTCAGGGTGGCCACGAAGCCGACGCCACAGGCGTCGTGCTCGTTGCGGGGGTCGTACAGTCCCTGCGGGGCGGGTCGCCCGTCCATGAACGCGGAACGCATCGGCTCTCCCGTCGTCGTCATTATTGGCATATATGCAGTGCCTGTCATAGGCATGCGCAATAGGGACGACGTTGGCCCTCTGCGATTTCGTGCAGGTTACATGATGACCGAGTGTTCGAGAAGCGGATACTCAGTTCCATCATGTGGACAAGGTGCAGGGTATGCGGGCAGTACGCCGCACCTGCGGACCGTGTCGTTACAGAGTTGCCCGGAACGGATCCCGTCCGGCGCCACCGCATGATGCCCGTTGGCGCGGCCCCTGAAACGAGGGGGAAACAACGAAAGGCTTGTGGCCTCGGTCACCCGGCTCAGCCGACGGCGGTACCGATGAATGAACCCAGTACGAAGGTAACCCCGGCAGCCGTTCCACCCAACAGGAGCTGCCGGATCCCGCTGAACCACCAGGAGCGGGCCGTCACCCGGGCCACCGCCGCGCCGCAGCCGAACAGGCCGATCAGCGCCAGCACCAGCGCGGGCCACAGCGCGGTGGCGCCCAGCAGGTACGGGAGCACCGGCAGCAGCGCGCCGAGCGCGAAGGAGACGAACGAGGAGCCGGCCGCCACCAGCGGGGAGGGCAGGTCGCCCGGGTCGATGCCCAGCTCCTCGCGGGCGTGTATCTCCAGCGCCTGCTCGGGGTCGGCCGACATCTGCCGCGCGACCTCCATCGCCAGCTCCGGCTCCACCCCGCGCGAGACGTAGAGCGCCGCCAGCTCGCGCAGCTCGTCCTTGGGGTGCCGGCGCAGCTCCAGCCGTTCGATGTCCAGCTCCGCCTCGACCAGCTCGCGCTGCGAGGCCACCGAGGTGTACTCCCCCGCCGCCATCGAGAAGGCGCCGGCCGCCAGCCCCGCGAGCCCGGTGACCACGATCACCCTCGTGGCGACGTCGCCGCCGGCGACCCCGGTCATCAGCGCGAGGTTCGACACCAGCCCGTCCATCGCCCCGAAGACCGCGGGCCGCAGCCAGCCGCCGCTGACGTCGCGGTGCGTGTGGTGCGCGACGTGGTACGGCATGGTCTCGTCGGTCTCGACGGCCGTCGACATGATGAAGCTGCTCCCTCCGGCCGGGGCGCTCGCCCCGGATCCCTCCCTGTGAACACCTCGAAGGTACGCGCGAATTCCATCGCGTTCCAGCTAGGAAAGGCTGCCCTACCTGCGAAAACACCGCGGCCGCCGGAATCGGGAGAGCCGGCGGCCGCGGGAGGTTCTGCGGGGTTCAGGAGGATTTGGACGCCTCTGCGCCGTCACTCTCCGCATCGGAGGGGCTCTTCGCCCCGGCCTTGGTGCTGCCGGACGCGGCGACGGGCTCGTCGCCCCCGTCCGCGGGGTCCGCGGGGTCCTTGTCCAGGCTCACCCCGTCGCCGGCGGCGGCCGGCTCCACGTTCGTCTCGACGCCCGGGTGCCGGCGCGCCGACACCACCATGCCGACCACCGCGCCGATGAAGACGATCACCGCGGTCCAGCAGTTCAGCCGCAGGCCCAGGACGTGGTGGGCGTCGTCGACGCGCATGTACTCGATCCAGAAGCGGCCCACGCAGTAGGACGCGACGTACAGCGCGAAGGCGCGGCCGTGCCCGAGGCCGAACCGGCGGTCCGCCCAGATCACCAGCAGCGCGACACCGACGCACCACAGCGACTCGTACAGGAACGTCGGGTGGTAGGTGCCCGCCGGGTGCTGGTCGGTGGCGCTGATCTTCAGCGCCCACGGCAGGTCGGTGGCGCGCCCGTAGAGCTCCTGGTTGAACCAGTTGCCCCAGCGGCCGCAGGCCTGCGCGAGCGCGATGCCCGGCGCCAGGGCGTCCGCCCAGGCCGGCAGCGGGATGCCCCGGCGGCGGCAGCCGATCCAGGCACCGACCGCGCCGAGCGCGATCGCACCCCAGATGCCGAGGCCGCCCTCCCAGATCTTGAACGCGTTGACCCAGTTCTTACCGTCGGCGAAGTACAGCTCGTAGTCGGTGATGACGTGGTAGAGCCGGCCGCCGACGAGTCCGAAGGGCACCGCCCACACGGCGATGTCCGCGACGGTCCCCTTCTGGCCGCCGCGGGCCACCCACCGCTTGTTTCCGAGCCAGACGGCTACGAAGACGCCGATGATGATGCAGAACGCGTAGCCGCGGAGCGGGATGGGTCCGAGGTACACCACACCGCTGGACGGACTGGGAATGAAAGCGAGGTTCTCCATAGCAGGGCCGACGCTACCGTGCCGGGCGGGCGCTGTGGCACCCGGCCCGGCTACGGACGCGTAACGGCCCTGCGGTCAGGACGCGCTCGGCGCGGCTCTCAGGAGGCGGGGGCCGGGGTGACCGTGCCGGCCTTCTTGCCCTCGTTGGCCGCGGCGACCTGCTGCTTGAGCTTGTCGGGGGTCAGCGGGTCGCTCTGGTTGCCGTAGACGTTCTTGCCGTTGAGCAGGACGGTCGGCGTGGAGCTGAACCCGGAGCCGCTGAAGGCGGCGGCCGACTTCTTGATCCAGCTGTCGTACGTGCCGTTGTTCACGCACGCGGTGAAGGTGTCGGTCTTCAGCCCCGGCACCTTGCCCGCGAGCTCCAGCAGGTACGCCTTGTCGCCGAACTTGTCCTCCCGCTCGTCCGGCTGGTTCTCGTACAGCACGTCGTGGAACGCCCGGAACTTCCCGGCGTCCTGCGCGCAGACGGCGGCGTTGCCCGCGTTGAGCGAACCGGTCCCGCCCATGTTGCCGTCGATGATCGTCACGAGGTGGTACTCGGTCTTCAGCGCGCCGCTGTCCTCCAGGGAGTGCACGGTGTCGCGGAAGGTCTTCTCGAACATGCCGCAGCCGGGGCAGCGGAAGTCCTCGTAGACGGTCAGCGTGGACGGCGCGTCGGTCGCGCCGGTCGGGATGACGAGGTTGTCCTTGCCGGTCGCGCCCTTGGGGGACGCCAGCGGCTTGGACGGTTCGCTCTTGTGGTTGGCCACCACCCCCGCGATCGCGCCGGCGATCGCCAGCACCACGACGACGGCTCCGCCGACGATCCACGTCCTCCTGCGTTTGTCGCGCGCCTTGTCCTTCTCGCGCTGCTCATACATCGCCTCACGGGCGGTGCGCTTACCCTCACGGTTCTTCTGGCTCACACCCCTGGACAACGAACGGGGCGCGGGGACGGGCGCTGCGGTCCGCGGGATTCGCCCGAACGAGCGAGCCGTGGCCCGGGGTTCACGCCCCGGGCCGGGCGGGCTCGGCGGCCCGCCCGGCCCGGGAGCGAACGGCTACGCGCGCTTGCGGACGCCCGCCGCGAGGTCGGCGGCGAGCTCGCGGACCCCGGCCAGGCCCGTCGCGAGGTCCGGTGCGTCCAGCAGCCGCTTGACGAACGCGGAGCCGACGATGACGCCGTCCGCGAAGGCGGCGACCTCGGCTGCCTGCTCGGGGTTGGAGACGCCCAGGCCGACGCAGACCGGCAGCTCGGTGGTGGCGCGGGTGCGCCGTACGAGGTCGGCCGCCTGCGCGCCGACGCTCACCCGGGTGCCCGTGACGCCCATCAGCGACGCCGCGTAGACGAAGCCGCTGCCCACCGCGGTGATCTTGGCGAGCCGTTCGTCGCGGCTGCTCGGCGCGACCACGAAGACGGTGGCCAGGCCGTGCAGCTCCGCGGCCTTGCGCCACACCTCGGACTCCTCGACCGGCAGGTCGGGCAGGATGCAGCCGGCGCCGCCCGCCTCGGCGAGGTCGGCGGCGAACCGCTCCACGCCGTACCGGTCGATCGGGTTCCAGTACGTCATGACCAGCACCGGCGCCCCGGTGGCGGCGTGCGCCTCGTGGACGGTGCGCAGCACGTCCTTGATCCGGACGCCGCCGCGCAGCGCGATGTCGTCGGCGGTCTGGATGACCGGGCCGTCGAGGACCGGGTCGCTGTGCGGCAGGCCCACCTCGACGACGTCGCAGCCGCCTTCGAGCATCGCCTTGACGGCTTCGATGCCGCCGTCGACCGAGGGGAACCCGGCCGGCAGGTAGCCGACGAGCGCGGCCCGGTTCTCGGCCTTCGCCGCGGCCAGGACGCCGTTCAACAGCTCGATGTTGCCGCTCACTTGGCTTCCCCCTGCTCGTTCCCGTTCTCGTACAGACCGAAGTAGCGGGCCGCGGTGTCCATGTCCTTGTCGCCGCGTCCGGAGAGGTTCACCAGGAGCAGGGCGTCCGGGCCCAGCTCGCGGCCGATCTCCAGCGCCCCGGCGAGCGCGTGCGCGCTCTCGATCGCGGGGATGATGCCCTCGGTCCGCGACAGGAGGCGCAGCGCCTGCATCGCGTGGTCGTCGGTGACCGCGCGGTACTCGGCGCGGCCACTGTCCTTGAGGTAGGAGTGCTCCGGGCCGACGCCCGGGTAGTCCAGGCCCGCCGAGATCGAGTACGGCTCGGTGATCTGGCCCTCGTCGTTCTGCAGGACGTAGGAGCGGGAGCCGTGCAGGATGCCGGGCTCGCCCTGGCTGAGGGTGGCGGCGTGCTCGCCGGTCTCCACCCCGTGCCCCGCGGGTTCGCAGCCGACGAGGCGCACGTCCGCGTCGCCGAGGAACGCGTGGAAGAGCCCGATCGCGTTCGAGCCGCCGCCGACGCAGGCGACGGCCGCGTCCGGGAGCCGCCCGGTGCGCTCCAGGAGCTGCCGGCGGGCCTCGACGCCGATGACCCGGTGGAAGTCGCGGACCAGCGCGGGGAAGGGGTGCGGCCCCGCGACCGTGCCGAAGAGGTAGTGCGTGCGGTCGACGTTGGCGACCCAGTCGCGGAACGCCTCGTTGATGGCGTCCTTGAGGGTGCGGCTGCCGGACGTCACGGAGACGACCTCGGCGCCGAGCATCCGCATGCGCGCGACGTTCAGCGCCTGGCGCTGGGTGTCGACCTCGCCCATGTAGATGGTGCACTCCAGGCCGAAGAGCGCGCACGCGGTGGCGGTGGCGACGCCGTGCTGGCCGGCTCCGGTCTCGGCGATGACGCGGGTCTTGCCCATCCGCTTGGTGAGCAGCGCCTGGCCCAGCACATTGTTGATCTTGTGCGAGCCGGTGTGGTTGAGGTCCTCGCGCTTGAGGAAGATCCGGGCGCCGCCCGCGTGCTCGGCGAACCGGGCGACCTCGGTGAGCGCGCTCGGCCGGCCGGTGTAGTTGACCATCAGGTCGTTCAGCTCGGCGGCGAAGGCCGGATCGGCCTTCGCCTTCTCGTACTCGACGGCGACCTCGTCGACGGCGGCGACCAGCGCCTCCGGGATGAACTTGCCGCCGAACGCGCCGAAGTAGCCTTCGGCGGTCGGGATCCGACCCTCGGGGTCGGGAATGAAGAATTCCGACATGGCAGACACAGGAGTCCCCTGACAGTGAAATGCGGTGGCTGATGGAAGTGTCGCGGCTCAGCCGCGTCGCCATCGCATTCCGTTGACCTGTCCGGGCTCGCCGCCGATCACGTAGCGCACCCGACGGCCCAGTACGCGACGCGCGGGCGCCCGGCAGCCGCGGGGGCGGCAGCCGGGGGCGAGGCGCGTCGCGATGGACATCGGGTCAGTTCCGTCCGAACCGCAGGGCGGGGTGGGCGCCGGCGGCCACGAGGTCGGCGACGGCCGCCCGCGGGTCCTTGCCGGTCACCAGGGACTCGCCGACCAGCACGGCGTCGGCGCCGTCGTTGGCGTAGGCGATCAGGTCGTGCGGCCCGCGGACGCCGGACTCGGCGATCTTCACGATCTCGTCCGGGATCTCGGGGGCGATCCGCGCGAAGTTGCCGCGGTCGACCTCGAGCGTCTTGAGGTTGCGGGCGTTGACGCCGATGATCCGGGCGCCGGCGTCGACCGCGCGGGCGGCCTCCTCCTCGTCGTGCACCTCGACGATCGGGGTGAGCCCGATCGAGGTGGCCCGCTCGATGAGGGAGACCAGCGCGTCCTGCTCCAGGGCGGCGACGATCAGCAGGGCGAGGTCGGCGCCGTAGGCGCGCGCCTCCCACAGCTGGTACGCGGTGACGATGAAGTCCTTGCGGAGCACCGGGATGTCGACCTTGGCGCGGACCGCCTCGAGGTCGGCGAGCGAGCCGCCGAACTTGCGCTGCTCGGTGAGGACGCTGATGACCGCCGCGCCGCCCGCCTCGTAGTCGGCGGCGAGGCCCGCCGGGTCGGCGATGGCGGCCAGCGCGCCCTTGGAGGGGCTGGACCGCTTGACCTCGCAGATGACCTTGACGCTGTCACCGCGCAGGGCGGCGACCCCGTCCATCGCTTCGCGTGCCTTGCCGGCCAGCTCCTTGAGCTCGTCGATGGAGACCTGGGCCTGCCGGTCGGCGAGGTCGGCGCGGACTCCGTCGATGATCTCGTCGAGCACACTCACGCGAGCGGTCCCCTTCCGGGCTGGGTGGTGGAGCAGGTCCGTACACCGAAACGATCAAGCCAGTGGATGCTCGCCGCGGCTCACTGATGGTATCCGGCCGGGGGCGGAGGGCGCGCATCCGGTCGATCGTGGTCCCACTACCTGGACAAATGCCGTCACCGAAGGTAGCGGCCGCCCGCCGTGACACGGCTTTCGCGGCTTTCGCGGGCCGGTGGGCAGCGAACGGCGGGATCCGGCCACCTCCGGGCGTGTCGCGGTGCTCCGGCCGGGGGCGGGCAGGCCGTCACGGGGCGAGCACGGACCCGAACGGCAGGTTCCGGACGACGCTGAAGAGCAGCACCAGCGCGCCGATCGCCCACCAGTACGCGGGGCGCAGCCGGATCTCGAACGCGCGGCCGCGCAGCGTCCGCGACAGCCAGACCGCCCAGAAGACGGCGAAGAGCACGTAGCAGGCCACCGCCAGCGCGTTCAGGCCGAGGGCCGCGCCGAGGTCGCCGTGCGCGAAGGCGTGGGCGCTGCGCAGGCCGCCGCAGCCGGGGCAGAAGATCCCGGTGTACCGCAGCAGCGGGCAGACCGGGTAGTGGCCGGGGGTGTTCGGGTCGACCGCTCCGACGTACGCGAACGCGGCGACGACTCCCGCCAGCACCCCGAGCGGCACGGCGGCCCGCCGCAGCCGCCCGGCGGGCGGCGCGGGCTCGGGGGCGCGAGCCGGGGTGGGGGCGGACCAGCGGTGCGGCGAGGCGGTGGCGGGGGTGCCGGCGGCGGTCGGCGGCGGCCCGGCGGTCAGCTTGTCGGTCACGAGCCCGATTGTGCCCCGGGACGCACGAGGGCGCAGCCCCGGAGCCGCCGGGGCCGCGCCTGTGTCGTGCCGGTGTCGCGTCGGCGTCGTGCCGTTGCGCGCCGTCGCCGGGTGCGCCGCGGCCGGGGCCGTTCGCCGTGGCCGTCGTGCCGGGGCCGGACGTCAGCCGTGGGCGGGCTTGCGGGGCTGGCCCAGGCCCATCATCCGCATCACGAGGCCGACGACGCCGCCGAGCGCGACCACGACCAGGCCGGCCCAGAAGCCGAGCGGCTCAGCCATCACCATGAAGGCACCCGAGACGCAGAATCCGATGAACGCGATTATGACGCCGGTCCAGGCGGCAGGGGTGTGGCCGTGGTTGGTGCCCGCCATGAGTGCTCCCAATATGTTCTCGGTCGGGGAAGTTGTCCACGACCATTCTTGCGCGTGTCCGGGACCCCTCGTGCACGGGGGGTACGACCCGTCCTGCCCCCGCGCACCGGAGTGTGAGCCACGGCTCAGCTCCCGGTCGGGTCCTCGCCGCGGTCGAGGGCCTTCCACAGCTCCTCGGGGCGTTCGGGGTCCGGGGCGGTGCGCTGGGCCCTGCGGGACGGGCGGGCGGCGGCCCCGTCCCGGTCGTAGCGGTTGGACATCCCCGGCCAGTGGCGGCCGCACAGCACGGCGAGCGCCCCGGCCGCGAGCAGCAGCGCTCCCCCGGCGGCGGCGGCCCACGGCCATGTGGTGGAAGTCTCACCGACGACGGTCGTGCTCGTGAGCGTCGTGGCGGCCTTGGCGGCCGCGCCCAGCGCGGCGCCGGGGCCCTCGGTGAGGGAGGTGGTGACGATGCCGGCGCCGCACAGCACGAGCAGCCCCGACAGGACGGAGCGGGCGGCGCCGCGGACGGCGAACACCGCGACGAGGGCGGCGAGGCCGACCAGCGCGAGCGCGCCGGGCACACCGGTGACCTCCCGGCCGGAGACGGCGAGCGCCACCGAGCCCTCGGCGTACTTCGCGGTCCCGTGCGCCCAGGTCTTGCCCGCCGCGAGCAGCGTCAGGGCGGCGCCCGCCGCGCCGAGCAGCAGCGCGAGGGCCAGGCTGCGGCGGCCAGCGGTGCGGGCGCGCGGCGGCGGCCCCGCCACCACGTGGGCGGCGGTGGGATCCGGGGAGGTCGGGGCGGTCACGGCGGCATCCGGGGCGGTCGCGGTGGGGCTCGCGGCGGGGGCGGATGCGTCGGCGGGGCGGGGCGGGGGCACGGCAGTCACACGGACCACTATCGCGCGTCGTCCCGTGAGCGGCACAGCCGGGGGACCGATCGCGGACAGACCACCACGAGTCGATTTCATGCGCCGACCGGCTCATGAGTGAGCAACTTTTCGCCCATGCGATCACTGCCGAAAGCAAAGCGGAGGTAGAGACTCCGTCTGCCGTCTTGTTGACGTGCGCCCGTCACCATACGTTCGCGCCGATCCCCCGAACGAGCACCCTCGTCCCGGCGGATCGACTCCCCCCGCACAGCCCCCGGTTCACCGCCACAGGAGGCAGTACGTTGCGCACAACCCTCTCTCCCGCGTCGCTTCGGCGCGCCGGACTCTCCCTCACCGCCGTCGCGGGACTGGCCCTGACGGGCTTCGCCATCGCCCCCTCCGCCGACGCGCAGCCGGTCGCGCGGACCACCGCCGCCGCACCGGCCGCCGCCCCGGCCGCCGACCAGCCCGTCCGTACCGCACGGGCCTGCGCGCTGCCCAAGGCCGGCGAGATGGCCTGCAAGGCGCTGCGCGTCACCAGCGGCACCGTGCACACCACCAACGTCCGAGGCACGACGATCACACCGAACGCGGCCGCCGCCACCCCCACAGGTTACGGCCCGAGCGATCTCCAGAAGGCGTACGGACTGACCTCCGCGGCGGCGTCGAACGGCGCCGGGCGGACGATCGCGATCGTCGACGCCTACGACGACCCCAACGCCGAGTCGGACCTCGGCGTCTACCGCGCGCACTACGGCCTGCCGGCCTGCACCACGGCCAACGGCTGCTTCAAGAAGGTCAGCCAGACCGGCAGCACCACCGCGCTGCCGGCCTCGGACGCCGGCTGGTCGGAGGAGATATCGCTCGACCTCGACATGGCGAGCGCGATCTGCCCCAACTGCAAGATCCTGCTCGTCGAGGCCAAGACCCCGTCCATGGCGAACCTCGGCACCGCGGTGAACCGCGCCGTCACCCTCGGCGCGAAGTACGTCTCCAACAGCTACGGCGGCGGGGAGTCCTCCTCCGACGCCTCCTACGACAGCAGCTACTTCAACCACCCGGGCGTGGCGATCACGGTCAGCGCCGGTGACTCCGCCTACGGCGCCGAGTACCCCGCCGCCTCCAAGTACGTGACGTCGGTCGGCGGCACCGCGCTGAAGACCGCGTCCAACACCCGCGGCTGGACCGAGACCGTCTGGTCCACGAACAGCACCGAGGGCACCGGCTCCGGCTGCTCCGCCTACGACGCCAAGCAGTCCTGGCAGAAGGACACCGGCTGCGCCAAGCGGACCATCTCCGACGTCTCGGCGGTCGCCGACCCGGCCACCGGCGTCGCGATCTACGACTCCTTCGGGATCACCGCCGGCTACTACACCTTCGGCGGCACCAGCGCCTCGGCGCCGATCATCGCGGGCGTGTACGCCATCGCCGGCACCCCGTCGTCCGGTTCGTACCCGACCTCGTTCCCGTACGCCCACACCACGGCGCTCAACGACGTGGTCAGCGGCTCCAACGGCAGCTGCTCGGGCTCGTACCTGTGCACCGCCAAGACCGGCTACGACGGCCCGACGGGTCTCGGCACCCCGAACGGCACCTCGGCCTTCACCGGCTGACGGCTCCGTGAAGCGGGGCGGGGCGGCCCGACCGGGCCGCCCCGCCCTTCGCGTTCCCGCACTCAGCCGCCGGTACCGCCGTGCAGCCGGCTCGCGGTCGCCACCGCGCGCAGTACCGCCGCCGCCTTGTTGCGGCACTCGGTGTCCTCGGCGACCGGGTCCGAGTCGGCGACGACGCCGGCGCCCGCCTGGACGTAGGCCGTGCCGTCGCGCAGCAGCGCGGTGCGGATGGCGATCGCGGTGTCGGAGTCGCCGGCGAAGTCCAGATAGCCGACGCAGCCGCCGTACAGGCCGCGGCGGACCGGCTCCAGCTCGTCGATGATCTGCATGGCGCGCGGCTTGGGCGCGCCCGAGAGCGTGCCCGCCGGGAAGCAGGCCGTCAGCACGTCGAAGGCGGTGCGGCCCTCGGCCACCCGGCCGGTGACGGTCGAGACGATGTGCATGACGTGGCTGTAGCGCTCGACGGACATGAAGTCCACCACCTCGACGCTGCCCGGCTCGCACACGCGCCCCAGGTCGTTGCGGCCGAGGTCGACCAGCATCAGGTGCTCGGCGCGCTCCTTGGGGTCGGCCATCAGCTCCTCCCCCAGCGCCGCGTCCTCCTGCGGGGTGGCGCCGCGCGGCCGGGTGCCGGCGATCGGGTGCACCAGCGCCCGGCCGTCCTCGACCTTGACCAGCGCCTCGGGGCTGGAGCCCACGACGTCGAAGCCGTCGAAGCGGAACAGGTACATGTACGGGCTCGGGTTGGTCGCCCGCAGCACCCGGTAGACGTCCAGCGCGCTCGCCGGGCAGGGGGTCTCGAACCGCTGCGAGGGCACCACCTGGAACGCCTCGCCGGCCCGGATCCGCTCCTTGATGTCCTCGACGGCCGCCTGGTAGGCCGCCGAGCCCCAGCGCCCGGTGAACTCCGGCAGCCGCGAGGCGGGCAGCTCGACGGCGGCCGACGCGCTGGGCCGGGCCAGGTCGGCCGCCATCGCGTCCAGCCGGGCGACGGCGTCGGCGTACGCCTCGTCGATGCCGGTGTCCAGGTCGTTGTGGTTGATCGCGTTCGCGATCAGCAGCACGCTGCCGTCCCAGTGGTCGAGCACCGCCAGGTCCGAGGTGAGCAGCATCGTCAGCTCGGGCAGCCGCAGTTCGTCCTCGCCGTGCTCGCCGATCTTCTCCAGGCGGCGCACCACGTCGTAGCCGAGGTACCCGACCATCCCGCCGGTGAACGGCGGCAGCGCGCCGCCCGCGTGCAGGTCGCGCGGGGTGTGCAGGGCCTCGACGGTGGCCCGCAGCGCCTCCAGCGGGTCGCCGCCGGTCGGCACGCCCACCGGCGGGGTGCCCTGCCAGTGCGCCTGGCCGTCGCGCTCGGTCAGCGTCGCGGCGCTGCGCACCCCGACGAAGGAGTACCGGGACCAGGAGCGGCCGTTCTCCGCCGACTCCAGCAGGAACGTCCCCGGCCGCTCGCCCGCGAGTTTGCGGTACAGGCCGACCGGGGTGTCGCCGTCCGCGAGCAGCCTCCGGCTGACGGGGATCACCCGGCGGTCACCCGCCAGTTTGCGGAACGTCTCGAGGTCGGGCGCGACAGTAGCGGTGGTCATAGCGGCAGCGTAATGGGCGGGCGGGGGACGCCCGCCCAGCCCTGCCGCCCAACCCCGCTGCCCGGCCCGGCGGCGCGGGCCGCCGCTCGGGTCGCGACCCGGACCGCGGCTCAGCCCGGCGGTTCGGCCCGGACCCAGGCGGGATCGACGTCGGCGAGGACGACCGCGCGCAGCTCCTCGGGCACGTCGCCGAGGGCCACGACCTGCATCGGGTCGGCGAGGGCGATCTCGGCGGCGGCGGCCGTGACCGCGTCCGCGGCGGCCTCGTCCGCGCCCGGGGTGCCGTCGACCTCGTAGACCGCCAGGATCTTCTCCCGGGCGTCCGCCACGCGGTAGCGCGTGAGGAAGAGCCGGCGCACCGCGGGCAGGGCCGCGAGCCGCGGCAGCACGGCGGCCAGCAGCCGGGGCTGCGCGTCGGCGCTCGCCTTGACCTTGATGAACGCGCCCGCCGGGAACGGCCGGCCGGCCGCGATCACGACGTCCCGCTCGTCGGCGGCCACGTGGATCGGCGAGGCGGCCCGCGGGTTGACGATCAGCCCCGCCGCGGGCGGCAGTTGGGCCAGCAGCTCGGGCACGGTGATCTGGAAGAGGCGGTAGCCGTCGGGCAGGTCGCGCCGGATCTCGTCGGGGTCGGTGTACGCCACCGCGCACAGCGTCCCGGAGACGTCCGTGTAGAGCGGTTCGGGGCCGCGGTCACCGGTGCGCACGCCGATCAGCACGATGCTGTCGGCCAGCCGGTAGAGCAGCGGGGAGACCTCGATCGGCCCGCCGTTCGGGTCGGGTTGTTCGCTCACAGCTCGATCTCCGCGTTGACGGCGGGCAGGTCCGCGGGCAGCGGCGCCTCGATGCCCAGCAGGTTCAGCTGGTCGCCCAGGCACATGCGCACGCCGCCGGAGCCGTCCGAGCGCCGCGCGTAGGTGCCGAGCCGGATGGTGCCGGGGAAGGCGAACGCCTGCCGGAGCCGCTCCACGTGGAAGGGCTCCGCAAGAACGAGCAGCCAGTCCCCGAAGTGCGGGTCGGCGATGTGCCAGTCCTTCGCGATCCGGTTCCCCCAGGACAGCTCCGCCGCCACCACGGGATCGAGGTGCGCGTGCGGGTTCTCCCGCGTGCCGGAGGCCGCGATCCGCACCCGGCCGCCGTCCGGTGCTCCGGCGCTCATCGGCCGGGCGCCGTGAGCTGGGAGCCGTACACCGAGCCGCGGGTGATCCCGCCGACGACGGTGACCCCGCCCGCGGCGGTGGCGGCGGTCTGGTTGTTGGTCAGGATCGGGGAGCCGGAGGGCAGGTCGAAGTTGCGCAGCGGGATGTTCTGGCCGGGGCCGACGGTGGCGATGCCGTTCGGCGCGACCGGCAGGACGTTGCCGCTGTGGTCGATGACCGAGATGGCGCCGGAGTCGATGTGCGTCATCACGTCGGGGATGAAGTACTGCGGCAGGCCGCCCCCGCCGAACTGCGGGTTGGCGTTCGCGTGGGCGCCGGCCGCCGGCACGTCGGAGTTGAAGTGCAGGGTGACGCCCTCGGTCCGGTACTCGTGGTGGATGTACGCGTTGAGGTCCGACGGCCCCACCTGGACCCCCTTGCTGATCTCGGCGGAGTCGTTGCCCAGCGCCGCCATCGTCCCCTCCGGCATCGCGAAGCCGGTGATGCGCGGGTGCAGCGCCTCGGCGTTGGTGCCAGCCGCGATGACGGTGTCGTGCCACACGTCGATGCCCGGGTAGCCGCCCGAGCCCTGCCAGGCGCGCGCCCCCTGCGACGGCAGTTCCGACGCGGCCTGGGTGCCGCCGCGCCAGCCCTGCAGGCCCTCGGAGAGGCTGGAGCGGAACGAGCCGAAGAAGCCCGCGCCGTCGCCGAAGCCGGCGCCGAAGCCGGTCAGCGCGCCCGAGGCGCCGTACCGCAGCTCGGTGGCCATCGACGTCAGCTTGCCCAGCGCGGTGAACGGCAGGGCGCGCAGCAGGCCCGGGATGGCCGAGCGGACCTTCCACAGGGCCATCGCGCCGGTGCCGATGCCCTTGACCGCACCCCAGCCGGCGCCCAGCAGGTGGCTGCCCACGCCGACCAGCCCCTCGGCGGCGAAGGCGCCCTTGAGCGCGCCCAGCGAGGTCAGGCCCTTCGTCATGGGGATGCAGCTCAGCGCGGCCAGGGCCACGTCCCACAGGGTCGCTTTCCCCTGGGTGTACTTGGCGATGGTGTCCGCGAGCACCAGCAGCGCCGCCGCGAAGACGATCCAGGCGATCGGGCCGCCGATGATCAGCGCGATGATCCCGCCGACCGCGACGACGATCTTCGCGACGACGATGAGGCCGTTCCACGCCTTGGCGGCGAGGTCCCCGAGCTTGTGCCAGAACGAGTCCGGCGGGATGCCCGCGTCGGCGGCCTCGTGCAGCTTCCTGCTCGCGGTGTCGGCGGCGCCGGAGCGCAGCTCCGCCGCCTGCCCGGCGAGCCGCTTGGCGGCGTCGAGCTGCGCCTGCGGACCGCTGAGCTGCGACTGCAGGGAGGTGACCTGGCCCTGGGCGGCGGTGTGCTTGCGGGCCTGCTCCTTGACCTGGTCGGGGTCGGGCGGCGGGGCCGCCTTGTCCAGGGTGGTGAGCGAGCCGTTGGCGGTGACGAGCTGCGCGTGCAGGCTCTTCACCTGGTCGTAGACCTGCCGGCCCTGGGCCAGCGCCCGGTCCGCCTGGCTCTGCGCCGAGTCCAGCGACGTCGCGTACCCGTCCAGCGCGTCGGCGGCCAGGTGGTGGGAGTGCGCGACCTTGTCGAGCTGCCCGGGGAACTTGCCGATCGCCTCCTTGAAGACGTCGCCGGCGGCGCCGACCCAGGTCATCGTCGCGTGGTCGCCGGCCAGCGCCCGGACGTTGCGGGACGCGGCCTCCGCGTCGTCGGCGATCCGGCGCGTGCCGGTGGCGAGTTGGCGGATCCGGAAGACGTCCCCCGGGGTGGGGTCCTCGTGCAGGTCCAGGACGTGCCAGTCGGTGGGGCGGCTCACTTCGCGCCCTCCACCAGGTCGGTGGCGCGGAACAGGCGGAACGTCGAGGTGACGGCGTCGAAGACGTCGAGCAGCGCGGGCGCCACCTCCACGGCGGGGCTGCTGCACGAGACGACGGCGACGCGGTTGACGTCCCGCAGCGGGACGAAGGTCTGCATCGACACGACGCGCAGCGGACGGCCCGACTCGTCCTCGATGTCCTCGATCCCCTGGCTGCGGGCGGCGGGCCCGGCCTCCGGCAGGTCGACGGTGGACAGCTCGGTCCAGGGGTCGCCCTCGGCCTTCGCCGTCCGCGCCGTGAGCGGTGCGAGCAGCGGCGACAGCCGGTCCTCGGCGTCGCTGCTCGCGTCGACGGGTCCGGCGACGAAGGAGACGGTGACGCAGGCGGGCAGCAGCCCGTCCGCGACCGTCTCCGCCATGACCGCGCAGTAGACGGCGCCGGCGTTCCAGGCGGCGGCCGCCTGGTTGCGCAGCAGCCGGACGATGTCGGAGCGGCGCTCGCGCAGCTCGGGCAGGTCGGTGAGGCGGCTGTTGACGAGGTCGGCCGCGGAGGCGGCGCGGGTCGCGGGGCGGACGTCGACCTCGAACCAGCTGCCGGGCACCCGCAGGGTGTAGCCGACGCCGGTGTCGAGCCGGGGGCCGCTCACCGCTCCGCCTTCGTGCCGTCGCGCAGCTGCTTCGCGAGGTCCTCGTCGACCTTGGCGTAGGCCTTCACGGCCTCGGTGACCATGGAGGACAGGACGCCGGCCGTGTTCTCCACGTGGCCGCGGCCGTCGCGCCAGCGCTTCTCGAAGTGGTGCATCGCGTCGCGGACCCGGCCGTCGCCGTAGTCGGAGTCGAAGGAGTCGATCACCGAGTGGCTGGTTTCGAGCCCCCGCTTGATCCGGTCGAGCTGCCCGGTGAACGCGTCCAGCGCCCCCAGGTCGTATCCCAGGTCCGTCATCGAGCCCTCCCGTCGGTCCGCGGACCGACAGCTTGCCACAGTGGCCGGAAGTGTCCGCTCCGGTCGGCGGGACGCGATCGGGGACGCGGCCGGGGACGGGGACGGGTCAGGGGCCCAGCGGCAGCGGGTCGGCGTCGAAACAGGTGCGGTCGCCGGTGTGGCAGGCGGCACCGGTCTGGTCGACCTTGACGAGCAGGGTGTCGCCGTCGCAGTCCAGGGCGACGGACTTGACGTGCTGGACGTGCCCCGAGGTGTCGCCCTTGACCCAGTACTCGCCGCGGCTGCGGCTCCAGTACGTGCACCGGCCGGTGGTCAGGGTGCGGTGCAGCGCCTCGTCGTCCATCCAGCCGAGCATCAGCACCTCGCCGGTGTCGTACTGCTGGGCGATGGCGGGCACCAGGCCGTCGGCGGTGCGCTTGAGGCGGGCGGCCACGGCCGGGTCGAGCGCGGAGGCGGGCGGCGTAGCGGAGGTGTCGGGCATGCCTCTATTGTGCAGCCGCCACTTATCACGTTTCGCGCATTCCAAAAGGGGTGTTCGGTGCGAAACACGGCACTTCCCCCGACCTTGATTCCCTAGTCGCTCGCCGTTGTCACCCGTATGGGGCATCCTGCGTGCATGGGTTTTCCTCCGCCTCCGCCGAACGGTCAGCCGCCACCAGGGCAAGGTGGCGGCTTCGGTCCGCCGCAGAACTTTGGTCCGCCGACACCACCTCCTCCGCCGGGTGACGGCGGCTACGGCTATCCGCAAGGCGGCCAGGGCGGTTACGGGTATCCGCAGGGCGGCCAGGGCCAGGGCGGCTACGGCCCGCCCGGGCCCCCCGGACCGCCGGCTCCTCCCGGTGGCGGCTACGGCTACCCGCAGGGCGGCGGCTATCCGCCG
This sequence comes from Streptomyces sp. NPDC006733, assembly GCF_040636125.1. NCBI lineage: Bacteria > Bacillati > Actinomycetota > Actinomycetes > Kitasatosporales > Streptomycetaceae > Streptomyces > Streptomyces sp. NPDC006733. The sequence goes on along the minus strand of NZ_JBEYJD010000029.1, from coordinate 33,689 downwards.
CCTCCCGGCGGCGGCAACAACAACGGCCGGAACGTGGCGATCGCGATCGGCGCGGTCGTCGTGGTCGGAGCGATCATCGGTGGCATCGTCCTGGCCACCGGCGGTGACGGCGACAAGAAGCCGGACGTGCTCGCGAGCACCAGCTCGTCCTCGTCCAGCTCCGCGTTCCCGACGCCCACGGTGACGCTGCCGACCGACCTGCCGACGCTCGACATCCCCACCGACCTGCCGACCACGGGCCTGCCCACCACCAGCGCCCCGACGTCGGACCTGGTGCCGTACGTCGTGCTGAGCCCCGGCAAGTGCTTCGACCACCCGGGCCTGGACAGCAGCGTGTCCGTCGTCACGACCCGCTCGTGCAGCTCGCCGCACGACGGCGAGGTCGTCGCGAACGAGACCCTGACCGGCACCTTCACCACCGAGTCCGAGCTCCAGACCAAGGTGCTCAAGCTCTGCGAGCCGGACGCCAAGAAGCGTCTCGCCCGCATCCCGGCCGACGGGAAGACGTACTACTACTACGCGCTCTACCCGTCGCTCATGACGTACCAGATCCAGAAGAAGGACACGATCTCCTGCTCGCTGACCCTGAGCAACAAGGTCGACGGGAAGAAGCTCCAGAAGGCCCTGCCGTAGCCGTGCGGCGAGGGGTGGACCTAACCTGGCGTCATGTCGACTCATGCGCAGCGTGAACGTCTGCTCCTCGCCGATCTGCTCGAGAACGCCGGGGCGGGTGCCCCGACCCTCTGCGAGGGCTGGACCGCCCGGGACCTGGCCGCACACGTCGTCGTCCGCGAACGCCGCAGCGACGCGGCGGCAGGGATCGTGATCCCGCAGCTCGCGGCCCGAATGGAGCGCGTACGGCGGGAGTTCGCGGGCAAGCCCTTCGAAGAGCTGGTGCAGCTGATCCGCACGGGGCCACCGCGGATGTCGCCCTTCGCCCTCAAGCAGATCGACGAGGCGGCCAACACCGTCGAGTTCTTCGTCCACGCCGAGGACGTCCGCCGCGCCCAGCCGGACTGGACCCCGCGCGAGCTGGACGGCGTCTTCTCCGACACCCTGTGGAAGCGCCTGGAGCGCATGGCCCGGGTGGCGGGCCGCAAGTCCCCCGTCGGCCTGGTCCTGCGCCGCCCCGACGGCCAGACCGCCGTCGCCCACAAGGGCACGCCGGTCGTGACGGTCACCGGCGAGCCGGGCGAACTGACCCTCTTCGCCTTCGGCCGCCAGGACGCGGCCCGCGTCGAGACCGAGGGCGACAAGACCGCGGTGGCGAAGCTCTACGAGGCCGACCTCGGCCTGTAGCCCCGGTCCCGCCGCGTCCCGTCAGCGGTCGCGGGTGGCCTCCAGGAGGATGCGGCGGAGTTCGCGGGCGGCGCGGGGTGGGGAGACGTCGCCGCGGTGGGCGACGGAGATGGTGCGGTGCAGGCCCGGGGGGGCGAACGGGGTGACGCGCAGGCCCGAGCGCTCCGCGACCATGCTGGGGACCACCGCGCGGCCCAGGCCCGCGCGGACGAAGCCGAGGACCGCGTCCATCTCGCCGCCCTCGACGGAGAAGGCCGGCTCGAAGCCGGCCGCCCGGCAGGCCGCGAGGGTGTGCTCCCGCAGGTCGTAGCCGCGGCGGAACATCACCAGCGGGAGGCCGCGCAGGTCCTCGATGCGCAGGCCGCCGCGGTGCTCCGGGGCGGGCTCGGACGGTGCCGAGACCACCACCAGCTCCTCGCGCAGCAGCTCCTCGGTGGCCAGGGCGGGGGCCTGGACGGGCAGCGGGGTGATGATCAGCGCGAGGTCGAGCTCGCCCGCGGCCAGCACCCGCACGAGGTCCTGCGAGCCGTCCTCGTGCACCACCAGGTCGACCCCGGGGTAGCGCCGGTGGAAGTCCTTGAGGACGTCGGGCACCAGGCTGGCGCACAGGCTCGGCGGCGCCCCCAGCCGTACCCGGCCGCGCCGGAGCTGCACCACCTCCTGGACCTCGCGGCGCGCGGTCTCGGCGTCGGCCAGGATGCGGCGGGCCAGCGGCAGCAGGGCCTCCCCCGCGTCGGTGAGGGTGATGTGGCCCCGGGCGCGGTGGAACAGCTCGGCGCCCAGCTCCCGCTCCAGCGCCCGGATCTGCTGCGACAGCGACGGCTGGGCCACGTGGACGCTCTCGGCGGCGCGGGTGAAGTGCCGCAGGTCCGCGACGGCGGCGAAGTACTGGAGCTGGTTCAGCTGCATGGGTCCAGCGTAGGCCGCTGCATAGTCATTGACTATGGAAAGCAGCCGGATCATGTCTTGGACGAATGTCGATGACCGGATCTACCGTCCTTCCCATGGCTCTGGCGACACGTACCGAACGGCGACCGTCCCCCGCGGCGGCCCTGTGGCGCTCCACCGTCGGCAAGAAGGCGGTCATGGCGGTCACCGGGGTGGCGATGCTGCTGTACCTGGTCGCGCACATGCTCGGCAATCTGAAGATCTTCTTCGGTTCCGCGGACTTCAACGGCTACGCGGGCTGGCTGCGCACCATCGGCGAGCCGGTGCTGCACCACGGCTGGTTCCTGTGGCTGGTGCGGGCCGGGCTGCTGGCGGCCGTCGTGCTGCACGGCGTCGCCGCGTACCAGCTCAGCCGGCTGGACCGGGCCGCGAGGCCCGCGAAGTACGTCCACCGGCGGCAGCGCGCGAGCTACGCCACCCGCACCATGCGCTGGGGCGGGGTGATCCTCGCGCTCTTCATCGTCTGGCACATCCTGGACCTGACGACGCTGACGGTGAATCCGCGCGGCCAGGCGCACCACCCCTACGAGAACATCGTCGCGGACTTCCGCAACTGGTACGCCGACGTGTTCTACATCGTGGCGATGCTCGCGCTGGGCCTGCACATCCGGCACGGCTTCTGGAGCGCCGCGCAGACCCTCGGCGCCGCCGACGCCCGGCGCACCCGGGCGCTCAAAGCCGTGGCCAACGTCCTGGCGCTCGTCCTGACCTGCGGATTCATCGCCGTACCCATTGCCGTCATGACTGGAGTCGTGAGCTGACATGACCGACTACCCGCAGTGGACCACCGGCGCACCCGTCGCCGACACCCGGGCCCCCGACGGCCCGATCGAGGAGCGCTGGGACCGCCGCCGCTTCGAGGCGAAGCTGGTCAACCCGGCCAACCGCCGCCGCCACACCGTCATCGTGGTCGGCACCGGGCTGGCCGGCGGCGCGGCCGGCGCCACGCTGGCCGAACAGGGCTACCACGTCGTGCAGTTCTGCTACCAGGACTCGCCCCGCAGGGCGCACTCCATCGCCGCGCAGGGCGGCATCAACGCGGCCAAGAACTACCGCAACGACGGCGACTCGGTGCGGCGGCTGTTCTACGACACCGTCAAGGGCGGCGACTTCCGCGCCCGCGAGTCCAACGTGCACCGCCTCGCCCAGGTGTCGGTGGAGATCATCGACCAGTGCGTCGCGCAGGGCGTGCCGTTCGCCCGCGAGTACGGCGGCCTGCTCGACACCCGCTCGTTCGGCGGCGTCCAGGTCTCGCGCACCTTCTACGCCCGCGGCCAGACCGGCCAGCAGCTGCTGCTCGGCGCGTACCAGGCGCTCAGCCGGCAGATCGCGGCCGGCAGCGTCGAGATGCACGCGCGGACCGAGATGCTCGACCTGATCGTGGTCGACGGCCGGGCGCGCGGCATCGTCGCCCGCGACCTGGTCACCGGGCGGATCGACACCTACTTCGCGGACGCGGTCGTGCTCGCCTCCGGCGGCTACGGCAACGTCTTCCACCTGTCGACCAACGCCAAGAACTCCAACGCCACCGCCATCTGGCGGGCCCACCGGCGCGGCGCGTACTTCGCCAACCCGTGCTTCACCCAGATCCACCCCACCTGCATCCCGCGCTCCGGCGACCACCAGTCGAAGCTGACGCTGATGAGCGAGTCGCTGCGCAACGACGGCCGGATCTGGGTCCCGAAGGTGCGCGGCGACGAGCGCCCGCCGAACACGATCCCCGAGGACGAGCGGGACTACTACCTGGAGCGGATCTACCCGGCGTTCGGCAACCTGGTGCCCCGCGACATCGCCTCGCGCGCCGCCAAGAACGTCTGCGACGAGGGGCGCGGCGTCGGCCCCGGCGGCCAGGGCGTCTACCTGGACTTCGCCGACGCCATCGGCAGGCTGGGCCGCGGGGCCGTCGAGGAGAGGTACGGCAACCTCTTCGAGATGTACGAGCGGATCACCGCCGAGGACCCGTACACCGTCCCCATGCGGATCTACCCCGCGATCCACTACACGATGGGCGGCCTGTGGGTCGACTACGACCTGCAGACCACCGTGCCCGGCCTCTTCGCCATCGGCGAGGCCAACTTCTCCGACCACGGCGCCAACCGGCTCGGCGCCAGCGCCCTCATGCAGGGCCTGGCCGACGGCTACTTCGTCCTGCCGGCCACCCTCAACGACTACCTGGCGCGGCAGCCGCACGACACCGTGGACCCGGAGCACCCGGCGGTCGCCGAGGCCGTCGCCGACACCGAGGACCGGCTCAACCTGCTGCTCGCCGTGGACGGCGACCGCACCCCCGAGTCCTTCCACCGCGAACTGGGCGAACTGCTCTGGGACGAGTGCGGCATGGCGCGCACCGAGGCCGGGCTGCGCAAGGCGCTGGACCGCATCCCGCAGCTGCGCGACGAGTTCTGGCGCCGGGTGAAGGTCCCCGGCTCCGGCGCCGACCTCAACCAGTGCCTGGAGCAGGCCAACCGCATCGCCGACCACCTGGAGCTCGCCGAGCTGATGTGCCTGGACGCCCTGCACCGTGCCGAGTCGTGCGGCGGGCACTTCCGCGAGGAGAGCCAGACCCCGGACGGCGAGGCCGCCCGCGACGACGAGAACTTCGCGTACGCCGCGGCCTGGGAGTTCACCGGGGTCGGCCGCGCCCCCGTCCTGCACCGCGAAGAGCTCGTCTTCGACCACGTCCACCCCACCCAGCGGAGCTACGCGTGAACCTGACCCTGCGCATCTGGCGGCAGTCCGGCCCCGACGAGCCGGGCCGGATGACCGCCTACGACGTCACCGGCATCTCCGCCGACATGTCGTTCCTGGAGATGCTGGACCACCTGAACGAGGAGCTGATCCTCGCCGGCGACGAGCCCGTCGCGTTCGACCACGACTGCCGCGAGGGCATCTGCGGCGCCTGCGGCATGGTCATCAACGGCCGGGCGCACGGGCCCGAGCGGACCACCACCTGCCAGCTGCACATGCGGCACTTCGCCGACGGCGACACCGTCGACGTCGAGCCGTGGCGGGCCGCCGCCTTCCCGGTCGTCAAGGACCTCGTCGTCGACCGGTCCGCCTTCGACCGCATCATCGGCTCCGGCGGCTACATCACCGCGCCCACCGGCGCCGCCCCCGAGGCGCACGCCACCGCGGTGCCCAAGCCGGTCGCCGACACCGCCTTCGAGCACGCCGAGTGCATCGGCTGCGGCGCCTGCGTGGCGGCCTGCCCCAACGGCTCGGCGATGCTCTTCACCGCGGCCAAGGTCGTCCACCTCAACGTGCTGCCGCAGGGCGCGCCCGAGCGTGAGTCGCGGGTGCTGGACATGGTCGGGACGATGGACGCCGAGGGCTTCGGCGGCTGCACCAACACCGGCGAGTGCGCCACCGCCTGCCCGAAGGGCATCCCGCTGCCGTCGATCGCGGCGATGAACCGCGAGTACCTGCGGGCGCTGGCCAAGGGCCGCTGAGGCGGCGCCCGCCCAGGTATCAGCGGACCGGGTGCCCGGCCTCGCGCAGCGCGTCCTTGACGTCCCCGATGCGCAGGTCCCCGAAGTGGAAGACCGACGCCGCCAGTACCGCGTCGGCGCCCGCCGCCACCGCGGGGGCGAAGTCGGCGAGCCGGCCGGCGCCGCCGGAGGCGATGACGGGGACGGTGACGTGCTTGCGGACGGCCTCGATCATGTCGAGGTCGTAGCCGTCCTTGGTGCCGTCGGCGTCCATCGAGTTCAGCAGGATCTCCCCCGCGCCCAGCTCCGCGGCGCGGTGCGCCCACTCGACGGCGTCGATGCCGGTGCCGCGCCGGCCGCCGTGCGTGGTGACCTCGAAGCCGCCGGACTCGTTGCGCCGGGCGTCGACGGAGAGCACGAGCACCTGCCGGCCGAACCGCTCGGCGATCTCCCGGATCAGCTCCGGGCGGGCGATGGCGGCGGTGTTGACGCCGACCTTGTCGGCGCCGGCCCGCAGCAGCTTGTCGACGTCGTCGGCCGCCCGGACGCCGCCGCCGACGGTGAGCGGGATGAAGACCTGCTCGGCGGTGCGGCGCACCACGTCGTAGGTGGTCTCCCGGTCGCCCGAGGAGGCGGTGATGTCCAGGAACGTCAGCTCGTCGGCGCCCTCGGCGTCATAGAGCTTCGCCATCTCCACGGGGTCGCCCGCGTCCCGCAGGTTCTGGAAGTTGACGCCCTTGACGACCCGGCCGTTGTCCACGTCCAGGCAGGGGATGACTCGGACCGCGAGGGTCATTCAGGGGCTCCTCGATACGCTTCGACCTCGACCTCGACCAGCACCCGCGAGTCGACGAAGCCGTTGACGACGACCATCGTCGCGGCCGGCCGCACCGCGTCGAACAGCTCCTTGTGGGCGCGGCCGACGTCCTCCGCGTCCCGGGCGTGGCTGAGGTACATCCGGGTGCGGACGACGCTGTCCGCCGCCAGGCCGAAGGGCTCCAGGGCGGCGATCGCGTTGTTGAAGGCGAGCAGCGCCTGCTCGTACGGGCTGCCCTCGCCCCGCACCACGCCACCGACCAGCGGCATGGTGCCGGCGACGATGACCCGGTCGCCGGCCGCGACGGCACGGGCGAAGCCCATCGCTTCCTCCCAGGGGCTGTGGTCGGACTGCACGCGGCGTACTGCGGGGGAATCGGTCATCGGGAAACGGCCTCCAGCGCCTCTTCCAAGGTGAATGCCTTGGCGTAAAGGGCCTTGCCCACGATGGCGCCTTCGACACCTTCGGGCACCAACGTGGCGATCGCCCGCAGGTCGTCCAGCGACGAGACGCCGCCGGAGGCGACGACGGGCCTGTCGGTGGCGGCGCACACGTTCTTCAGCAGTTCCAGGTTGGGGCCCTGCAGCGTGCCGTCCTTGGCGATGTCGGTGACGACGTACCGGGCGCACCCCTCGGAGTCCAGCCGGGCGAGCGTCTCGTACAGGTCGCCGCCGTCGCGGGTCCAGCCGCGGCCGCGCAGCGTGGTGCCGCGCACGTCCAGGCCGACCGCGATGCGGTCGCCGAACTCGGCGATGACCTTGGCGACCCACTCGGGCGTCTCCAGGGCGGCAGTGCCGAGGTTGACGCGGGTACAGCCGGTGGCGAGGGCCGCGGCGAGCGAGGCGTCGTCGCGGATGCCGCCGGACAGCTCGACCTTGATGTCCATCGAGCCGGCGACCTCGGCGATCCGCGCCCGGTTGTCACCGGTGCCGAAGGCCGCGTCCAGGTCCACCAGGTGCAGCCACTCGGCGCCCGCCTGCTGCCAGGCGAGGGCGGCGGCCAGCGGGTCGCCGTAGGACGTCTCGGAGCCGGACTCGCCGTGGACGAGGCGGACGGCCTGGCCGTCACGGACGTCGACGGCGGGAAGGAGTTCGAGGCGGTTCGTAGCCATGGGAGATGACGTCCTAGAGGTTCCGGAGGCGGTCGGGGTCTGGAGCGGTCGGGGTCCGGCCGAGGTCCGGCCGAGGCCTAGAGGTGGTCGAGCCAGTTGGTCAGCAGCTGGGCACCGGCGTCACCGGACTTCTCGGGGTGGAACTGGGTGGCCCACAGCGGGCCGTTCTCCACGGCGGCGACGAACGGCTCGCCGTGCGTGGCCCAGGTGACCTTCGGGGAGCGGATGTGGGGGTTGGTGACCTCCAGCTCCCACTCCCGCACCGCGTACGAGTGCACGAAGTAGAAGCGCGCGTCGGCGTCGAGGCCGGCGAACTGCCGGCTGTCCTCGGGCGCCTTCACGGTGTTCCAGCCCATGTGCGGGACGATCGGGGCGCGCAGCGGTTCGACCGTGCCGGGCCACTCGTCGCAGCCCTCGGTCTCGGTGCCGTGCTCCACGCCGCGCGCGAACAGGATCTGCATGCCGACGCAGATCCCCATCACGGGCCGGCCGCCGGACAGCCGCCGGCCGATGATCCACTCACCGCGCACCGACTTCAGCCCGGCCATGCAGGCCTCGAACGCCCCGACGCCGGGCACCAGCAGCCCGTCGGCGTTCATGGCCCGGTCGAAGTCGCTGGTGATCTCGACGTCGGCGCCGACGTGCGCCAGCGCGCGCTCGGCCGAGCGGACGTTGCCGAACCCGTAGTCGAGGACAACCACGCTCTTGCTCATGGCGGCCCCCCTACAGCGACATCACGCCGGCACCGAACGCCATGAGGGCGCCGATGCCGAGCAGGACGATGACGCCCGTCGGGAGCTTCTGCTTCCAGAAGGAGTAGACGCCGCCGGCGAGGAAGAGCCCGAGGACGATGTAGACGGTCGATGCGGTGTTCACAGTGCGCCCTTGGTCGAGGGGAGGATGCCGGCCGCGCGCGGGTCACGCTCGGAGGCGTACCGCAGGGCGCGGGCCAGCGCCTTGAACTGGCACTCCACGATGTGGTGCGCGTTGCGCCCGTACGGGACGTGGACGTGCAGGGCGATCTGCGCCTGCGCGACGAAGGACTCCAGGATGTGCCGGGTCATCGTCGTGTCGTACGAGCCGATCATGGGGGCCATGTTCTCGGGCTCGGTGTGCACCAGGTACGGGCGGCCCGACAGGTCCACGGTCACCTGGGCGAGGGACTCGTCCAGCGGCACCGTGCAGTTGCCGAAGCGGTAGATGCCGACCTTGTCGCCGAGCGCCTGCCGGAAGGCGGCGCCGAGCGCGAGGGCGGTGTCCTCGATGGTGTGGTGGGTGTCGATGTGCAGGTCGCCCTCGGTCTTGACCGACAGGTCGAAGAGTCCGTGGCGGCCCAGCTGGTCGAGCATGTGGTCGTAGAACCCGACACCGGTCGAGACGGAGACGTCGCCCCGGCCGTCCAGGTCGATCTCGACGACGACGGACGTCTCCTTGGTGGTGCGTTCCACACGGCCCACGCGGGTCATACGGTCTCCTTCAGCATTGCGCGAACCGCGTCCAGGAACGCGTCGTTCTCCTCCGGGGTGCCCGCGGTGACCCGCAGCCATCCCGGTACACCGTTGTCGCGGACGAGGACACCGCGGTCGAGGATCGCCTGCCAGGCGGCGTGGCTGTCCGCGAACCGGCCGAACTGCACGAAGTTCGCGTCCGAGTCGGTGACCTCGCAGCCCAGCGCGCGCAACTCGGTGACCAGGCGGTCCCGCTCGGCCTTGAGCTGCGCGACGTACCCCAGCAGCGTATCGGTGTGCTCCAGCGCGGCGAGCGCGGTGGCCTGGGTGACGGCGGACAGGTGGTAGGGCAGGCGCACCAGCTGGACGGCGTCCACGACGGCCGGGTCCGCGGCGAGGTAGCCCAGCCGCAGGCCCGCCGCGCCGAACGCCTTCGACATCGTCCGGCTGACCACCAGGTTCGGCCGGCCCTCGATGAGCGGCAGCAGCGACGGCCGGTGCGAGAACTCGACGTACGCCTCGTCCACGACGACCAGCGACGGCTTCGCGGCCTGCGCGGCCTCGTAGAGGGCCAGCACGGTCTCGGCCGCGACCGCCGTGCCGGTGGGGTTGTTCGGCGAGCAGACGAAGACCACGTCGGGCCGGCGGGCGGCGATCTCCGCCGCCGCGGCGCCCACGTCGATGGTGAAGTCCTCGCGGCGCGGGCCGGAGATCCACTCGGTGCCGGTGCCGCGCGAGATCAGCGCGTGCATCGAGTACGAGGGCTCGAAGCCGATCGCGCTGCGCCCGGGGCCGCCGAAGGTCTGCAGCAGCTGCTGGATGACCTCGTTGGAGCCGTTGGCCGCCCACACCTGCTCCCGGGAGACCCGGTGGCCGGTGGTGCGGCCGAGGTACGCGGCCAGCTCGGTGCGCAGCTCCACCGCGTCCCGGTCCGGGTAGCGGTTCAGCTCCCGGGCGGCCTCGGTGACGCGCTCGCCGATCCGCCGCACGAGGGCCTCGGGCAGCGGGTACGGGTTCTCGTTGGTGTTCAGCCGGACGGGCACGTCGAGCTGGGGGGCGCCGTACGGGGTCTGGCCGCGCAGCTCGTCCCGGATGGGCAGGTCGTCGATGCCGATCCGTCCGCCGGTCACTGCGGCACCTGCCAGTCGAAGCGCGCGCGCAGCGCGGCGCCGTGCGCGGGCAGGTCCTCCGCGTCGGCGAGCGTCACCACGTGGTGGGTGACCTCGGCCAGGGCGTCGCGGCTGTAGTCCACGACGTGGATGCCGCGCAGGAAGGACTGCACGGACAGGCCCGAGGAGTGGCAGGCGCAGCCGCCGGTCGGCAGGACGTGGTTGGAGCCCGCGCAGTAGTCGCCGAGCGAGACGGGGGCGTAGGCGCCGACGAAGATCGCGCCCGCGTTGCGGACCCGGGCGGCGACGGCGGCGGCGTCCGCGGTCTGGATCTCCAGGTGCTCCGCACCGTAGGCGTCGACGACGGCGAGGCCCTGGTCGATCGTGTCGACCAGCACCACGGCCGACTGCCGGCCGGCCAGCGCGGTCCGGATGCGCTCGTGGTGCTTGGTGTCGGCGACCTGGGCGGTCAGCTCCTTCTCGACCCGCTCGGCCAGCTCCACCGAGGTGGTGACCAGCACGGCCGCCGCCAGGGTGTCGTGCTCGGCCTGGCTGATCAGGTCGGCGGCGACGTGCACCGGGTCGGCGGTGGCGTCGGCGAGGACGGCGATCTCGGTGGGACCGGCCTCGGCGTCGATGCCGATCCGGCCCTTGAGCAGCCGCTTCGCCGAGGCGACGTAGATGTTGCCGGGGCCGGTGACCAGGTTGACCGGGCGGCACTCCTCGGTGCCGTACGCGAACATCGCGATGGCCTGGGCGCCGCCGGCGGCGTACACCTCGTCCACCCCGAGCAGGGCGCAGGCGGCGAGGATCGTCGGGTTGGGCAGGCCGCCGAAGTCCTTCTGCGGGGGCGACGAGACGGCGATGCCCTCGACGCCGGCCTCCTGCGCCGGGACCACGTTCATGACCACAGACGACGCGTAGGCGGCCAGTCCGCCCGGCACGTACAGCCCGACGCGCTCGACCGGCACCCAGCGCTCGGTGACCGTGCCGCCGGGTACGACCTGGACGGTGTTGTCGGTGCGTCGCTGCTCGCGGTGGACGATCCGGGCCCGGCGGATGGACTCCTCCAGGGCCGCGCGGATCTTCGGGTCCAGCTCCGCCAGGGCGGTCGCCAGCGCCTCGGCGGGCACCCGGACGCGCTCCAGGGTGACGCCGTCGAACTTCCGCGCGTACTCGATCAGCGCCGCGGTCCCCCGATGGCGTACGTCCTCGCAGATGGGCCGCACCTGGTTCAGGGCGGCCTCGACGTCGAGTTCGGCACGGGGCAGCAGGTCGCGGTCGATGCCGCCCTCGGGGAAGGCGGCACCGCGCAGGTCGATTCGGGAGATCACCCTGTCAAGTGTAGAGAACGCTGTTCTCGGCCGTTCTCCGGTTCCACTCCCTGATACGTCCCGCGGAACGATCTCCCCCCGATACCGTTCCCCTGTCGCGCGGTGCGGCGGGGAATCGGGAGGGACGCGGTGGCCGAGGGGTCGGGGATCGGGGCGCCGGAGAACTGGACCCAGGCCGAGCGGGACCTGTGGACCGCCTACCGCCGCGGGGTCGTGCAGGATTTACGGACCGGCATTCCCGAGCGGGACGACCCGGCCACCGACCGGCCCTGGGGTCCGGAGCGGACGGTGCGCGCCGAGGTGATCGCCACGCTGCTGCTGGACGGCCCGCCCGCCGAGCCCGGGCGCGTCGCGTGCGTCAAGCTCTCCGGGGCCCGGATCAGCGGCCAGCTGAACCTGTCGGGCGGCCAGGTCACCCCGTACGTGGAGCTGCACGACTGCCACTTCGACCAGCAGATCCTGCTGCCCGAGTGCCAGTTCACGACGCTGCGCATGGTGCACTGCTCGATCCCCCGCCTGGAGGCGGCGCGCCTGACCACCACCGGTGACCTGCACCTGCCCCAGTGCACCATCGAGGGCGGGATCCGGCTCACCGACGCGCACATCGGCACCGACCTGCTGCTCAACCAGCTCACGGTGGGCCGCGACCGGCACGGGCGGGCGATCGCCGCCGACGGGCTGAGCGTCGCCCAGGACGTCGAGGCCGAGCTGATGCACGCCACCGGCGAGATCAGCCTGCGCAGCGCCCGGATCGGCGGCCGGCTGAGCCTGCGCGGCAGCCTGCTGCACAACCCCTACGGCCGCTACGCGCTGAACGCGGCGCGGGTCACCGTCGAGCACACCCTGTACCTGAGCGCGGGGTGGATCGCGACCGGCAGCGACATCGGCGGGACCCCGCCCGCCGGGGTGCGGACCCGCAACTTCAGCTGCACCGGCGCGGTCCGGCTGGACGACGGCCGGTTCGGCAACGCGGTGATCATCACCCGGGCGCGGTTCCGGCTCACCGGCAACCAGCAGCTGTCGCTGCGCCGGATCCAGACGCCGGAGCTGCGCTTCACCCTCGGCCAGCCGCCGACCGGCTCCGTGTCGCTGGCGGGCGCCCGGGTGGGCAACCTCACCGACACCCGGCAGAGCTGGCCGGAGTCCGGCGGCCTGGACCTGGCGGGCTTCAGCTACACCACGCTCAGTCCCGCGGCGGCGTTCCCGATACGCGAGCGCATCGCGTGGCTCGCCGCCGCCACGCCCGAGTACAGCCCGGAGCCGTACGAGCACCTCGCCGCGGCGCTGCGCGCGGGCGGCGAGGACTCCGAGGCCCGCGAGGTGCTGCTCGCCAAGCAGCGGCGGCGCCGCGAGGTGCTGCCGCCGGCGGGGCGGGTCTGGGGGTACCTCCAGGACGTCACCGTCGGGTACGGCTACCGGCCGGGCCGGGCCGCGGTGTGGATGGCGGTGCTGTGGGCGGTCGGCACGGCGTTCTTCACCCTGCACGCGCCGCCCCCGCTCAGCGCCGACGGGTCCCCGCACTGGAGCGCGCCGCTGTACGCGCTGGACCTGCTGCTGCCCGTCATCGACCTGGGCCAGGACAGTGCCTGGAACCCGGCCGGCGGGGGGCAGTGGGCGGCGGCCGTCCTCGTCCTGCTGGGCTGGATCCTGGCCACCACGGTCGCGGCGGGCGCCTCGCGGCTGCTGCGCAGGGGGTGAGCGGGCGGCGGCGGGCGGGTCGAAATCAGGACGGCGCGGGCGACCGGTGAAGCTTGCGCGGCGAAAGCACCCCGTCCGGCGACCGGAGCAGCACGTACGCTGTCCGATTGTGACCGCTCGCCTTCCGCTCTTCCCGCTGAGCTCGGCCCTTTTCCCGGGTCTCGTTCTGCCCCTGCACATCTTCGAGGAGCGGTACCGCGCGCTCGTGGGCGACCTGCTCGCGCTGCCCGAGGACGCCCCGCGCCGCTTCGCCGTGGTCGCCATCAAGGACGGGACCGAGGTGGCCCCGACCGGCCCCGACGGGGTGGACACCACCGCGGGCGCCGGGCTCGGCCCCGATCCGGCCAAGGCGCTCTACCAGGTCGGGTGCGTCGCGGAGGCCGCGACCATCGGCGAGCGCGAGGACGGCGGCTTCGAGCTGGTCGCCACCGGCACCACCCGCTTCCGGCTGCTGTCGGTCGACGCCACCGGGCCGTATCTGACCGCCGAGGTGGAGGAGCTGCCGGAGGAGCAGGGCGAGGGCGCGGGCACGCTGGCCGCCGGGGTCGCCCGGGCCTTCCGCACCTACCAGAAGCGGCTGGCCGGAGCGCAGGACCGCACGCTCGTCACGGTGCAGGAGCTGCCCGACGACCCGTCCGTGCTGTCCTACCTGGTGGCCGCCGCCACCATCTTCGAGACGCCCGCCAAGCAGCTGCTGCTGGAGGCCCCGGACACCGCGGCCCGGCTCGCGGCCGAGCTGCCGCTGCTGCGCCGCGAGGCCGCCGTGATCGGCAAGCTGCCCTCGCTGCCCGCCGTCGACCTGACGCGGCAGCCGGCCAGCCTCAACTGACGGAAGGCGGTCGACCGTGGCCAGGAAGTCCAGGGCGAAGGCGGGCGGCACCCCCGCCACCGTGGCGCTGGAGCAGGACGGAGCCGCCTTCACCGTGCACGCGTACGCGCACGACCCGGCGGCCGCCTCCTACGGCGGTGAGGCCGCCGAGGCGCTGGGCACCGCTCCCGAACGGGTGTTCAAGACGCTGGTCGCCGACGTCGACGGGGCACTGACCGTCGCCGTGGTCCCGGTCGCCGGCTCGCTGGACCTCAAGGCGCTCGCGTCCGCCGCCGGCGGCAAGCGGGCCGCGATGGCCGACCCCGCGGCGGCCGAGCGCACCACGGGCTACGTGCTGGGCGGGATCTCCCCGCTGGGCCAGCGCAAGCGGCTGCCCACGGTCGTGGACGCCTCCGCGCTGACGCACGCCACGGTGTTCGTCTCGGCGGGCAAGCGCGGCCTGGAGGTCGAACTCGCCCCGCGGGACCTGGTCCGGCTCACCGCGGCGAGCACGGCGCCGATCGCCCGGCTCCCGGGATGAGGCTCCAGGGATGACCTGACGGCCCGATCCGGCCGAATTCGACGGAACCCGGCCGTCCCCTCTGGACGATCGCGCCCCGGGCGCGCACGGTGTCCCCGACGCAGCACCCGCGACGAGGGGAGCCGACATGTCCCGACGCACCCGCATGCGCAAGTGGCGGATCAAGAAGCGCCGCGCCAACCACGGCCGACGGCCCGCGTAGCCCGCCGGGCAGCCCCGCGCGGTTCCCGGAGCCCCCGCGCCCGGGGCCCCGTGCTCAGGACTTCCGCTGCCAGGGGTCCTGGTCGGCGGGTCCCTGGGCGGGCGGGCGGTCCTCGACCGGCGGGGCCGGGTGCGGCTCCTGGTACGGGGCGGGGTGCGGCGCCGGGTACGGGGCCGGGTAGGACGTGTCCCACGACTGCGGCTGCTGCGGTTCGCGCGGCCCGAACATCGAGGTCAGCACGAGGTGGACGAGCATGGCCGCGGCCGGCCACGCCACCAGCGCGCCCTTGGCGCGCAGGCGCAGCGGGCCGTCGAAGACGACCTTCGGGCCGACCTCCTTGGCGTGGGCGATCAGGTCGCTCGTCGGGCCGAGCCACACGCCGAGGCGCCAGGCGATCACCGAGCCGAGCACGCCGCCGGCCGCCAGCCCGAGGACGACCCCGATGCCGCCGCGCCGCCGGCGCCAGAAGACCAGGGCGGCCGTCACCGCGCCCATCGCGAGGCCCAGCAGCACGAAGGTGCCGTCGGCGCCGACCGCCTCCTCGCCCTCGCTGTCCTTGAGGTAGATCGCCTTGCCGTCGGAGACCATCGGGATGAGGGGCGCGAGCCACAGCCACAGCAGCCCCAGCACGATCCCGGCCACCGCCACCGCGACGGCGACCAGCGCGCCTTCCCGCAGCTCCGCGACGAAGGCCGCGCGTCCGTCCTGCGGTCCGTCACCGGAGAACTCCGCGCCCGGGTACTGCGGCAGAGGCGGCGGCTGGTCGTGCGGCGTCAGGGGTGCGGTCACCCGCCCATCGTGCCAGGTCCGGCGGTGACCCGCTTCACCGGCAGGCGGCTCGGCGGTACGCCCAGGTGGCAGCGGCCAGCGACACCACGCCGACGGCGGCGCACACCGACAGGTCCGCGCCCACCATGACCCAGTCCGGGTGCGGGTCGAAGGTGCGGGCGAAGGCCTCCACCCCGTACGTGGACGGCAGCAGGTCGCGGACGAGGGCGATCGGCGCGGGCATGTTCGAGGCCGGCAGCACGCCCAGCAGCAGCGCCGCCGACATGCCCAACTGGCCGAAGAGCGTCGCCAGTTCCTGCTTCGGGGCGAGCAGCCCCAGTGCCGCGCCGAGCCCGGCCAGCGCGGCCCCGGCGAGCGGGATCACCGCCGCCAGCACCCACAGGTTCACCAGCGGCAGGTCGAACAGCACGCAGCCGGTGACCGCCGTGGCGATCGTGCCCGGCACCGTGAACGAGGCGTACGCGCCCGCCGCGCCGAGCACCACCGCGGCGGGCGGCACCGGCAGCGTCGCGTAGTGGTCGAGGCCGCCGGAGGCGCGCAGCCGGCCGAAGTACTGGGCGAGCAGGTTGAGCGCGACGAAGGCCACGACCAGCACGCTGGACCCGGCGACCACCGCGCGCGCCGCGTCGGCGTCGCCGCCGTCGACGACCCCGCGCAGCATCACCATGATGCCGACCGACTGGAACGTCGCCACGAACAGCAGCGGGATCCGCGCCACCCGGGCGCGGGACAGCTGCGCCCGGTAGACCGCGCCCAGCGCGGGCAGCAGCCGGGCGCGGGGCGCGAGCGGGGCGGCGGTGATGTCCGGGCGGACGGCGGGTGCCGCGCCGGGCGCGGTGCCGGCCGCGCCGGGCACCGCGGGTGCCGCGGCGCTCACCGGGCGGCTTCCGTCAGGAGCCCGTGACAGGCGGCGGAGGTCATGTCTTGACCAGTCCCTTCTGCCGGCCGCCGAGGGCCAGGTACACGTCTTCGAGGCTCGGGGTGGCGAGCGTGAAGTCGTCGAGTGCGGCGAAGGCCGGGCCGCCGGTGATCTCGGCGATCACGGCGCGGGCCCGCGCCTGCGGGAGCCGCAGCGTCCAGCGGCGGCCGGAGACCTGCGCGGCGGGGCGCAGCGCGGCGACCTCGGGCAGCAGCAGCGGCGGCTCGTCGCGCCAGACCAGGTCGATCCTGACCTCGTCCGCGACGAGCACCTTGAGGCCGGCCGGGGTGTCGCAGGCGATGACCCGCCCGTTGTCGAGCACGGCGACGCGGTCGAGCACGGTCTCGGCCTCGATGACGTTGTGCGTGACCAGCACGACGGTGGTGCCGTGCTCGGCGCGGCGGCGGTCGACCGCGGCCCACACCGCCCGCCGGGCGACCGGGTCCATGCCCGCGGTCGGCTCGTCCAGGACCAGCACCGGCCGCTCCCCCACCAGGGTGGCGGCGAAGCACGCCAGCCGCCGCTGCCCGCCGGAGAGCCGCCCGATGGCCCGTCCCGCCAGCTCGGTGAGGCCCAGCTCCGCCAGCACGGCGTCGCGCTCGGCCCGCGCGGCGCGCGCGTCCAGTCCGCGCAGCCGGCCGGTGGTCTCGGCGGCCAGCGACACCGTCAGCTCGTCGAGGGCGGTGGATTCCTGCCCGAGGTAGCCGACGAGCCGGGAGGCGCGCTCCGGGTGGCGTACGAGGTCGTGCCCGAGCATGCCGATCGCGCCGGAGTCCGGCCGCAGCAGCCCGGTGAGCTGGCGCACCAGGGTGGACTTCCCGGCGCCGTTGGGCCCGAGCAGCCCGAAGATCTCGCCGCGCCGGATGTCGAGGTCGATGCCGTCGCTGGCGCGGACAGCAGGGGTCGCGGCGCCTCGCCGGCCGCGCCCGGCCGGGTAGGTCTTGACCAGCCCGCGTACGGCGATCACCGCGTCGCGGGCGGTGGCGGCTGTGCTGGGCGCCGCCTGCTCCGTGCCCGTACTCACGAGGATCGAGAGTACGCGTCGCGGCGCCCGCCGCGCGCCTCGGGTCCCGTTCTGCCCCCGAATGCCGGACCGCGGCGTGCCGGTCCGGCCGCCCGTCCGGCGGTCGGCCGGCCGCGGGGCGGGCCCGGCGGTCAGTCGCCGACGGGGGCGTGCTCGGCGACCGTGCGGGCGTCGACCTCGCGCCAGAAGCCCGCCCGGATGGCGTACCGGTCGTGCTCGTCGATCTGGTCGTCCTTGTGCGCGAGCAGCCCGAAGCGCGCGGCGTAGCGCAGCAGCTCGCCGTCGATGCGGTGCGGCACCCGCGGGTAGTGGGTGGACAGGGCCTGCAGGTGGGCGGCGTCGGTAAGGCGGGCGATCCAGCGGCGGGCGAAGACCTGGCCGACCTCGAAGGGGTCGCCGCTGACGGCCGTGATGTCGGCCTCCCGGTCCGCCCAGCGCTGCTCGGCGCTGGTGAGCTGGGCGAGGGTCGGCAGCCCGCTGGTGTCCGGCACGTCGGGGCCGTTGCCGGGGCCGCGCTCCGACCAGGTCTTGTCGGAGGACCAGCGCAAGGTGGCGTTGGGGACGGGGTGCGGGACCGGGGCCTGCTGCACGCGGCCGAGCACCGCGAGGTCCTTGGGGGTGGGCACCCCCTTGGCCGCGGCGGCGGCGGCCGCGTCGGGGTGGTCGGTGCCGGCGGGCGCCGGGGCCGTGCCGTTCTTCACCGGGTGCGGGTGCGGGTCCGGGTCCGGGAGGGCGCCGCCCGGATGCCCGGTGCCGGCCGCGGTGCCCGCGGGCTCGGGCAGCGGAGCGGACAGGATCGCCTGGATCTCGGGGCGCGGGGTGGGCGGCGCGCAGACGCCGGCGACCTCGCGGGCCCGGATCGCCCGGGTGATCCACTCGCGGTCGAGCACCCGGCGCTCGTCCGCCTCGGCGACCAGGTCCTCGGACTGGTTGTAGTCCCCGTCGGCGGCCTGCACGGCCCACAGGTGGACGGCGACGCCGTGCTCCTTCGCGGACATCATGCCGGGCAGCAGATCGCCGTCGCCGGTCACCAGCACCACGTCGGAGCAGGCCCGGTTGCGGGCGAGCTCGGAGAGCTCGGCGTGCATGGCCGCGTCGACGCCCTTCTGCGCCCAGCGGCCGTCGGTCCGGGTCAGCGCGCCCAGCCGGACGGTGACCCGGGGCATGACGCGCAGCCGCCGGTGCTCCGGTTGCGGGACGCGGTCGGGGGCGCCGTCGAACCAGTAGATCCGCAGCAGCGGCTGGCCCGTCTCCAGCTCGGCGCGCTCGCGCAGGCCCGCCACGACGGCGGCGTGGTCGACGGTGATGCGGGACCGGGAGGGCTCACCGGCCAGAAGGCTCGCCGCGGCGCCCAGGAGATATCCGGCGTCCACCAGGACAACGCAGCGGTCCATGTTGCACCTCTTCCGGTCGTCCCCCGGCACGGATTTTCCCCGAGTCTGCCCCAATATCGGGACGTTATAAGCCGGAACTCGATCATCGGCGTGGCGGTTTCCGAAATTAAGGGGCTCCTCCCCCACCGCCTGCCCGAAATGCGCGCTTCGTACGCGCGTGCAAGCCTGATAGCGGTTCCAAGCCGAGATCCCCTATAGGAGGGACGATCGTGGGTAAGAACAAGAATCGCCGGACCGAAGGCCAGGACAAGGAACGCAGCCAGGCCGCCGAGGCGCAGGAGCAGGCGAAGAGCAGCGCCGCCCAGGAGCAGGTACTTCCGACCTCGGAGCATGTCTCCCGCCGGCAGCAGAAGAGGTTCGGCCACAACTGACCTCGGACCGGCCGTGCGCGGCCGGTCCGGAGCGGCGGTACCCCTGGGCCCCGGGGTGCCGCCGCTCCTGCTGTTTTCCCAGCCGCCACTTCAGGGAACGCACGATCGAATTCCGCGCCGCCGGGCATATTCAATAACGGTATGCGCCACCTACCGCGCTATCCGGTACCGGGTATTTGCGAACGGGTATTTTCCCGCCGCCGCCCCCCGCCCCCTCGGCCGCGGTGATCCGTCCCGCCCCCGCCGGCCGCCGGGCCGCCGCGTAGGCTCGCCCGTTGACGGTTCCCCGGTACGACCCCTGGAGGGGCGGCAGCGATGCCCACCGCACACACCACCGACGAGCAGCGCGGTGAGAAGATCCTCGACGTCTTCGGCACCGCCTTCGGCGAGCTGCTGGCCGCCGACCCGGCCGCGTTCCGCGTCAAGTTCCGCAAGATGGCCGCCTCCGCGTTCGCCTTCTACCGGGGTTCGGCGGCGCTGTTCTACTCCGACCTGGCGGACGGCGGGGACGCCGGGCCGTACGAGAACAAGCGCACCGGCCGGGTGTGGATCCACGGCGACCTGCACGCCGAGAACTTCGGCACCTACATGGACGCCAACGGCCGGCTGGTCTTCAACGTCAACGACTTCGACGAGGCCTATGTCGGCCCGTTCACCTGGGACCTCAAGCGCTTCGCCGCCTCCGTCGCCCTCATCGGCTACACCAAGGCGCTCGGCGACGACACGATCACCGGCCTGGTGCGCACCTACGCCGAGGCCTACCGCGCCCGCATCCGGGAGCTGGCCAAGGACGAGAACCTGCCGTCGCTGACCCTGGACACCGCGCAGGGCCCGCTGCTCGGCGCGCTGCGGCACGCCCGCTCGCAGACCCGCTTCGGGCTGCTCGACTCCATGACCGAGGTGCGCGACTGGGACCGCCGCTTCCTGCCCGGCGGCGGCGCCATCGCGCTGGACGACGCGACGCGCGAGCAGGTGCTCGCCGCCTTCGGCGAGTACCTGGCGACGCTCCCCGAGGCCAGCCGGATCCGCCCGGACAGCCACCGCGTCAAGGACGTCGTCGGCCGCCGCGGCATCGGCATCGGGAGCGCCGGGCTGCCCTCGTACAACCTGCTGCTGGAGGGCACCACCGACGCGCTCGAGAACGACGTCGTGATCTACATGAAGCAGGGGCAGACCCCGGCGGTCTCCCGGCACATCACCGACCCGGCGGTGCGCGGCTACTTCCGGCACGAGGGGCACCGCACGGTGATCTCCCAGCGCGCCCTGCAGGCCCACGCCGACCCGTGGCTCGGCTGGACCGAGCTGGACGGCGTCGGCCAGCTGGTCGCCGAGGTCTCCCCGTACGCGGTGGACCTCGACTGGTCGGACCTCGACGACCCGGAGCAGATCGAGGCCGTGGTCGCCGACCTCGGCCGGGCGACCGCCGCGATGCACGCCGCCGCGGACGACGAGAGCGGCCACTCGCTGGTCCCGTTCTCCACCGAGGACGCCATCGACGAGGCCATCGGGCGGGACGAGGAGGGCTTCGTGCCGATGCTGGTGGACTTCGCCCACGGCTACGGCGCTCGGGCCCGCGCGGACCACCAGATCTTCGTCGACCTGTTCCGCAACGGACGCGTTCCCGGCCTCTGAGTCCAACAGGTCGAGACCCTTTAGGTTCCGCCTACCGTCCGGCATGGCACACTCTCCGCCATGAAGGGCATACGACCACCGCTGAGGGCGCTGCGCGCTGCCCTCTTCGCGGCGTTGTGCGTCACTCTCTCCTCCACCTCCCACGTGCTGATGTCGCACACGCCCCTGCCGCTGACCATCGTGGCGGGGGCGTACGGCGCCGTCTTCGCGCTGGCCTACGCGCTGGGCGGCCGGGAGCGCGGCTTCTGGCCCATCGCCGGAGTGCTGGTGCCGCTGGAACTGGCGGTGGACACGCTGTTCACCGCCGGGCAGCACACCTGCTACGGCCCCGGCGGCGGCCCCGTCACCGGCTCCTGGCGCTCGCTGAACGAGGCGCTGCTGTGCGACGGCGGCCAGGTCGGCTCGCCGCTCGCCGCCGTCCCCGGGGCGCCCGCCGCCACCGATCCGACGACCGGCCCGTGGCTGCTGCTCGTCGCGCACGTCGCCGTGGGGCTGCTCGCCTCCTGGTGGGTGCGGCGCGGCGAGGCCGGTCTGCAGCGCGTCGTGCGCGCGATGGCCGCCGCCGCGTTCCGGCCGCTGCTCGTCGCGGTGGCCGCGCTGCGCACCCCGGCGGCCCGCCCGCGGCTGCCCCGCGCCCGGCACGGCCGGGCCGAGGGCCCGCGCTTCCGGCCGCTGCTGCACTCCCTGGTACGGCGTGGACCGCCGTCGCTGGTCGCTTCCTGACCACCGGCCCGTCCACCCCACGTACGCAACGACACGGAGACCTCCACCATGAGCAGCAGGAACAGCCAGGCCAACAAGCAGGCAGCCCGCGAGCGGCTGCGCGCCGAGCGCGAGAAGCACGCCAAGAAGGCCAAGCTCAAGCGCCAGTTGCTGGTCGGCGGCGCGGTCGTCGCGGCGATCGCGATAGCCGGCGGCGTCGCCGTGGCCGTGAACGAGATGAACAAGCCCAGCGCGTGGGAGGCGGCGGCGAAGAAGACGCTCGTCAAGCCGGCCCACTCCTCGGGCACCGACGGCACGGAGATCGTCGTCGGCGACCCGGCCAGCAAGTACAACCTGGACGCCTACGAGGACATGCGCTGCCCGGTCTGCGCCTCCTTCGAGCAGGAGTCCGGCGCGGCCGTCCTGAAGGGCGCCACCGACAAGAAGTACAAGATCACGTACACCATGGGCACGTTCCTCGACGGCAACGGCGGCACGGGCTCCAAGAACGCGCTGAGCGCGCTGGGCGCGGCGCTGAACGTCTCCACGGAGGCGTTCACCGAGTACCACACGCTCCTGTACTCCAAGGACGTGCACCCCGAGGAGACCAAGGACGAGTTCGGCAGCGACGACAAGCTGATCGAGCTGGCCCAGAAGGTCCCCGCCCTCAAGGGCAACAAGACCTTCGAGGACGCCGTGAAGAACGGCACCTACGACAAGTGGGCGCTGACCATGAGCGACAAGTTCAACAAGGCCGAGGGCGTCACCGGCACCCCGACGGTCAAGCTCAACGGCAAGGCCATCGAGGTCATCGGCCAGCCCTCCGCGACGGTCATGGCCGCCATCGACAAGGCGATCAGCGGCAAGTAGCCCGCAGCTGACCCATCGTCAGGGACCGGCCGGCAGGACGCGGCCGGTCCCTGACGCGTTCGCCCAGCGGACAGCCGGAACCGCTGAGCCGGGGCGATTTTCGGCCAATCGGCCGTCGCGGGGGCCGGTTCCAGCCCTGACGCGTATATGGAGATCCTCTATAACCTCCGCAGCAGCGGTTACCAGCCGCCCCTGCCGTCGTGAAGCTGAGGAGAACCATGCGTCCCTCCGTCCGACTCGCCGCCCGCCTCACCGGTCGCGTCCCACGCCGCCTGCTCGGCGCCGCCGCCATCGCGGGAGCCCTCGCGCTCGCCCCGGTGGCCTCCTCGGCCGGCACGGTCGGTGCCCACCGGAGCATCGCGAAGACGAGCGCCGACCAGCAGTGTGCGGAGGGCACTGCCGGCAACGGCGCCGCCCGCGAGATGCACGGCGCGACCGCCCACGAGCCCAACGCCGTCACCCCGGCGCAGGCCAAGGCGATGGACCGCGACCTGAAGAACCGCACCGCCTCGCTGCGCCGCTCGGGCGTCAACACCCTCAAGGCGAAGCCGATCTCGATCCCGGTCTACTGGCACGTCATCCACGACGGCGCCACCGGCAAGCTGACCGCCGCCCAGATAGCCGGCCAGCTCGACGTCCTGAACAAGGCGTACGCCGGCCAGGGCGACGGGAACACCGCCACCCCGTTCACCTTCAAGCTCCTCAAGACCGACTACACGGACAACGCGGCCTGGTACAACGTCGCGCCCGACACGGCCGAGGAGAAGGCCATGAAGACCAAGCTCCGCAAGGGCGGGGTGAGCAGCCTCAACATCTACAGCGCCAACCTCGGCGGCGGGCTGCTCGGTTGGGCGACCTTCCCCGAGTGGTACCCGGGCGACCCGAAGAACGACGGTGTCGTCATCCTCGACCAGTCGATCCCCGGCGGCACCGTCACCAACTACAACGAGGGCGACACCGCCACCCACGAGGTCGGCCACTGGCTCGGCCTCTACCACACGTTCCAGGACGGCTGCACGGAGCCGGGCGACTACGTCGCCGACACCCCGCAGGAGGCCGAGCCGGCCTTCGAGTGCCCCGTCGGCAGCGACACCTGCCCCGCCGAGGGCCTGGACCCGATCAAGAACTTCATGGACTACACGTACGACTCCTGCATGACCCAGTTCACCCCGGGTCAGGTGCAGCGCATGAAGGACTCCTGGCTGTCCTACCGCGCGAGCTGACCGCACCGCACGCGGTGACCGGGAGCCGGGCCGCGAGGTCCGGCCCCCGGCGCCGTCTCAGGCGTCGAGTTCCGCCAGGAAGCCGAGCGCCACCGCCCACGTCCGCTCCGCCGCCTCCGCGTCGTAGTCGGGCAGCTGCGGGTCCGTGTAGAGGTGGCCGGCCCCCCGGTAGCGGTGCACCTCCACGTCCGCACCCGCCCTGCCCATCCGCAGGTACCACGCGTTGAGCCAGTCCTCCGACTCGAACGGATCCGGCTCCGCCACGTGCAGCTGCACCGGCAGCCCGTCCGTCACCGCGCCCTCCGCGATGTCCGACGTGCCGTGCAGGAGGAGCAGCCCGCGGGCCTTCTCGTCACCCAGCGCCAGCGTCTGCGCGATGGAGCCGCCGAGCGAGAAGCCCGCGTAGACCAGCCCCCGGTCGGAGTGCGGGGCCGCCGCGGCGACCGCCCGCTGGAGGAGTTCCTCGCGGCCGATCCCGTCCTTGATCTTCATGCCCTCCTCGACGGTGTCGGTGGTCCGCCCGTCGTAGAGGTCGGGAACGTGCACGTCGTGACCTGCGGCACGCAGCCGCTCGGCGGCCTCGCGCACGGCGGGCCGCAGCCCGTAGGCCGAGTGGAACATCACGATATTCACGGGGCTGCCTTCACTCGCGGTCGGGTACGCGTCCATGGTGCCAGTACCGTCGGGGGGACAAAGCACCCGAAGGGAGCCCGTGTGGACATGGAGAACGTGCTACGGCCAGTGATCGTCATCGGAGCGTCGGTGGTGGTGACCCTGGCGGTCGCCTGGGCGCTCGACAAGGCGCTTCTGAAGGTCGACGCCCGGCACCCCGAGACACCGCTGTGGGGGCTGCTGCGCCGCTGCCGGATCCCGTTCCAGCTCGTGCTCTGCACGGCCCTGCTGCGCGCCTCGTACCCGGCGGCGCACCTCGCCAAGGGCCACAAGGCGGCCGTCGGCCAGATCCTGAGCCTGGTGCTGATCGGCGCGTGCGCCTGGCTGGCGGTGCGGGTCGCGTCGGCGGTGGTGGACGCGTCCTACGACCGCTACGCCTCGACGTCGCACAACACGGCCCGGGTCCGCCGGGTCCGCACCCAGGTGACGCTGATCCAGCGGGTGGTGACCGCCGTGGTGATCGTGGTGGCGATCGCCGCGATGCTCTTCACGTTCCCCGAGATGCGCACGATCGGCGCCTCGATGCTCGCCTCGGCCGGGATCATCGGCATCGTGGCCGGTGTCGCGGCCCAGTCCACGCTGAGCAACGTCTTCGCCGGACTGCAGATCGCCTTCGGCGACATGGTGCGGATCGGCGACACGGTGGTGGTCGACGGCGAGTGGGGCAACGTCGAGGAGATCACCCTCACGTACCTGACGGTGCGGACCTGGGACGAGCGCCGGATCACGATGCCTGTGTCGTATTTCACCAGCAAGCCGTTCGAGAACTGGTCGCGCGGCGACCCGATGATGACCGGCACCGTCTTCTTCCACCTGGACCACTCGGCCCCCATAGACCTGATGCGCGAGCAGCTGCACCTGGTGCTCAAGGAGTGCGAGCAGTGGGACCAGCGGGCCTGGGGGCTCGTGGTGATCGACACCACCCCGACCACCATCCAGGTGCGGGCGCTGGTCACCGCCAAGGACGCGGACGACATCTTCACCGTCCGCTGCGTCGTCCGCGAGCAGCTGCTGGAGTGGGTGCGCCGCGAGCACCCGTACGCGCTGCCGCGGGTCAACACCGCGATCGCGCCGGGCCTGGAGGCGGAGCCGCCGCGCCCGCCGGCCGCCCCGCCCACCTCCGACGACATCGGTCCGGGGCCGGGCGCGCGCTAGACAGCGCGCGGGGCCTCAGCGCACCGAGCGCAGGTCCAGCAGCCGCAGCACCCGGTCCACGACCTCCGGGTCGGAGCCCGGCTCGCTGCGGGCCGCCAGCACCTCGTGCCGGGCGGCGGACATCATCTCGGCCTGGACCCGCTGTATGGCGCGCAGCCGGTCGGTCCGCCGGGCGTGCGACTCGCGGCGGTCGTCGTCGACGATGTCGGGCGAGATCCGCACCCCGAGGTCGAAGGCGCGGCGCGCCAGCATCTGCGACACCTCCTCGTCGAGCGGCTCCTCCTTCTCGATCTCCCGCAGCCGCTGCTTGGCGGCCTTGGTGGCGCGCAGCGCGAGCCGCCGCTCCAGGTCGTGCTCGGCGTCGATGTCGCCGCGCACCCCGAGCCGGCGCACCAGCCAGGGCAGCGTCAGGCCCTGCAGCACCAGCGTGGCCAGGACGACCGCGAAGGCGATGAACAGCAGCTCGTCACGGGCCGGGAAGGGCCCGGCGTCCGAGGTCAGCGGGATGGCCAGGGCCAGCGCGACGGACGCCACACCGCGCATCCCCGCCCACCACACGACGACGGTCTCCCGCCACGTCATCGGGATGTCCTCGTCGTGCCGCTTGTCCCGCCACCTGCGGGCCAGCCAGGCGGCCGGCAGCAGCCACACCAGCCGGACCCCGACGACCACCGCCACCACCACTCCGGCGTGCGAGAGCATCGAGCCCCAGCGGCCGGCGCCGACGGCGAACACGTTGTGCAGCTCCAGCCCGATGAGGCCGAAGGCGACGCCGGTGACGAGGGTGTCGACGATCTGCCAGAAGGTGGCGCCGGCCAGCCGGGTCGTCACGTCGTCCGCGCCCACCGCGTGCTCGGCCAGGAAGAGCGCGGTGGTGAGCACCGCGAGGACCCCGGAGCCGCCCAGCTCCTCGGCGAGGCCGTACGAGGCGAACGGGACCAGCAGCGTCAGCCCGATCTGCAGGGTCGGGTCGCCGACGACGCCCATGAGCTTGTTGGCGGCCCAGCCCAGCGCCATCCCGATCGCGACGGCGACCAGGGCGGAGAGCACCAGCTCGCCGGCCGCGTGCGAGGCGGAGAACTTCCCGGTCACGGCCGCGGCGATGGCCACGTGGTAGAGCACGATCGCGGTGACGTCGTTGAACAGCCCCTCGCCCTCCAGGATCGACACCATGCGCCGCGGCAGTCCCAGGCTGCCGGCGACCGCGGTCGCGGCCACCGGGTCGGGCGGCGCCACCAGCGCGCCGAGCGCGACCGCGGCGGCGACCGTCACCCCGGGGACGATCGCGTTGGCGACGACCGCGACGGCCGCCGTCGTGACGAAGACCAGGGCGACCGCCAGCAGGAAGATCACCCGCTTGTTGGCCGCGAACTGCCGCCAGGAGGTGCGCTGCACCGACGCGTACAGCAGCGGCGGCAGGACCACCGGCAGGATCAGGTCGGGGTCGATCTGCACGTTCGGCACCTGCGGCACCAGGGCCAGGACGATGCCGAACAGGGTCATCAGGACCGGTGACGGCAGCCCCATCCGGTCGCCCAGCGGCACCATGACGATGGCGGCGAGCATGAGCGTGAAGAAGAGGACGAGCTGGTCCACGGCGGGCGGCTCCTGGGATTCATGGGATGAACGCCTCAGGGTGCCACAGGCGGGACGTCAGGCCAGGGAGCGCCGCATGGCGCGGTGCGCGATGCCCGCGTCGGGGAACTGCGGGCCGAAGGCGGTGTAGCCCATCCGCTCGTAGAACGGGATCGCCTGCACCTGGGCCTCCAGGTAGACGCCCGTGAGCCCGAGCCGGCGGGCCTCGTCCTCCAGGGCGGCGACCAGCCGGGCGCCGACGCCGGCGCCGCGGGCGGACCTGAGCACCGCGAGCCGGCCGAGGACCGCGGTGTCCGGGTCGCCGCCGTTCTTGGCGGCGGCGTCGGCGCCCAGCAGCAGCCGTCCGGTCCCGGCGCCCGGGACCAGCACGTGCACGGCGCGGTCGTCCTTGCCGTCCCACTCCAGCTCGGCCGGGACGTTCTGCTCGACGACGAAGACCTCGTGGCGGATGGCGTGCACCGCCGCCATGCCCTCGGCGTCCTGTGCCGCCACCACCCGCACGTCCATCAGACGCTGTCCTCCCGGACCACGTCCAGGGCGTGCTGGAGGTCGTCGGCGTAGGCGCTCTCGAACTCGACCCAGCGGCCGTCCGACGGGTGCTCGAAGCCGAGCTTCACCGCGTGCAGCCACTGCCGGCTCAGGCCCAGGCGCTTGGAGAGGGTCGGGTCCGCGCCGTAGGTGAGGTCGCCGACGCAGGGGTGGCGGTGGGCGGACATGTGCACCCGGATCTGGTGCGTGCGGCCGGTCTCCAGCTTGATGTCGAGCAGGCTGGCGTGCCGGAACGCCTCGATGAGGTCGTAGTGCGTGACGCTGGGCTTGCCCTCGGCGACCACGGCCCACTTGTAGTCGTGGTTCGGGTGGCGGCCGATCGGGGCGTCGATGGTGCCGCTCATCGGGTCCGGGTGGCCCTGCACCAGCGCGTGGTAGCGCTTGTCGACGACGCGCTCGCGGAACTGCTGCTTGAGCAGCGTGTACGCGCGCTCGGACTTGGCGACGACCATCAGCCCCGAGGTGCCCACGTCGAGCCGGTGCACGATGCCCTGGCGCTCGGCGGCACCCGAGGTGGAGATGCGGTAGCCGGCGGCGGCGAGGCCGCCGATGACGGTGGTGCCGGTCCAGCCGGGGCTGGGGTGCGCGGCGACGCCGACCGGCTTGGAGATCACCACGAGGTCGTCGTCGTCATGGACGATGACCATGCCCTCGACGGCCTCGGCGACGATCTGCACGGGCTGCGGCGGCGCGGGCATCTCGACCTCGAGCCAGGCTCCGCCGTGCACCCGGTCGGACTTCATCGCGGGGCTGCCGTCGATGGAGACCTTCCCGGAAGCGGCCAGCTCCGCCGCCTTGGTGCGCGAAAAGCCGAACATACGCGCGATGGCGGCGTCGACGCGCTCGCCCTCAAGGCCGTCGGGTACGGGCAGGGTCCGGGTCTCGGGAAGGGTACTCACCTGGTCGAGTATGACGGACCGCGGTGGCAGCTCCGTCCCGCCGGCCCGGTGGCGCCGCCCGGCGGCGGCTCAGTCGCGGTGCACGGTGCCGTCCGGGTCGAGGCCGCGGAAGGACAGCAGCACGATCAGGATGCCCCCGCAGACGATCGCGGAGTCGGCCAGGTTGAAGACCGCGAAGTGGGCGGGGGCGATGAAGTCGACCACGTGCCCCTCCAGGAAGCCGGGCGAGCGGAAGACCCGGTCCGTCAGGTTGCCGAACGCCCCGCCGAGCAGCAGCCCGAGCGCGATCGCCCAGGGCAGGCTGTAGAGCTTGCGCGCCAGCCGGGCGATCACCACGATCACCCCGGCCGCGATGATCGTGAAGATGATCGTCATGCCCTGGCCGAAGCCGAAGGCGGCGCCCCCGTTGCGGACGGCCTCCAGCCGCAGCCAGCTGCCGAGCACGTCGATCGGGGTGTCCCGGTGTTCGAGGCTGGTGACCACCCACAGCTTGGACAGCAGGTCCAGGGCGTACGCCAGCGCGGCCACCGCGAGCAGGACGACGATGCGGCGCTTGCCCCTGGGCGCGGTGACCGGCACCTCCTGCGGGGCCCCGGCCGCCGCCGTGGCCTCTTCGTCCCGTTCCTCGATGCCGTGCTCCGCTTCCGTCACGTGAGTCCCTCAGCCCTTGTGCACCTGGTGCCCGCCAGGCCGGATCCTGGCTGTTGACGAGGGTACGTCACACCCGTGCGCGGGGGTCCCCCGGCCGGGGTCAGTGGGTCGGGGGGTCAGCGGCGCTCCTGCCGCTGCTTGCAGTCGATGCAGAGCGTGGCCCGCGGGAACGCCTGCATCCGCGCCTTGCCGATCGCGTTGCCGCAGGACTCGCAGCGGCCGTACGTGCCCTCGTCGAGCCGCTCCAGGGCGTGCTCGGACTGGGCGAGCGTCTCGCGGGCGGTCGCCGCCAGGGACATCTCGTGCTCCCTGCTGATGTTCTTGGAGCCCGTGTCGGCGTCGTCGTCACCCGCGCCGCCGCCGGAGTCCCGCAGCAGGCCCGCCACCGACGCCTCGGAGGACGCGATCTCGGCCCGCAGCCGCTCCGCCTCCGCGAGCAGCTCGGCCCGCGCCTGGAGGACCTCCGCGGCGGACCACGGGTCCTCCCCCGGCCGTACCGGGAGCACGCCGGGCTCGTCGGCCGCCCGGGAGGCGGGGACCGCGGACGCGACCGCACCGGCCGCCGTCTTCTTCGCTACCACCTTTTTGGCTCCCGTCTTCTTCGCCACGGTCTTCTTGGCGACGGTCTTCTTGGCGACGGTGGCCGCCTTCTTGGCCGGTGTCGTCTTCTTGGCGGCGGTCTTCTTCACGACCATGGCCGCGACCCCTTCACATTCTGTGATCCTGCTCGCGAATCGTGCCGGAACGGTAGAACGGCTCCGGACCCGCGGCAACGGGGCACGCCGCTCGATCCGCCCGCCGGGCCGGGTGGGCCGACGGGTCTGCATCCTGTGTGCCCAGGTGGCACACCAGGTATGCCGGTAACCACCGGTAGTGACGCCGTACGGCCGGTCTTCGGTTGTCCCGATCCGGCCATTCGGGTCAGCGGGAACCGGCCGGCGGCCCGCGAATCCCGGCCGACACGGCGGCCCCCGGCCCGTACACTGGGCCAAGCGAAAGGCGTGGAAAGGGACGAGTAGCGCCGCACGCAGCCAAGAGCGACCCGGGGACGGTGGAAGCCCGGGGGTGTGCGCGGCACGAAGATCACCCCGGAGCCGCCGGAGGAAAGCCGCAGGGCGAGTAGAACCGGCATCGCGTCCCCAATCGAGGGGGTCCAGGAGGCGCCGCCTCCCGGGCCAAGAAGGGTGGTACCGCGGGAGCCCCAGGCTCTCGTCCCTTCGTCGGAGAACACGGAAGCACGTGACAGTCCGCCGGAGGCACCACCGATGACGCCGCAGTACCGCCAGGTACCCGCCCAGGTCGACCTGCCCGCCCTCGAGCACGAGGTGCTCGACTTCTGGAGCGAGAACAAGGTCTTCGCCCGCTCCCTCGACCAGACCGAGGGACTGCCCGAGTGGGTCTTCTACGAGGGCCCGCCGACGGCCAACGGCATGCCGGGCGCGCACCACATCGAGGCCCGCGTCTTCAAGGACGTCTTCCCCCGCTTCAAGACCATGCAGGGCCACCACGTGACCCGCAAGGCCGGCTGGGACTGCCACGGGCTGCCCGTCGAGCTGGCCGTCGAGAAGGAGCTCGGGTTCACCAACAAGCAGGACATCGAGGACTACGGCGTCGCGGAGTTCAACGCGAAGTGCCGCGAGTCGGTGACCCGCCACACCGACGCCTTCACCGAGCTGACGACCCGCATGGGCTACTGGGTCGACCTCGACCAGGCCTACCGGACGATGGACCCGTCGTACATCGAGTCCGTGTGGTGGTCGCTGAAGGAGATCTTCTCCAAGGGCCTGCTGGTCCAGGACTACCGCGTCGCCCCCTGGTGCCCCAAGGACCAGACCGGCCTGTCCGACCACGAGCTGGCGCAGGGGTACGAGACGGTCGTCGACCCCTCCGTCTTCGTCCGCTTCCCGCTGACCTCGGGACCGCTCGCCGGCGAGGCCGCCCTGCTCGTCTGGACGACCACCCCCTGGACCCTGGTCTCCAACACCGCCGTCGCCGCGCACCCGGACGTCACCTACGTGGTGGCGACCGACGGGACTGAGCGGCTGGTCGTCGCCGAGCCGCTGCTGGAGAAGGCCCTCGGTGAGGGCTGGACGGCCACCGGCACCCGCTTCACCGGCGCCGAGATGGAGCGCTGGACCTATCAGCGGCCCTTCGACTACGTCGAGATCCCGGACGCGCACTACCTCGTCAACGCCGAGTACGTCACCACCGAGGACGGCACCGGTCTGGTCCACCAGTCCCCCGCCTTCGGCGAGGACGACCTCAAGGTCTGCCGCGCCTACGGCCTGCCCGTGGTCAACCCGGTCCGCCCCGACGGCACCTTCGAGCCGGAGGTCCCGCTCGTCGGCGGCGAGTTCTTCAAGAAGGCCGACGAGAAGCTGGTCGAGGAGCTCCGGCGCACCGGCCGCCTCTTCCGCCACGTCCCGTACGAGCACAGCTACCCGCACTGCTGGCGCTGCCACACCGCGCTGCTCTACTACGCGCAGCCGTCCTGGTACATCCGCACCACCGCCGTCAAGGACGCGATGCTGCGGGAGAACGAGAAGACCAACTGGTACCCGGATTCGGTCAAGCAGGGCCGCTTCGGGGACTGGCTGAACAACAACGTCGACTGGGCGCTCTCCCGCAACCGCTACTGGGGCACCCCGCTGCCCATCTGGCGCTGCGCGGAGAACCACCTGACGTGCGTCGGCAGCCTGAAGGAGCTCGGCGAGCTGACGGGCACCGACCAGTCCGGCCTGGACCCGCACCGCCCGTACATCGACGACGTCACGTTCCCCTGCACCGGCGAGGGCTGCTCGCTCGAGGCGGTGCGCGTCCCGGAGGTCATCGACGCCTGGTACGACTCCGGGTCGATGCCGTTCGCGCAGTGGGGCTACCCGCACCGCAACCGGGAGACCTTCGAGAAGAGCTACCCGGCGCAGTTCATCTCCGAGGCCATCGACCAGACCCGCGGCTGGTTCTACACGCTGATGGCCGTCGGCACCCTGGTCTTCGACCGGTCCTCCTACGAGAACGTGGTCTGCCTCGGCCACATCCTCGCCGAGGACGGCCGGAAGATGTCCAAGCACCTGGGCAACACCCTGGAGCCCATCGCCCTGATGGACCAGCACGGCGCCGACGCCGTCCGCTGGTTCATGGCGGCCGGCGGTTCGCCCTGGTCGGCCCGCCGGGTCGGCCACGGCACCATCCAGGAGGTGGTCCGCAAGACCCTCCTCACGTACTGGAACACCGTCGCCTTCCAGGCCCTGTACGCCCGCACCGCCGGCTGGACCCCCACCGCGAGCGACCCGGCCCCGGCCGACCGACCGCTGCTGGACCGCTGGCTGCTGGGCGAACTGCACACCCTCACCCGCGACGTCACCGCGTCGCTGGAGGCCTACGACACCCAGCGCGCGGGCAAGCTGCTCTCCTCCTTCGTCGACGACCTCTCCAACTGGTACGTCCGCCGCTCGCGCCGCCGCTTCTGGCAGGGCGACGCCGCCGCGCTGCGCACCCTGCACGACGTGGTCGAGACGGTCACCCGCCTGATGGCCCCGCTGACGCCGTTCATCACCGAGCGGGTCTGGCAGGACCTCGTCACTCCGGTCACCCCGGACGCGCCGGACTCCGTCCACCTCGCGTCCTGGCCGGTCGCCGACGAGTCCGCGATCAACCCGGTGCTGTCCGAGCAGATGCTGCTCGTCCGCCGCCTGGTGGAGCTCGGCCGCGCGACCCGCGCCGAATCCGGCGTCAAGACCCGCCAGCCGCTCTCCCGCGCGCTGGTGGCCGCCGCCGGCTTCGACTCCCTGGACCCGGCGCTGCACGCGCAGATCACCGAGGAACTGAACGTGCTCTCCCTTGCCTCGCTCTCCGAGGTCGGCGGCTCCCTGGTCGACACCACGGCCAAGGCGAACTTCCGGGCCCTGGGCAAGCGCTTCGGCAAGGGCGTGCAGGACGTGGCGAAGGCCGTCGCGGCCGCCGACGCGGCCGCGCTCTCGGCGGCCCTGCGCGCCGGCACCGCCTCCGTCGAGCTGAACGGCGAGCCGATCGCGCTCTCCCCGGACGAGGTGATCATCACCGAGACGCCGCGCGAGGGCTGGTCGGTGGCCTCCGACTCGGGCGCCACCGTCGCCCTGGACCTGGAGATCACCCCGGAACTGCGCCTGGCGGGCCTGGCCCGCGACGCGATCCGGCTGATCCAGGAGGCCCGCAAGAACTCGGGGCTGGACGTGGCGGACCGCATCGCCGTCCGCTGGCAGGCCGCGAACGAGGACCTGACCACGGCGCTGACCGAGCACGCCGCGCTGATCTCCGACGAGGTCCTCGCGACGGACTTCTCCGCCGGGGAGCCGGACACCACGTACGGCGAGCCCTTCACGGACGACCAGCTGGGCCTGACCTTCCGCCTGCGCAAGCAGTAGGAACGACAAGAGGCCGCCGTCCGGTCCCCGAGGGATCGCGGACTTCAAGGCCATGGGCGTGGCCACCATGATGGTCGTCGCGGTCGCCATGTTCGGC